>JASHSK010000158.1 GCA_030038755.1 Gammaproteobacteria bacterium
CGATATTTCAGTGAGCCGACGAAGATACTGCCCTTCCACTTCGCAAACTGATCGCCTGTGTAGAATGCCAGGCCCGACGGGGCTATCGCCGGAACCCAGATCAGAAAGGGCTGCTCGATTCCCGGCAAATAACCATTGAGGTAACCCGGGTTCACGGCAGACGGATCGCCGAGCGCGACGGGGCCACCGATGTGATCGCCGCTATAGTCGTAGCCGACACCCACGATGGGCCAGCCATAATTCGCGCCGGGCTTGAGGATGATGAGCTTGTCGTCATCCTGCGGGCCGTTTTCATCCTCCCAAAGCGCTCCGGTGAACGGATCGACAGCCATACCGAGCATATTGCGATTGCCCATCGTGTATATCTCGGGCCTGTAGCCGGGCCTGCCGACGAAGGGATTATCCCTGGGGATGGTGCCGTCGTCGTTGAGGCGCAGAACTTTGCCGTCGTCGCTGCTGGGGTCCTGTGCGGCTCCGCCTCTCGAATGGGCATACTTCCCGGAATTGGCCGGAGTATTGGGAGCGCCGGTGCTCACATAGAGCTTGCCGTCGCGACCGAAGACGATTCTGACGCCGGAGTCCTGGGCGATGAAGCCGACGCTGTCGTCTATCACGGTGTTATCGACGAATATATCGCGAACGTGCGTAAGGGCATGGCCGTTCCAAACGCCGCGCGCGACGGCGTCGATCATGGTTTTACCCGGCCCTTTGGGCCCCATGATGGCGGCAGGTGCACGGACACTGTCGGGCACATCGTTGGGACCGAGATCCGGGCCGGGCTTGTTGTAGGAGAGATAAACGTAATGATTCCGGGCGAAGTTGGGATGCAGAGCGATGTCGAGTAATCCATTTATTCCCTTGGGGTACACGGGCGGCACACCGGAGATTGGCGTGGGATCGAGCACGCCGTTGCGAATGATACGCAGGCGACCGGGCCGCTCGGTGACCAGGATCGATCCATCGGGCAGGAAGGCCATGCCCCACGGATGAACCAATTCCCTGGTGACCACGACGACGCGAAAATCCGTGCCGAGCGTGTGGTAAAGGAAGGGGCCGGAACCGAGGGTCGCGGTGGGCGGTCGCTGGGCGTGCGCGATTCCAATCAGAGCGGAAAGCCCGGCTACGATTCCAAGGCGAACTATGAGACGCGACAGGCCCGCAGCATTATTCATTGATGATCCCCCAAACGAACGTGTAAGTACCTTTCCGAGCTCACGGCGCCTTTGCGCCTGCGCCTGCCGGGCGTTTGCGTCACTGCTGTCCGCGCTCATGCGTCCGGGACCCGCCAGCGCCGTCAGTGCTTGGGCGCGCGCGCCGCGAGCGAGCCGCTCGGCGCCGGCAGGCGGAACACCCACAGCGTCGTGCCACCGGGGGGGCTCCCGATCTCGGGAGTCATGGTGCCGATGGCGGCATCGAGCGGCCCGCCGCCGCCGGCCACCACCGCGACGTACTGCACCCCGTGGGCGGTGTAGGTGATCGGCGTGGAGTTCGGCGACGCGTTCAGCACGGCCTGCCACAGCGGCTGCCCCGTGGCCTGGTCATAGGCGCGAAACACGCGATCGTGCGAGCCGCTGAACAGCACCCCGCCCGCCGAGGCGAGCATCGAGCTGGTGAGCGGGGCGCGCTGGCGGTGCGTCCAGACGATCTGGCGCGTGCGCAGGTTGATCGCCTCGATACGTCCGAACTCGCCGTCGCTGTTGGGTCGCGGCCGCATCATGCCGTGCAGGTCATCGCCGCCGGCGGCCACCTCGGCAGGCGAGCGCGGGACCCAGCTGTAATTCATGCAAGCCTCGAGCAACGGTACGTAGAGCATGTCGGTGCTCGGATCATAGGAGGTGGCGATCCAGTTGCGAGCGCCCCATGTGCTCGGGCAGACGAGGTAGCTCTTGCCCCCGATCGGCGTGAGCGCCGGATCGAAGGTCTTGCTGCCGGTGCGCGGATCGATGTGGGTCACCAGGTTCTGCAGCCCCGCATCCTTGGAGAATTCGTAGCGCCCATCGTCGCGGTCGAGCGCATCGAAAATCGCAAGCTTGCCGCCGGTCACGAGCAGCCGGTGCGCTCGGCCGTCGATCGGCAGCGTCAGCAGCGTCTGCTCGAACACCCAGTCCTGGTCCCAGACGTCGCCGTTGAAGTGCTGGTAGTACCAGTCGAGCTTGCCGGTGTCCGGATCCAGCGCAAGCGTCGAGTCGGTGTAGAGCGCATCCCTGGAGACGTCCGGCGGGCTGGAGGCGGCCGCCGGCGGGTCATACGGCTGCAGGAGCGTGCCGACGTCGTAGGTATTGCCGGTGCCGAAGTACAGCTGGTTCAGCTTCGGATCATAGCTGCCCGCGGTCCACACGCCCGAGCCGTAACGCTGGTTGAAGGGCGCCCCGTTCCAGCTGTTCCCGCCGGGCTCTCCGGGCTGCGCGATGGTGTGGAAGAGCCAGAGCTGCGCGCCGCTGTGCGCGTCGAGGCCCACGATGAAGTTCCCACCGGCGGTATTGACGCCGAGGCTCACCCCGATGATCACCTTGCCGTTCACGACGATCGGTCCGCCATCGAGGCTCACGCCCCGGGCGGGCGCGATGACCTCGTGATCCCAGCGCACGTTGCCGTTGTGTACGTCGAGAGCCACGACGTGCCCGTCCGGCGTGGGCGCGTAGAGCAGATCCTGGTAGATGGCCATTCCCTTCATGCGCGACCCGCGCCCGTTGCGCAGGCCCGCGGGCAGCGCGCGTACGTACTGCCAGAGCTGCCGACCGCTGGCGGCGTCGAGCGCCTCGATGGTGTCGGCGCTCTCGATGAACAGCACCCCATCGTGCACCAGCGGGGTGATCTCATTGCCGCCGATCGGCAGCGCGAGCGACCAGGCCATCCGCAGGTGCGCGACATTGCCGCGGTTGATCTGCGTCAGGGGACTGAAGCCCTGCGAATCGTAGGTGCGACGCCACATCAGCCAGTCGGCCGCGGGCGGATCGCGCAGCATCTCATCGCTGACCGGCTGCACGTGCGCGAGCGTCGCGGCGATCGCCGCCTCGGCCTGTCGATACAGCGCGTCCTGATTGTCAGGGTTCGCGAAGTTGTCGCCGCCGGCGGGCGGCCCCCCGCGGGTCCTCGGCGGCACTCGCGCGGCAACCAGCTCGCTTGCGCCCGCAGGCTCGCCGTTCTGCTGCAGCAGGTACGCATCGATGTCGGCGTAGGCCTGGCTGTCCAGCCCGACCGGACCGGACGGTGGCATGCGTGTGGCGACGAAGGTCTCGAATGCCGCGGCCGACTGGGCGTGCCACTGTGCGCGGAATGTCGTCCCCTTGACGGGCGGGCCGAACTGCCCGTCGTCCAGATTGCCGCCGTGACAGGAGGCGCAGTAGCCGTCGTAGCTGATCCTGCCGCGTGCGGCCTGGGCCGCGGTGTAGCTCACCGGCCCGTCCGCCAGCAGCGAATCGCCGGCCGCCTGCGCGCCGCCGAGTGCCCCGACCGTCAGAATACCCGCCGTCAGCCAGGGTCCGACCGTACCCCTCGACATCCGCTGCATGGGCTTCCCCCCGCCCCCGGTGAGGCCGGGGTGTGTCAATCGAGTGTACTCGAACTGCAGCGGCCGCCAAATACCGATCCTCGCGGCCTGCGGGTCCGCCCGCTTCCTCAGCCGCCAAATTCCCGGGTAAACGCCGGCAGGGCCGGCTCGTTGAGCGCCGCCGCCAGGTATCACCGGGCTCAGATGGGCCGCCTGGCCGTGACGATCTGCCGGAGTCCATGGGCCTCGTCGCCCCGCACGCCACGCCGCGCCTCAAAACGAGCCGCGCGCGATCGGGTCCCGCACCGGCAGTGTAGAGTGACGTCAACGGGATCCAGGAAAAGCACGCTGGCTGCCCGAAGGGTCTTTCCTGGAGGCTATCCATGGATGCGTTGGTATTTGACGCCTACGGAACTCTGTTTGATGTTGCAGACTTGCACTCTGTGTGTGAGGCCGCGTGGCCAGGCCAGGGTGAAGCCATCGGTCGCGCGTGGCGGTTGAAACAACTCGAGTATTCATGGCTACGCACGCTCATGGGGCGGTACGTCGATTTCGAGAGTTTGACTGTCGATGCGCTGCGATCTACGTGCGACAGCTTTGGCGTGCAGTGCACTCACGCGATGATCGACCGGTTGCTGCTCGCATATCGCAATCTGCGGATGTTCCCCGATACGATCGCGGCGTTGCGCGCATTGGGTGGTCGTAGATGTGCAATTTTGTCGAACGGCTCGCCGCCGATGCTCGAAGCCCTGGTGCGAAACGCTGGCCTGCAGGGGCGTTTCGAAGTGGTCTTGAGCGTTGACGCCGTGCGTCTCTTCAAACCCCATCCGCGCGTCTATCAGCTCGCGGCCGACACCTTGCGGCTGGACGCGTCTCGCATCGGGTTCGTGTCGGCCAATCATTGGGACGCGTGCGGCGCACGTACGTTTGGCTTTCGCAGCTTCTGGATCAATCGGAATAAGGCGCCGCCCGAGCGCCTTGGCGCAGAGCCAGACAATGTGCTCGGCTCATTAACGCAGCTCGCGTCTCACGTGGGCTGATTGCGGCG
>JASHSK010000159.1 GCA_030038755.1 Gammaproteobacteria bacterium
CCCTCGGCGCGGCGGCGCGCGCCTTCGTGGACTGGCTCACGCAGGCCGGCTTCTCGATCTGGCAGGTGCTGCCGCTCGGCGCTCCGGGCAGCACCGGTTCGCCCTACTGGGCGCGCTCGGACGCGGCCGGCGAGCCCGCGATGATCGATCAGTACGAGCTCCCCGACGCCGCCACTCAGCAGGAGGACTACCAGGGCTTTCGCCGCGGCGCGGCTGACTGGCTCGAGGACTATGTGCTGTTCGAGACGCTCGCCGCGCGCTTCCACGGCCCCTGGTGGCAATGGCCGCAGCCCTACCGCACCCGCGACGGCGCCGCCCTGGCGCGCTTCGCCGAGGAAGAGGCCGGCGAGCTGGAGCGGCGGCGCCGCGAGCAGTGGCATTTCGACTGGCAGTGGCGCGCGCTGCGACGCTACGCGGCCGAGCGCGGCGTATATCTGTTCGGGGATCTGCCGATCTACGTCGCGCCCGATTCGGTCGCTACCTGGGCGCATCGCGAGCAGTTTCTGTTAGCGCCCGACGGGCGGCCGGCGCTGCTCGCGGGGGTGCCGCCCGATTATTTTTCTGCCGATGGACAGCTGTGGGGCAATCCGCTCTACGACTGGGGGCAGGCCGAGCGCGACGGCTTTCAGTTCTGGCGTACGCGCGTGCGACATCAGCTGCGACGCTTCGCACTGGTGCGCATCGATCATTTTCGCGGTCTGGTCGCCTATTGGGCCGTCCCGGCCGGCGCCCGCACCGCCCGCGAGGGCAGCTGGTCTGCCGCCCCCGGCCATGCGCTGTTTCAGGCGCTGCGAGCCGAGTTTCACGATCTGCCCTTCGTCGCCGAGGATCTGGGCTATATCACCGAGGACGTGCACGAGCTGCGCCGCGCCTTTGGACTGCCGGGCATGCGCGTGCTGCAGTTCGGTTTCGATGGCCCGGCCGACAACCCGCACCGCTCGTACAACTTCACGCGCGACGTGGTGGCCTACACCGGCACGCACGACAACGACACCGCGGTCGGCTGGTATCGCGGGCTCGATCCCGCGGCTGCACAGCGTGTACAGTTCTACCTTGGCGTACCGGCCGAGCAAGTGCCCGAGCAGCTCATGCGTGCCTGCCTCGCCTCCGTCGCGCAGCTGGCGGTTATTCCAGCGCAGGATCTGCTGCAGCTGGGCTCCGCCGCGCGCTTCAACACGCCCGGCACCACCGCCGGCAACTGGCGCTGGCGCCTGCCGGACGCGAGCCTCACCGCGTCGCTCGCGCAGCACTTCCGCCGCCTGAACGAGGCCTTCGGCCGCCTGCAGGCCGGGGCGCGCGAGCCCGGCCCCGGCGTCGTCCCGCCGCCATGAAGCCCCGGCAGTCCGCTTCGTTCGCGCTGGCGGCCCGCGCACGTGCCACGCCGGCGCTGCTGCTGAGCGCCGCGCTGCTGCTGAGCGCGGCGCTGTCGGCGATCCTGTGGCTTGGCGGCTGCCAAAGCCTGGCACCCAAGCTCGTCGCTCCAACGCTCAGCGTCACCGGCGTGACGCTGCAGGGCGGCAACCTGCGCCACGAGCAGCTGCAGCTGCAGGTTCACGTGAGCAATCCGAATGACCGCTCGATCTCCGTGCGCGGCATCGTCGCCAATCTGGATCTGGCAGGCATGCCGTTTGCGTCCGGCACGAACGAGGCGCCGTTCACGCTACCGGCGCAGGGCGCGACCGATTTCGTGCTCGACGTGACCGCCAACGTCAGCCGCGCCCTGCTGGTGATGGCCGGTGGGCTGGGCCACCGCACCGTCGCCTACCACCTCTACGGTGAGCTGCACCTGCAGCACAGCCTGGTGCGCACCATCCACTTCGCGCACGACGGCCGCGTGCGGCTGTAGCGCCGCGCGGCCCTGGTCGCGAAGTTTCCGCTAGACCGCGCTCAGCCGTTCGTACAGCTCCACGTAGCGCCGCACCTGGCGCTGCCAGGAAAAATCCTTTGCCATGCCCCGCTGCACCAGCGCCTGCCACGCGCGCGCATCCTGGTACAGGTCCAGCGCCGTCGTGAGCGCCCTCGTGAGCGCCGCGGCTCCATAGTCTTCGAACACGAAGCCGGTCCCGGCACCAGCGCTCGCACCGTCGCTCCCACGGCTGCTAGCACCGTCACTCGCGCCGCCGGTCGCACCGTCGCTCCCACGGCTGCTCGCACCGTCGCTCGCCTCGCCGCTCGCGTCGCCGCTCGCACCGTCGCTTGCGCCACCGGTGGCCGTGTAGGGCTGTACGGAGTCCGCCAGGCCACCGGTGCGCCGCACGAGCGGCACGGTGCCATAGCGCAGGCTGTACATCTGGTTCAGTCCGCACGGCTCATACCGGGAAGGCATCAGAAAAATATCGCTCGCCGCCTCGATCCAGTGCGCGAGCTCGTCGCTGTAGCCGCGCTGGAAGTGCACGCGCGTCGGGTAGCTGCGGGCCAGCGCTGCGAAGAACTCCTCGTAGCTGCTCTCGCCGCTGCCGAGCGCCACGACCGCGAAATCGCGCGAGGGCAGCAGCCGCGGCAGTGCCTCGAACACCAGATCGAAACCCTTCTGCGCCACCAGGCGGCTCACCATGCCGATCAGCGGCACGCGCGCGCCTGTCTGCGCAGGCGGGGCGGGCGGTGCAGGCGCGAGCGCGAGCGGCGCCTCGGCGTTGCCTGCGAGCCCCAGCCGCTGCAGCAGCGCCGTCCTCAGCGACGCCTTCACCGCGAGCCGCTGCGCGTCGTAGTGCTGTGGCAGGAAGCGATCGTGCCGCGGATCCCACTCGTCGTAGTCCACGCCGTTGAGCACTCCGATCAGTGCGCCGGCGCGCGTGCGCAGCAGCCCCTCCAGACCCATGCCGTACTCAGGCCCCTGGATCTCGCGCGCGTAGGTCGGACTGACGGTGGTGATCAAATCCGCCAGGGCAATTCCCGTTCGCAGCAGGCCGATGCGCCCGGCGGCCAGCTCCCCGGCATCCAGCAGCGTGACCGGGGCGCCGGCGAGCACCTCGGGCAACGCATCCGCACCGACGATCCCCTGATATCCGATGTTGTGAATCGTCAGTACGCTGCGCGCACCCTGGAACAGGCGATCCCAGGCGTAATTGGAGCGCAGCAGCAGCGGCCCGATGGCCGTGTGCCAGTCATGAAAGTGCATGATCTGCGGCGCGAACACCAGGTGCTGGCACGCGATGAAGGCCGCGTGCGTGAGCACCAGGAAGCGCCGGTGCTCATCGGCATCGCTGGTGTAGATCGATGGGCGATCGAAGCAGGCCGGACATTCGATCAGATACACCTGCGCGTCCGACCCCGGCAGCTGCGCGGTCAGCACCGAGAAGCGATACGCGTAACGGCCGAGCTGTAACGGCAGGTCCTGCAGCCCCGCGACTCGTCGCAGCGATAGCCCCTCACGCGCCAGCGTCGCGTAGCAGGGCACGAAGGCGCGCACGTCGTGGCCGGCCGCGTGCAGATACTTGACCAGCGCGGCGGTGACGTCCGCGAGCCCACCCGTTTTCGCGAACGGGGCGAATTCCGAAGCCGTGAAGCAGATGCGTAGTGGCATCGTCGAATCTTACCGCGGCGCACGAGCGCTCCCGGGCCGCTTTGCCGCCGCGGCGCGGCGGACCCCGCGTCGGCGGCGTGCCGGTATCATTCCCCTCATGCGCATCGTCTTCGTGTACCTGACGCTGCTGGCCTTGGTGCTCGTGTCGCTGGGCGCGGGCTTCGTTGCCTCGGACTGGCCGCGCTGGTGCACCCGGGCACACTGGTGCAACCCGGACTGGCCACGGCACCGTGAACCGGCCGCGCGCTCGCATCCCACCGCGGACGCCGATTCACCGCCACGCGCCGTTCGCACCCCACTGTCCACCAGATTATGACGATTTTAATGGTGGGTTTTCCCACCTAAGCGGCGATCTGACCTGCTCGGGCCGCCTGCGGTCCGGGTGCTAAAATGAACCGTCCCGATCGGGTCCTCCCATGTCCGCCAGCCCCTACGCACAGCTCGAGCAGGAGTGGCGCCGCCTGCATGCTTTTCACGGCGCGCTCGCGCTGCTGCGCTGGGATGCGGCGGTGATGATGCCGCGAGGCAGTGCGGACGTCCGCGGCGAGCAGCTCGCCGCGCTCGAGACCGAGCATCACGCGCTGCTGACGACTCCGAAGATCACGCGCCTGCTCGATCGCGCGCAGGCCAACTCGCAGGGCCTGGAAGACTGGCAGCTGGCGAACCTGCGCGAGATGCGCCGCCAGCGCGATCATGCGATCGCCACACCCGTCACGCTGATCAGCCGCCTGGCGCGCGCCACGGCGCGCGCCGAGGTCTACTGGGCGGAGGCGCGCCGCCAGAACAGCTTCGAGCTGTTTGCTCCGCACCTGGAAGAGGTCGTGCATCTGGTGCGCGACAAAGCGGCGCTGCTCGGGCAGGCGCTCGGACTGGCGCCGTACTTCGCGCTGGTGGACGAGTTCTCGCCCGGCGTCTCCACCGCCGATGTCGACGCGATCTTCAAGGCGCTGTCGCGCCGACTGCCCGGGCTGATCCGCGAGGCGCTGACGCTGCAGGCCGAGCACCCGCCGCTACCCATCGCGGGCAAATTCGCCTTGGGCAAGCAGCGCGCGCTGGTGGTCGAGGTGATGCGCGCCATCGGCTTCCCGTTCGACAAGGGGCGGCTCGACGAGAGCGAGCATCCCTTCACCGAGGGCGTGCCCGGGGACATCCGTGTCACCACGCGCTTCGATGGCGGCGACCTGTTCACGGGCCTGTTCGGAGCCATGCACGAGAGCGGGCATGCGATGTACGACCTGGGGCTGCCGCAGGCCTGGCGCGACCAGCCCGTGGGCCGCGACCGCGGCATGGCGCTCGAGGAGAGCCAGGCGCTGCTGCTCGAGATGTTCATCGGCCGCAGCCGAGCGTTCGTCACCTACCTGCGGCCGCTGCTCGAAAAGCAGTTTGCCGTCAGCGGCCCGGAATGGGAGCCGGCCAATCTGTACTCCTGGCTCACGCGGGTGCAGCGCAGCCTCATTCGCGTGGATGCGGATGAGCTGACGTATCCGCTGCACATCCTGCTGCGCTATGAGCTGGAGAAGAAACTGCTGACGGGCGAGCTGGCGGTGCGCGACCTGCCGGATGCCTGGAACAGCGGCATGGAGCAGCGGCTGGAGGTGCGGCCCACGGGCGCCAACGATGGGTGCCTGCAGGATATCCATTGGGCCTTGGGGTCGTTCGGATACTTTCCCTCGTACGTGCTCGGCGGGGTGATCGCCGCGCAGCTGTGGGAGAGCCTGCGCACCGACCTGCCCGAGCTCGACGCGCAGATCGCGCGCGGGGAATTCTCCGGTCTGTTCACGTGGCTGCGCGAGCACGTGCACAGCCTGGGCGCCAAGGTGACGGTCAAGGAACTGATGAAGCACGCCACCCGCCAGCCGCTGTCCGCCAATGCGCTGCTGCGCTACCTGGAGCAGAAGTACCTGGAGTCGCGCCCGTGATCCACGCCGTGGGCGAGGCCACGCCCGCGCGTCAGCGTACCAGCGCCACGCTGCGCCGCCTCGGCGCGCGCCTGCGCGGCCTCGCAGGCAAGGCCATCGCGCACTATCGCATGATCGAGGCCGGCGATCGCGTGATGGTCTGCGTATCGGGAGGCAAGGACTCCTTCACGCTGCTCGATCTGCTGCGCTCCTTCCAGCGCAGCGCCGAGATTCACTTCGAACTGATTGCCGTCAATCTCGACCAGAAGCAACCGGGCTTTCCGGCCCAGGTGCTGCCACGCTATTTCGAGTCGATCGGCGTTCCCTACCACATCATCGAGCAGGACACCTATCGCGTCGTCAAGCGCCTCATTCCCGAGGGCCAGACGATGTGCTCGCTGTGCTCGCGCCTGCGCCGCGGCGCGCTGTATCGCTTCGCGGCCGAGCACGGCATCTCCAAGATCGCCCTCGGTCATCACCGCGACGATATCGTCGAGACATTGTTCCTGAACCTGTTCCATGCAGGCCGCCTCAAGGCCATGGCGCCGAAGCTGCGCTCGCAGGACGGCCGCCACATCGTCATCCGTCCCCTGGCCTACGTCGCCGAGCGCGATATCGCGCGCTACGCACGTGGCATGCGCTTTCCGCTGATCCCCTGCCGCCTGTGCGGCTCGCAGCCGAACCTGCAGCGCAACGCCGTCAAGGCAATGCTCACGGCCTGGGAGCGGGCCCACCCCGGTCGGACCGAGTCGATTCTCTCCGCGCTGCGTCATGTCGAGCCCGCGACGCTGGCCGACCCGGCGCTGTTCGATTTCGCGGGCCTCGGGGCACGGGACAGCGGCGCCTGGATTGGGTAGAGTTTTCCAATGTCCGTGACCCTCGCCTCCGCCCGCCGCCGGCCCGCCGCGCGTCGGGCCGACTGGGCACGGCTGCCCGATGCGCAGCTGCTGCGGCTGCGCGTGTGCGACCTGCGGCTCGATCTGCACCGCTCACCACTGCGGCGGCACGTCGAGCGGCTCTACGAGGAACTCGATGGTCGCGGGATCCGCTTCCGGCCGCACGTCTGGCTGTCGGGCGAGTGGTTTTCACCCGATGGCGTGCCCGGCATCGCCGTACCGTTCTATCTGGCGCACCCGCGCCTCATGCGCCTGGCGCGCAAGATGACGCGCGAGGTCGAGGGCGGCAATGCCAACTGGCTCATGCGCATCCTGCGCCACGAGGCCGGTCATGCCATCGATTCGGCCTACCGGCTGCGCCGCCGCGCGCACTGGCGTGCACTCTTCGGTCCCGCCTCGCGTCCCTATCGCGATCGCTACCGCGTGCGGCCCGGCAGCCGCCACCACGTGCAGCACCTGGGTGATTGGTACGCGCAGGCCCATCCGACGGAAGACTTCGCCGAAACCTTCGCGGTATGGCTCGCTCCGCGTTCCGGCTGGCAGCGCCGTTATGCCGCCTGGCCGGCGCTGCGCAAGCTGCGGTTCGTGCAACAGGTCGCCGGCGAGCTCGGCGCGCACCGGCCCCCGGTACGCTGTCGCGCGCGCATCGAGCCCCTGCACGTGGATCAGCGCACCCTCGAGCAGTACTTTCGGCGCAAGGTGGCGCTCGCGCGGGCGCGGCGCGGAGTGCTCGCCGATCGGCTGCTGCAGCAGGCGTTCAGCTCCGAGGCGAGCTTCGCTGCGCGTGGCGCTGCCGCGCTGCTGCGCGCCCACAAGGCCCGATTGCTCGCCTGGATGATGCGCACCAGCGGTGTCGACCGCTATACCGCCCATCAGGTCATGCGTACCGCCATCGAGCGCAGTGAGGCACTGCGCCTGCGCGTCGGCGGCACCCAGCGTGAGGCCCTGGCGCTCGCCCGCCGGCTGCTGCAGCGGCTTGCGCGTCGCTATCTGCGCAGCCAGGGCCTGCGCCTGCTCGCTTGAAGAAGCAGCTGCGCACGCTGGTGGTCGTGCACACCAGCCTTGTCCCCCCCGACAGCCTGGAGGGCTATTCCGAGAAGGAAATCGATGAGTGGCGCACCGAGTATGACGTCATCTCCGCGCTGCGGGCCGCCGGCCATCAGGTGCAGATCCTCGGCGTGCTCGACTCGCTCACGGAGCTGCGCGGGGCGTTGCTCGAGTGGCAACCGGAGCTGGTGTTCAATCTCCTCGAGGAATTCAATGGGATCGTCACCTACGACCAGCACGTGGTCGCATTCCTCGAGCTCATGCGCGCGCCCTACACCGGCTGCAACCCGCGCGGTCTGCTGCTGTCGCGAGACAAGGTGCTGTGCAAGCAGCTGCTGGCCTTCCACCGGATTCCCACTCCGCAGTTCACGGTCTTGCGGCGCGGCCAGCGCTTCAGCGTACCCAAGCGTCTGCGCCCGCCGCTGTTCGTGAAGTCGGCCACCGAGGATGCTTCGCTCGGCATCGCGCAGGCTTCGGTCGTCGAGGACATCCCGCGCTTGCGCGAGCGCGTGCAGTTCATGCACGAGCAGATCGGCTCGGACGCGCTGGTCGAAGAGTACATCGAGGGCCGCGAGCTGTACGTCGGAGTGCTCGGCAACGAGCGGCTGACGCGATTGCCCATCTGGGAGATGCGCTTCGGCAAGCTGCCGCAGTCACTGCCCGCCATCGCCACCCGCAAGGTCAAGTGGGACCGCAGTTATCAGCGTCGCTACGACATCACCACCTGCGCGGCCGCGGAGCTCGCCCCCGGCGTGCAGCAGGCCCTGGATCGCCTGTCGCGGCGCATCTACCGGGCGCTGCACCTCTCGGGCTATGCGCGCATCGACTTTCGCGTCACGGCGGACGGACGCATCTACATGCTCGAGGCCAATGCCAACCCGAACCTCACGCGCGAGGAGGACTTCGCCGAGTCCGCGCGTGCTGCCGGTCTCGGTTACCAGGAACTGCTCGAACGTATAATGCAGCTCGGTTGCAAATACCGCGTCGAATGGCGTGACTACAATGCGTGATAGCCCAGTCGAGATATCCCCGACACCTGCGCCGTCCGCGCCGCGCCTGCGCGCGCGATCGATCCGCGCGTCCGGCCCACCCGGCGCGCCCGCCGTCAGCGCCCCTGTCATCCGCGCGCTGATGCTCGGCGCCGTGGCCTGCGGCGCGCTGGCGCTCGCCGGCTGCGCGAACAGCGCGGCGCGCCGCGGACCGGGCGATCTCGCAGCACTGCAGCGAGCGCTGCTGGGCACCTACACCAGCAACTCCGCCGACGGCGGCGCGGACGCGGCGGGCTCGTCCGCCGTGACCCTGACTATCCAGCCGGTCACGGCGCTGGTCCTCGGCGATGCGGTGTTCTACGTGCGCGAGACCCCGGCGGATAACCCGCACCTGGTGCTCGCCCAGGGTATCTGGACGCTGGCGCTGGGTGCTGTTCGCGGTCGCGGGCACGACAAGTCCGATAAGTCCGACCAGGGCCCGCTGATCGTGGAGCATCGCTTCCTGTTCAAGGATCCGCGCCGCTGGGTGGGCCTGGCCGACAATCCGGATCTGCTGCTGTCGATATTGCCCCAGGACCTGCAGGCGATGCCCGGCTGTGACCTGATATGGCACAAGACCTCCACAGGCTTCGAGACCGGCGGCGCGCCTGACGCCTGTCATCCGGGCACCGGCGCGCAGGGCGTGTGGGTCGAGCAGCACGCCGAGCTGGGGCCCACGCAGCTGTCGCTGATCGAACGGCGCACGCTCGCCGACGGCGGGCTCGACAACAGCGGGCCGGCGCTGTCCCTGCAGCTCACGCGCAGCGGAAGCGCGCCGTAGGCGAACTGCGCGCACTGCCCCGGCCGGTGCCGACGCGCACCCGGCCGATACCGACCCGCGCCCGGCCAATGCGCAGCTGACGGCTTCACGCGCGCCTACCGCGCCGACCTGCGCGCCGCGCAGGTGACGGTGTTCACACGACGTTGTTAGCGCTCGGCGTGAATGGCTGCTACGCCGGTCGGATTCTTGCAGAACCAATCCGTGACGGATTTATCCAACACTCTGAGGCGTTCGTGCTGAACTGCCGCTGGGGTGCTCCCACGAACGGAGAGATGGCTCTGTCGAGGATCGCATCATGCAACACCAGACGCACGCACACGGTGTCCTGACGGTCGCGAACCTGCGCGAGTACTTTCACGGCGAGCTGCACGATGCGCTCGCTCACTGCAATGTCAGTGTGGAAGACCAGACCGAGCAGTACGTCGTCAACCTGTTGACGCTGTTCGCGCGCTCCGAGCAGCTGTTCGAGCATACGAGCGAGGGGGTGCGACTGAAGCCCCTCGTGCAGATGCTCAGCGAGGCACTCGAGGCGCCGACCGGGCCCGAGCGCGAGCGCGGCCTGCAGCGGCTCGGGGACGTATCGCTGTTCATCGCCGGCTTCTTTGCACACAGTTTCGCGCGCAAGCTGGTGGACGTCGATTATCACATCGCGATGGGCGGGCGCGCCTACGGAACGCTGGCCGTGGGGCTGGCGCACGGCCGCCGTCAGGTGCTCGCACGCGTGTTCGCGGAGCTCGCGGCGAAGTTTCTGCCGCTGGTGGATGCGCTGGGCGAGATCGCAGACGCGGCGCGCCACTACTCGCAAGCCGATGTCCTGCGTCTCTACGAGCTCTGGCTCAAGACCGGCAGCCCGCGGGCCCGGGGGTTGCTGCGACACCTGGGTGTCGAGCCCACGCCCGTGGCAATCCGGCCGCAGTGACACGGGCGGCGCAGGGAGAGCGCACCATGGTATTGCAGCAGCTGCAGGGATTGCTCTCCGGTATCTACGATCTGCCGCTGCACTACGATGTCTACGATTTTCTGTTCACCGATCGCGAGCGGCTGCCGCCGGCTACGCGCGCCTCCGGCACGGATGAGCAGGTGCTGGTGCGCGACGATGGGGAGGCGGCCGCGGTCGGTGTCTATCTGGACGCGCAGCTGCTGCGGCGGCTGACGGCGGCCAATCCGCTGCGCGCACTCAACGCCGGCAATATCGCCGACTACTGGACGGCGCTCGAGGGCGTCAGTCATTTCCTGTACCTCGCCTGGCATGCCGGGCACGATCGCCCGGTCAGCCTGCTGGAGCTCGAGCTGCAGGCGGAGATCGATAAGTACGTCACCAGCTGGTGGCTGCTGTGCGAGCAGCAGCCGCAGCGCCACCCGCGCGAGCTGCATCCGCTGCTGTTCGAGCGCACGCGCGTGGATGTCGCTCTGGCGGGCGACCGAGCCGAGCTGTATCGCGAGGCGAACCGCTATGCGGCGCGCTTCTATCGCCGTCTGGAGCGCCAGCTCTCGGGCGCGGCGCGCATGCGCAACGAGGCGCTCGCGGAGCTACGCCGCTTCTACCGACTGAGCCGCGAGCACAAGGTGCATCACATCCGGCGGCACGCGTGAGCGGCGGGGTAGGGAGGCGGCGGAGCAGCGAGGCGGCGAGACGGCAAGCAGCGAGGCCTATTCGGCTCGGCAGCATCTGGAGCAGGTATACCACGCAGATGAGGGGAAGCCCTCGGCGAATACATGGCCACGTATTCGCCGAGGGCTTCCCCTCATCTGCGTGGGGTGCGCGCGCCGGGCGCTCCCGCCGGCGACTCTGGCTTCGCCGTCTCGCCCTTCGACTGCTCCTCCGCTCGCACAGCCTCGGCGCGCCGCTGGGCCTTGATCCACTCGGAGAGCTTGCGCAGATCCGTCGGCCTGCGCGACGAGGGCGGCGGCTCGGACGCCGGTTGTCGCGCATTATTCACGCGGCTGTCGGCCTGCCGACCCGTGTCGTAAGGGTTGTACCCGACCACGCCGCCCTTCACGGGCAGGCCGCGGCGTTGCTGCGCGGCCGTGTCTTCGAGCCGCAGGTCAGGGATCGTCCGGGCGTGCCCCGTGTCCTCGAGCGTCAACTCGACGGTCACATCGCTGGCCGCCGCGCCGCCGGGGGCCGCACCGTCAGGCGCTGCACCACCGGGCGCCGCACCCCCAGTCACCGTGCTGCTGGGCTTGGTGCCGCTGGGCGGCGTGCCGGCAGGTTTCCTCGGGGGTGATTGCTTCAAGGGGGCGTTGCCTGGACGTCCGGTGTCGCGGGGGCCAGCCCGCTCGTTTTGGGAGAGCCAAACAGGACCCTGCGCGCGCGCAGCAACCCGACAGCGGTCTTGCCGTCGTTGATGTCGCCGTCCTCGGCGCGCCGACAGGCGTCCTGCAGATCGACCCAGTGCACTTCGAGCAACTCTCCCTCCTCGGGTGCCATTTTGACCGAATCCAGCTCTCGGGCGAGGTACAAGTGCACTATTTCGGTGAAAACCCCGGGAGAGCTCACATAATTGCCTAGTGACTTCCAGGAGCGCGCGCGCCAGCCGGCTTCCTCCACCAACTCCCGGCTGGCCGTGACCAGCGGTGGCTCCTGCGGCTCGAGCTTGCCGGCCGGTAGCTCCCAGATCCATCCGCCCGCCGCGTGGCGATACTGGCGCAGCAGGCACACCTGCAGCGCCGCATCCACGGCCACGACGGCCGCCCCGCCCGGGTGATGGATAATCTCCAGGTCCGAGACGTGCCCGTTGGGAAGCCGCACCGTCTCCACGTTGACGCGGAGGATGCGCCCCTGAAAGACGGTTCGAACCGCGAGGATGCTCATGTCGATGCGCCCGCGTGCGTGGATGCGCCCGTGCACGCAGATGCGCCTATGTGTGTAGATGCGCCCATACGTGACAGCCTACCGGGTCGGCCGGCTCCTTGCCCAGCTCAGCGCCCGTGCCGCCTGCTGCTGATCCTGGGTCCGCCGGCCAGCGGCAAGACGCAGCTCGCCGAGCAACTCGCGGCGCGCTACGACGCCCTCGCCCTTCGCAAGGACGAGATCAAGGAGATCCTCTTCGACACGCTCGGCTGGGCGGGACCGGCGGGCTTCGTCCCCCCGAGCGTAATCGCCGCCGGACACTCCGTGCAGTCGGGCGGCGCCTGGTCGCGCGCCCTCAGCGATGCCAGCTTCGCGCTGCTGTTCGCACTCGCGCAGCGGCTGCGGCAGCCGGGTCGGGCGCTGCTGCTGGAGGGCAATTTCCGGCCCGGCGAGCACGAGCCCGCAGTCGCCACACTGCTGGCAGGCGTGGAGCGACAGCTTGCGGGCCGGGGCGAGCAGCTCGCGCAGGTACTGTGCCACGCGCGACCGGAGACGCTGATCGCGCGCCTTACGGCACGCGCGAACGATCCGACCCGTCATCCTGGGCACGGCGATCTGCCGACGGCCGCGCAGCTGCGGCGAACGGCGCCGGCTGCAGGCTTTCTCGATCTGCCCGGCCCGCGGCTGCGTTTCGACAGTGAGGCCACGCCCGACAACGAGCTCTCCTCTCTGTATAGCGTGCTGGACCCCTGGATGCACCTCGCGACGCCCTGACCCGCGCAGCAGCGCCCCGCGTACGCAACCCGGTAGGTATGGAGGAACTCCGGGCGGATACATCTCCCCGTATCCGTCCGGAGTTCCTCCATACCTACGGGGATGAGCCACGACGGGGCGTGCCGCGCGACGCATGCACGCCACAGCGCCGGGGCCTCCGTGGTATCGTCAGGCGGCTTTACTTAATACACAGCGACATCGATGCCCGCCGCGTCTCACCTGGACAGTCTCAATTCCGCGCAGAAGAAGGCCGTCATCTACGGAGAAGCGATCGCCGAGGGCGGCGGCTGGCGTTCGGGACCGCTGCTGATCATCGCGGGCGCCGGGACCGGCAAGACGATGACCATCGCGCATCGGGTCGCGCAGCTGGTGATGCATGGAGTGGACCCCGGACGCATGCTGCTGCTGACCTTCACGCGGCGTGCGGCCGTCGAGATGCGCCGCCGGGCGCACGACATCGTGCGCGACGCGCTCGGTGGAGCGCTCGCCGCGGGCAGCGGCAAGACGCACGCGGTGCTGCAGCGCCTGCAGTGGGCCGGCACCTTTCACGCCATGGGCAACCGGCTGCTGCGCCTGTACGCGCGGCACCTCAAGCTCGATCCCGCCTACAGCGTGATCGACCGCGCCGATTCCGCCGATCTGATCGATGACATCCGCACGCAGCTGGGCTTTGCCGCGAAGGACCAGCGCTTCCCGCGCAAGGACACGTGCCTGGCGATCTATTCGTGGCGCATCAACACCCAGAAGAGCCTGCGCGACACCCTCGAGCAGCAGTTCCCCTGGTGCAAGGGCTGGGAAGAGGATCTCACGCGCCTGTTCCGCGGCTACGTGGAGCGCAAGCAGCGCTATGCGCTGCTCGACTATGACGATCTGCTGCTCTACTGGCACATGATGATGAGCGAGCCGCAGATCGCGCAGGCGGTGAGCAAACACTTCGACCACATTCTGGTCGACGAGTACCAGGACACCAACAAGCTGCAGGGGGACATCCTGCAGGCGCTGCGGCCGGACGGCGCCGGCGTCACGGTGGTCGGCGATGACGCGCAGGCGATCTATTCGTTCCGCGCGGCCGCCGTGGAGAACATCCTGCTGTTCCCCAAGCTCTACAAGCCGCAGGCCGAGATCATCACGCTCGCGCAGAATTATCGCTCCACCCAGGGGTTGCTCGACGCGTCCAATGCCCTGATGGCCGAGGCCCCCAAGCAGTTCCGCAAGCACCTGCTGGGCGTGCGCGGCGCCGGCGGACGTGCGATCTACGTGACGCTGGATGACCTCTCCGGCCAGGCCGAGTACGTCTGTGGCGAGATCCTCAAGCGGCGCGAGGCCGGCGTCATGCTGCGTCGTCAGGCGGTGCTGTTTCGACATGCCAGCGCCAGCGACCTGCTGGAGGTGGAGCTCGCGCGTCGCAAGATCCCGTTCGTGAAGTACGGCGGGCTGAAGTTTCTCGAGGCCGCACACATCAAGGACCTGCTGGCGGTGCTGCGCTGGGCCGACAACCCGCGCAATTCGCTCGCCGCCTTCCGCGTACTGCAGCTGCTGCCCGGCATGGGTCCGGTCAACGCGCGCAAGTGCGTCGACCTGCTCGAGGCGCAGAGCGGGGCGCTCGCGGCGCTCGAGGGGTATCAGGCACCCCAGGCGATCGCCGGAGACTTCGGCAAGCTCCGCAGCCTCATGCAGGCGCTCTCCGAGCGCGAGCGGCCGTGGGCCGGCCAGATCCGTCAGGTGCGCGACTGGTATCAGCCGCACCTGGAGCGCATCTACGAGCAGGTGCATACCCGGCGCGCCGATCTCGATCAGCTCGAGCAGCTCGGCGGGCAATATCCCTCGCGCGAGCGTTTCATCACCGAGCTCACCCTCGATCCGCCGCACGCCACCAGCGACCTGGCGGGCACGCCACTGCACGACGAGGACTACCTCGTGCTATCCACCGTGCACTCCGCCAAGGGCATGGAATGGGACAGCGTCTACGTGCTCAATGTCGTCGACGGGAGCTTTCCTTCCGAGTTCGCCACCTCGCGCCAGGATCTCATCGAGGAGGAGCGGCGGCTGCTGTACGTCGCCATGACCCGCGCACGCAATGAGCTGCAGCTGTGCGTGCCGCTGAAGTTTCCGCTCACCCAGCAGCCCAAGAACGGCGATGCCCACGTTTACGGCGGCCGCAGCCGTTTCGTCAGCGACAAAATGCTCAAGAGCATGGAGCAGATCGGCCAGCAGTCGACCTCGCTGACCGACGCGGTGGCGCTCGACGGCACCGAGCGCCCCGCTACCGTAGACGTCGCCGCACGCCTGAAGGAGATGTGGTGACGGCTACGGCTCCAGGTAGGCGTAGCCGTTCAGCTCGTTCTCGTAGAAGCGCTTGAGCGCCTGGCTCTCGGCGACCGACAGCCGCCCCTCGCGCACGGCGCGCTCGCAGTCGCGCGCCATCGCCGGGGCCAGCTCCGCCACGTCGTACTCCATGTACTCGAGCACCCGCGCGGCGGTGTCGCCCTTGACGATCTCTTCGATCCACCAGCCGCCCTCGTCGTGCAGCTTGATGTGCACCACGTGCGTGTCGCCGAACAGGTTGTGCAGGTCCCCGAGCGTCTCCTGGTAGGCGCCGACCAGGAACGCCCCGAGGTAGTACTCCTGGCCGGCGATCGGCTCGTGCAGATCGAGCGTGCGCTGAATGTCGCGCGGACCGACGAAGCGATCGACCTTGCCGTCGGAGTCGCAGGTGATGTCCGCGAGCACCGCCTTGCGCGCCGGCGGCTCGC
>JASHSK010000160.1 GCA_030038755.1 Gammaproteobacteria bacterium
TGGGAGCGGGAGGGGCTTTCCAAGCGCGACCGGAGTCTTGTGACGTGCGCCGTGCTCACCGCGCTGTATCGTTCCGATCAGTTGCGCTTCCATCTTAAATTGGCACTCACGAATGGACTGACACCAGAGGAGCTCTCCGAGATGGTCACACATGCGGCGTTCTATGCGGGTTGGCCCGCCGCTGTTCAGGCGGCACAGTTGGCGGACGAGGTATTTAATGCCGCGTAGTAAGCAATCGGTCTCGGGATGGCGCTCTCTCTAATCGCACTCCCGACCCTCACCGGACACTCGCACCGACCGCTATCAGGGACCTCGTTAAGGAGCCTAACGTATCGCCTTCCGTATGCGGACGCATGCCTGCGGTAGATCAAAGCAGGCTCGGAACAAAAGTGCTCGACACCGCGCCCGAGCGTGAATATGAACGCCCCTAACGTCACTTGTCGATCACTCCTCTAATAAGAAATTTTCCTCTTACGGCGCTGTATTCGCACGCTGGTAGGACTGTGCGGCGGCTTGCACAGCACGGATCAGGTCGCCCTGGACCAGGTTCATATCCACCGTGTGTAGACCCCAGCCCCGCTGAATTTTGCCCAGGACTTTGACATCCCCGTTGATGTTGTTGCGGCGGTGATCGGTGGGCGCGCCGTTGAAGGAGATGGCCAGATAGGTGCGGCCCCCTTCGTGGAGGCACTCGCCGCTGATCAGGCCTGGGACGGTGACGAAATCAGTGGTGATGACGACCGGTGGGTTGACCCAGGGTGTTCCGGAGGTGGCGAGACGAGTCGGGAGGTAGGCGTCGAGCACGGCTTTGCCGCCGGCCAGAGCGGCTGGGTTGGTGCAGGCGAGCGTCATGCCGTTGCCAGGGTCCAGGCCGTAGAAGCCGGGTTCACCGGCGTGCTTTGGATTGGGCGCTGGCGGGGCGTTGGCACGGAAGCTGGAGTAGGCGATGACGCAGCCGAACTGGCCGAGGACGCTACAGATCGGTATGGTTCTGAAGTCGCCGCCCGTGGTTTTGCCCTTTGGCACGATGACGCTGTTGCCGGTGAGCAGAGCTGCGATCAAGTGAGATTGCGCGGGGCGGCCCTCAATCTCCTCGTGCAAGAGTTGCTTGAGCATGCGGCTGCCTTGGCTATGACCGATGAGGACGAAGCCCCGGGCCCTATTGTCGTGCGCAAGGTAGTCAAGCCAGGCGGCGCGGACATCCGCGTAGGCCAGCGATGAGTCGCCCCAATGGCCGAGATTCAACCCGTTGTACAGCAAGCTCCGCAGCGTGATCTGCCGGTAAAGCGGAGCGTAAGTGCGGCAGATAGTGCGAAAGCGTGCAAATTGCACAGCGGCGACCTCGGCCTCCGCGGGGGAGGCAACGAGGGGGGCGTTTTCGTGCGGGTCGTTGGAGGCTGTCGGATAGACGTAGAAGCAATCGATCGCAGCATCGGCATTGGCTTCGGCTGTGAGGGTGGATGTGGTGCCATCCGCCGCGATCACAGTGGCGGCCAGGTTAGCGGCGCAAGCGTCAGGGCGGCCGGGGCGGCAAAGCCAGTTCGACGCGACGCGATAGTCAGCCGGGAGCGGAGTTGGGTTGCGACGCGGCGCATAGTAAAAGGCGGTGCCCGTGACGATCAGGATGACAGCAATCGCTAGGGATAGCATCAATGAAGCAATTCTTGTTCTCATAGGGCCTCCTTGCCTGGACAAGTATAATAGCGCCTGTGCCGTATCATTCGGCTCCGGTTTCTTAGGCGCCTCGACACGTAATTCAGCGCCAGAATTTGCATCAAGGCGTCGATCAATGATCGCCATAGTTCCGCTTTTTTTCGGGTGCGGAGCGACGCTCACGACCCGGACCGGCCCTCCGTGACAGTCCGGTTCCGGGGAGCGAGAATCATGCCAAGAACTGCTTACCGCGGGCCCTCCGCTGGCATTTCATGGATCGGCAGATTATTCCTCCAATCGCGGCGCATCTCGCTGGGTGGGAAACCGCTCATGTAGAGCTCGCGATCTATGGGACGGATGAGGCGCATCACATCGCGTGCGCCCTTGACGAGTTCTGCCGTCGCGAACTGAGGTGCGCTCCCGTTCAGGCCTTATTCTACCGGTCGAGTATCAGCGCCGTCGCGGGCATGCGGCTGCTCGATGACCGCAAGATCGTCATCAAGGCACATCAACCCGACTGGTCATTTCAACGGCTGCAGGAAGTTCTTCGGCTGCAATCGATAGTTGCTAGGGAGTTGGGGCTCGCCCCGCAGGTGGTTATAGGGCCCGCGCCGCTTGGGAACGGGCTCGCGACCGTGGAGGAGTATGTAAATCGTGGCTCCATACGCAACGGCCATGAGGCGCCTGTAAGACAAGCACTAGCCCAGTCTCTCCATGGCGTCGCTGAATACCTCACCGCCGCAGTACCCGTTACAACGCTGCCTCTTAGCCTCTTGACATCGACCCCCACCAGCGCGCTCTGGCCCCGACCTCACAGTAAGCTGTTCGATTTCGATGCCACAAGCCGCGGTGCCGAATACATCGATAACCTCGCAGCCGCCGCTCGGGCGCGCATGAATCCGGTCGGCGCTCGAGTCGTGGGCCACTCCGACTGGCGTGCGGAGCATGTTCGATTCGAGGGCGATCGGCCTGTGGTGGCTTTCGACTGGAACAGCCTGGCCGAGGAGCGAGAACCAGCGCTCGTCGGCATTACGGCCCACATGTTCTGTTCCGACTGGAGCCGCGGGGATGTCGCGCCGGCGCCGACCCTCGAGGAGGCGAGAGCGTTCATTGCCGACTATCAAGCTGCGTCAGGCAGAGCATTCACGTCGGCAGAGCGCGCGCTTTGCGGTGCGGCGTTCGCGTACTCGGTCGCGTACACATCGCGCTGCGGTCACGCGAGCGGCGTCGACACACGCGGCCAGCCGGGAACGTTCCAGCATCTTGTAGCGAGGGAGGGAATCAGGCTCTTGGATATCTGTGCTTAGGAATGTCAGCTTCCAGGCCATTCGTGCCTCGTCGGTGAACGACGGCAGTTGGCCCGGCGACGAAGGATCCAGGCAATTTGACGCTCGCGACCCTTTTGCGACGGTCGTGAGTGGCAGCTTTACGGCGGGGGCAAACGCAGAGGTGTGCTGCGAGAAAGCATCATTTTAAGTAGGGTCTGACGGTCGGCTTGCCGAGTCGCTTCTCCAAGGCCAACGACAAAGTCGCCCAGTGGCTTCCTCCATACACCACCAGAACCGAGTGCCGGTCGGTGAGCTGCTGCTCGATCAGCCCCAGAAGATGACGATCCCGCGTCATCATGTCAATCGTAGCCATTTGCCCGTGTCGGCTCGTATCGCCGACGTCGGTCCGCAATGGGAATTTGGCGTCACCCACGATATCCACACCATACAGTTGCCGGTAGCGCTGCCGGAAGTCCTGGAGCGAAGGAGCCTGCAGGTGAGTCTGCGCTCTGACATCAAGGACCAACCGCGGATAAATCTTTGTCAGGCTCGCAGCGGAAGTGTTGGAGATATCCCCAGAGCGTAGTGCCTGTGAGAGCCAGCCCATCAAAGAATTGAACGCGAGTTCGGCGTCGGTGAATCCCTTCGCCTTGAGCACCTGAGCCTGTTCTTCCTGCGTCGGCTCACCGCCGATGAATGGGATCCCGCGGGACAACGCTAGGGATGCTGCGTACATGTCCTCTCCGCGGGCAAATTCATCTGCATTTGCTGAGCCGTGACGTTGCGCTTCCCGCACGAGCGGCGGCGGACTCTCGCCCATTGCAGTCGGGAAGGCTTCTACGATGACGATGTTGGGTCGGATTTCGGCGAACCCCTCATCAACTGCCCGCATAGTTGGAGTATCCGGGCGAAAGTCGTGATGCGCAGCGACGAACACCAGTTGCTCTGTTCCCTTCCGGTACGTGGCAACAAACGGAACGACAACGGCACAGTCATGCGGGCACCATGGCATGGTTCTCCGTTCCAGCTCCAGCGAAGATCGCGATACGCGATCCTCGTTAGCCAATGGGAATGGGGCCAACGTCTGGGTTGCGCTTTGGGTCGATGTCCCCGACAGCATCACGACTAGAACCCACGGGATTTTCGTTACAAGCTCGGCTCTCATGGTCGCGCATCCCAGCGTCTATCCTGACTAGCTTATCGCAGGCCGCGAATGGCCGCTTTGTGCCAACGATTTAGGGCGTCGCAGCTGCGGCTTTTGGCCCGAAAGGCGTCATTGCTGCGGCGAACTCGCGCCCCCGATAGGGCAGAGCGTCAAAAGGCCTCCGAGGCTATAATGCGGGCCTGCTCTAAATAAAGCGGTTTTCGGGCCACCGATATGTCGTCAGCCAACTTGAAACACGCCCTGGACCTAGCGCTTGGACTTCCGGACGCCGAGCGTGCGGCCGTCGCTCATGATCTGCTAGCCAGCCTGGATGGGCCTCCTGACGCGGACGCGCAGGAGGCTTGGGAAGCCGAAATAGGTAAACGGCTCGATGAGCTGCAAAAAGGAAAAGCGCAGACGGTTGATGTCGACGAGGCCCTGCGGCGTATTGACACAAGATTACGCGGTGGCTGATGCGATCGGTACGCGTACTCGAAGCTGCGGCTGCAGAGGCCGCGGAGGCAGCTGCGTGGTACGAGGAACGCCGTGGAGGACTTGGGGGCGAGTTCCGTTCAGAGCTTAAGGTGGCTTCAGCTTCTCCGCCGCGAGGTGCGCATAGCGCAGCACCATCTCGTACGACTTCCAGCCACCGAGCTCCATGACCTCCGGCAGCGAGGTGCCACTCTGCACGTGCCAGGAGGCCCAGGTGTGCCTCAGGTCGTGGAAGCGGAAGAATCTCGGGAGCGGCCGTCGCTGCGTTGCTGTTCCTTGACCGAGGATTGCTGGTGATACGCAGCACCACAGGCGGGTTCCACCCGCGTTATCGCTTGAACACCAAGCCCTGCCCGGTGGGCAGCGGCATGACTCGGTAGCCGTGCGCCTCGAACCACGGATCCTCAGCGAGCTTCTGCGCACGATACCCGGCCCACTCGTAGTCATCGAGAACGATCATACCGGCCGGCACAACGCGATCGAACAGATGATCGAGGACGGCGATCTCCGCCGGCGCCTCATTTAAGTCGATGTGCAGAAAGGCGATTTTTTTGGGCGAATTCCGCGCGAAAACGCTAGGAATATTGCCTTTGATCAGCTTGACGTTTGGATAGCCGCTGAATTTGGCTTGCACCTGAGCAAACAAGTCCGGGCCATGCTTAGGCAGGGCGTGATGCGCCATGCCAGGCGTGTGTTCGAACAGATCGTAGCCCCAGTATGTTTTGGGAAACTCAGGTCCCCCGAGGTAGTCGATTACGGTTTTGATGCCGACGCCAGTGTAGGCGCCGCATTCGACGAAGTCACCCTTGAGCTGCACGCAGTGATAACCGGCACAGGCCAGGATATAGCGACGCCATACAATGGCGCGATCTGCGTCCGATTCAACATTTTTATTCCAAGCTTCGAGGAACGCACCATCCTCCAGCATCGAGTTGTTGCGGCCCCAAGTGAAGAAATTGTCAGCAATGTGGCTGCCCGGTAGCACCTTTGCGGCGGCCGCCTTCATCGACTCCATCACGTACTGATGGTCGGAAGTGCACCAGAACACGGGGGAAAAAAAGTTCTTGAGACCGTCGGTTCCCGGAGGGGTCAATTTCGGCAAACGCATCTGGGTCTCAAGTGGGCAGAGGGCTATGCTTCCCATATTGACACAAGAACCGCCCGCTGGCTGCCGACCATGTCCGTTATCGGGGACATAAGCGGGACGCCGGCTAGGGAGGAGTTTTTTCGCGCCTCACGGGCTTCGCTCGGCGACTATCTACCGCCGCGATTGAAATTCTTTCCTCAGGCTGTGATTGGCTACCTCTGATCACTGCGGGTTCCGTGCCTGGCCGGCGTGCCATCGGTAACGCCGGCCATTCGTCGTCGTGATCCCGGGGGTGTGTCGGGGACGTTGCGTGGCAAGCCCGTGCCGCTCAACGCCGTGCTGGGTCTGCCACGCTCCCTGCAAGCTGCACCACGGCGAGCCGCCGCTTAACGCTACGACTCACCCGCGGTCGATCGCAGGGCGGGAACGCTGGCGCGGGGCAAGTCGCCCGGCCAGCGAAGGGAACATCGGACCGAGCTTCACGACGAAGTCGTAGCTCATGACGAGCGCGGCGATGGCGAACGGCACATCCCCAACGACTCGCAGCCACTGCCAAAGCAACGTTGTGTTGTAAAAGGCGAGACTTCTCGCGTACGCGAGCCCATGTTCGTACACGGCGGCCAGCTGCGGCCAACCGATCGGGAAAAAATTGAGCGCTATCCAGAGCACGAGACCCAGGTTGTACAGCCAAAAGGCCGTCTTGCCGGGCTGATCGTTGAACTCCCGGTCGCCCGCGGCGTAGCGCAGACAGAAGTAGACCAGTCCGATCGCGAGCAAACCGAAGGCGCCGAAGAGTGCAGTATGCGCGTGATTGAGGGTGAGAAAGGTGCCGTGCTCATAGTAGTTAACGAGCGGTGCGTTCAAAGTCCCTCCACCAAATACGCCCGCCCCGACGAAATTCCAGAACGCGGCGCCGAGGATGTAGAGGTATGCGACGCCATATTTGAACCCCTGCTGGCGCTCGATGAGGTCGTGGTAGTCCATGGCATCCAGGATCAGCAGCACGAGCGGCAGTACCTCGATGAACGAGAACATGCTGCCCAGGGGAACCCACATGCCGGGCTCGCCGACCCAGTAAAGGTGATGCCCTGTTCCGATCACGCCGCCGAGAAAGATGAGAATCAGCTCGAGGTAAACCGCACGCTCGGCCAGCCGCCGAGAGACCAGTCCAAGGGCCATCAATAGATAGGCGCTGGCTGCGGCAGCGAAGAATTCAAAGGACTGCTCCACCCACAGATGCACAACCCACCAGCGCCAGAAGTCAGTGATGGTGAAGGAGGGATTGACGCCGAGGAGCGGGATCATGCCGAACACGTAAAGTACGGCAATATTCACTGTTGACGCCCATAGCAGATGCTCGAGGCGAATGCGGCCGGTCCAGAACTGCCGTGTGGCGACGCTGAGGCCCGCCCAGGTGGGCCACAGACCTCTCAGGACGAGCACGCTCCAGCATATGAGGCCGAGGAAGAACCCGATCTGCCAGAACCGTCCGAGCTCGAGGTACGACAGCCCCTGGTTGCCGAACCAGAACCAATCGCGTGAGATGTATCCCATGATGCCGAGATAGTCGCCGACGAGCGCCCCGACCACGATGATGAGTGTTGCCCAGAAGAGCAGATCGACGAGTGTGCCCTGGGCGCGGGCCTCGGCTCCCGCGATGGCGGGCGACAGGAACAGTGCGGCACCGATCCACGACAGCCCGATCCAGACGATCGGCGTCTGGATGTGAACGCTGCGCCAGAAGTTGAACGGCAGCACATCGTCCAGGTGTAGCCCATAGAAGCTCACGCGGTCAGAGTAGTAGTGGCCGAGCATCGCACCCGCCGCGATCTGTAACAGCAGCACGAGCGCCACGATGGCGAAGTACTTACCGATCTTGCGTTGGCTCGGGGTGAGCTCCCGGAACGTCCCGAGTACCGGATCCATCACGCCCTGATCGTCGCCTCGCAGGTAGCGGTGATAGCCGAACAGCACCGCGCCGAAGCAGAAGAACGTAAAGCAGAAGCTAATCCAGGTCCACAGAAAGGTGCTCGTTGAGGGCGCGTTGCCAACCAGAGGCTCGTATGGCCAATTCTGAGTCCACGAAGCAGTCGTCCCCGGACGCCGTGCGACCGTCGTGAGGGAGGAGTAAAGAATGAAGTCTGCAGTATGCTCGGCACTCGTCGCATCGAGGCTGTGCGCTCGTGTCCAACCCTTGATGAAATCTTCGTGCACCAGCTGAGTCGCGATCTCAGGCTTGAGTGTCTGGAGCGCGCCGGCTACCGCCATGGACAGGTGGACGTCCGTCCTGGAAAGATCGATGCTCTGCAACTGCCTCTGCATGTCGGCGCGCACGAGCGCTTGGTCCTCATCTGCGAGCGACGCGAAAGGCCGTGAGAATCGGTTGCGCGCGATGTTTTCTTGCGTGAGCGCGCCGAGGCGCACCAGGTACTGGGCCGTGAAGTCCTCGCCGAAGTACGAGCCCATTCCGTAGAGACTGCCGTAGTCCATGAGGTCGGCGCGCTGGAAGGCTGCCTTCCCGGCCTGGATGTCCGCGGAGGTCATCAGGAGCGTGCCGTCCGGGGCGAGGAACCTGTCCGGCTGGGGCGGGGCAGTGCGGTAGGTGACCGCGGTCGCCCACCCCAGGAGCCCAAAGCAAACCACGGCGACGGCGAGCAGCACCCATTTGAGGATGTTGCTCACGCTGTCCTCGAGGGGTCGATCGGACACGGCGGCACTCGTGTTCATCACTCAGCCCTCCCGTTTGTCGCAGCCCCAATCGGAGCATCCTCGCGCGCATACTCCGGGCGGCGCGGGTCTCCGCTAGGCCGGTGACTGCGGGGGCGCCGTCAGGCCAAGCTGGCGCGCGAGCGCCACACGTGGAACCAGCAAATCTGCCAACGTATAGGTATCCAGGGCCGCGAGAAACGCACGCGTCGCCGCTCGCAGCGCGCGCCGTAGAACGCAACAGCCTTCAATCCGGCAGAAGCCCACCTGCGCCAGACAGCCGATAACCGCCAGGTCCCCCTCCATATCGCGGACGACGGCCCCGACGCTGATGAGCCCGGGCTCCATGGCCAATTCAGTTCCGCCCTTCTTGCCCCGCTGCGTCCTGACATAGCCGCGTCGTGCCAGTTCGTTGATTACTTTCATCACATGCGTCCTGGAGAGCGCGAAGCTTTGCGCAATCTCCTCGATCGTGCAGCGTCGCTGAGCGCGCACCCCAAGGTAGATGAGCGCGCGCAGAGCGTAATCTGTCCGCAACGTCAAACGCATGGACGTTCCCGTGATTCCGGATAGCCTGCAGCCTTGGACTTCGGCGCACCGCCATATTAACATGAATATTAAATGTATGTTCAGGTGCCGCCGAGCGGGCTGTTGGTCCTTGGTCAGGAATCCCGATGAGTGCAGATGCGGACGCCGGGTTGGAACGTCGTCGATCCCTTGTTGCCAAAGTGACTTCGAGCACCGGTATCAACGAGGCGATGATCGAAGAACTCGTGCATCGATTCTATGAGCGCGCACGTGCCGACGAGCTGCTCGGCCCGATCTTCGCAAGCCGAGTCCAGGGCTGGGATGCTCACCTGGCGCGCCTATGTGATTTCTGGTCCTCGGTTACGCTCATGAGCGCTCGTTACCACGGCCAACCGATGGCGGTGCACGCGGCATTGCCGATTGAGGCTCGTCACTTTGATCGCTGGCTCGAGCTCTTTGCCCGCGCTGCTCGCGACGTTTGCCCGGTGGCCGCTGCCCAGTACTTTATAGAGCGCTCTCGGCGCATCGCCGACAGTCTGGAGCTGGGGATCGCGGCGAAGCGAGGGGCGCTGCGCGGGGCGCGAGCAAGACCGTTGCCGTAAGAGTGCATGCGATGCGGGCCTCCTCGGTAGCGTAGATATCGATCGCGATGGACCGATGATCAGCTACGATACCCTCAAGGTTATCCATGTCAGCGCAGTGTCGATCTCCGGCTGTGGATTCGCGGCACGCGGTTGGGGAGCCTCCCGGAATCAGACGTGGGTCCGCAGCCGGGCAGCCCGAACGTTGCCGCACCTGGTGGATACGATATTGCTGCTTTCTGCGCTCGGGATGCTGTGGATGGTCCGCTTGACACCCTGGGCGCTGCCGTGGCTGCGGGCGAAAATTGCCGGCCTCGTGCTCTACATCGCGCTTGGCATGATTGCGCTGCGCTCGCTACGCCGAGCGCAGCCAGCATACGGGGGCAGATCGAGAGCACTGCCGCTTGCTGCCTGGCTCGCGGCGCTCCTGGTTTTTGGCTATATCATTTCGGTGGCGCTGACGAAGAATCCGCGCGGCATGTTCGCGTTCTGAGGGCGGCGAGCCGGGGAGAAGCTTCATCCCGCAGGGAGCCGAGACGTGAAGCCGCAAGTCATCTGAGACTGCTGTGAGGCGAAGGAGGACAGCCAACACATCGAAGCGGAGGCATCCGGGCTGGTCACGAAGTGGCATCTACCCGCTCTCAGCGGCGTACACCTGCGCCCTGGGAGTTCTCACAGAGTTCTAGAAATTTTGCTTTTACCTGGGCAAACAAACCAGGCGGAATGAAGCCGTAGGCGAAATCCTGTGCCCGGCCGGGAATCCAAGCGAGACCGGCATTAGGCCACGCGTCGACATTGTGCCCGGAGACGATCACCCAGCATTTGGCGTCGTCGAGCCGCAATGCCGCCCGGACTTTGGCCGGGATCTCAACGCCCACAGTGTCTTTGTTAGGTCGTGTATGTGTGATCGGCAGGATGACGACGAAGCGAGGTGAGATACCGGAGTCGGTGGCGACCACTAGACAGGCCGGTCGTTCCTTGCCCTGTATGCGACCCGCGGCCGCTTCTCGCGTCCACAGATAGTCATAGCGTATGACGAGGCCGGGCCGGGGCTCCGGGAGCGGCACGCTCGTGGCCTTACTTCAGCAGGGCGTTGAGCTCGGCATGCTGCGGGTCCATTTCGGCGCGCCGCACGGCGTCAGTGACTACGGGGCTGGCATCGACGGTTCGATGTGTCCGGCGTGCGGCGGCTACGAGCCAGTCGTAATGGTCGGCGGACATCAGCACGAGCTCGCGGCGCCCATGTCGTGTGATCTCTACAGGCTCACGCTGCGCTTGGTGCTGAAAGTCGCCGAACTTGCGTTGAAATTCGACGGCGGTGGTCTGGGCCATGGCGGTTCAGGGCATTAGTCTGACTGTCTGCATTATACGGATAATGCGCAGAATCGCAAGGTCTGATGTCCCAGGTGCCATTCGGCGTAGCCAATGTTTTGGGCAGCCTCATGCCTTACTCGTCGAGCCGCCCAATTCCCGATAGCGAAAGCAGTCCGTGGTGTGGTCATTGACCATACCCACGGCCTGCATATGGGCATAGATCACGGTAGAGCCGACGAAGGTAAATCCACGCGCTTTTAGGTCTTTGCTGAACGCGTCTGCCTCGCGCGATGTCGCGGGAATATCCCGTATCGCTTTCCTGCGATTGACCTTCGGGTGCCCTTCGACGAACCGCCAGCAATAGTCATCGAAAGTCCCAAATTCCTTCTGAATTGCGAGAAACGCCTTTGCGTTATTCACCGCAGATTTGATTTTGAGTCGATTTCGGACGATCGCCGCATCGATTGCGAGCTTTTGGATCCGCACCTCGGTGTACCCGGCCACCTTCGAAGGATCGAAGTCGCTGAAGGCACGTCGGTAACCTTCCCGCTTGTTCAATACGATTGACCAGCTCAGGCCCGCCTGAGCGCCTTCGAGCACAAGAAACTCGAAATGCTTGCGATCGTCGTGGACCGGTACGCCCCATTCGCGATCGTGATATGCGATCATTAGGGGATCATCCAACGCAACCCAGCCGCATCGCTTCGGGGTCATTTCGCTGCTGTCCAATAATCCAACCCGTTGGGGATCAACCAAAACGTCCTCCCGAGGTGGGTTTGGCCTTCCCGCGGTCCATGAAGCACCTCCCGGTCCATGATCGTACCCTAAGGGGGCATCCGGGAAATTGGCGGAGGGCCATTATCGAAGCTCAAAGATAAACTCCTCGTGTTCATGGCCCGTCGCGTCGGTGAAGCGATCCTCGTCGATGCCCGCGAATCCGCATTTCTCGAGTACCCGTATCGATGCCAGGTTGTCCTTCGCCGCGCGTGCGTAAAGTGGGCGTACAGTGATTTCGCGCAGGAACTGGCGTAGGGCGGCGGTCGCGAAGCCTTTACCCCAGTGAGGCCTGCCCAGCTCGTAACTGACTTCCGGCAAATTCCTCCTCTGAAAGTGAGCCATGTAGCCGACCACCGTTCCGCCAGCAAGGATGGTCCTGACTGGCGCGTTCACATTGTCCAGAATGCTGCGCCAACGAACAACGAAGGCCTGCTGCTGCTCGCCCGTGGCCGCTTCGGCGCGGTTTGCCAGCTGGTGCCGCCAGAAGGCCGCAACATCATCGTGGGTAGCCGGACGTAATGAAACCTCGATCGGGGCAGACACGTCGCGTCTCTATCTGTAGCTGTCCCGATTATGCCGCCCCAAAGCGGTCCGTGCGACCGGCTGGAACGGAGTGAAACCCCTGCGAACAGGTCATAGGCCACAACGACCCGCCCACGCGCGGCCTGCGCGAATTGCGATTAATTGTGCCGGATGCACGTGCCAAGGCTGTGCGCCGGCGAGTGGCAAAGGAAGTCGCCAGTCTGAATCAGTCGCACGAGCTGGAAGCGATGCGATGGATCGAGGCGCTCTCGGAATTCGACGATGAGGCGCGGTGACGCCGTGACCGTCGCGGCGGCGGGAGACTAGGGCAAGTTCCGCCCAGCGGTAATGGTCCAGACCGACGTGCTTCCTGCTGAGCACGCTTCGGTCGTAGTTCGCCAGATGACATCCGTCGTTCGTGAAAGCCGTCATAGAGTCCGGTACGCTGTGGCCGGCCGGCACATCGGCCGGCCCCTCGGTAGGAGGGTCGGGTCTCGTCCCGGAGATGTAAGATGACTGACGAGTCCCAAGCAGGGAGCCCGTCCATGAGCTGGTTCAAGAAGATCCTGCCTGCCGGCATCAA
>JASHSK010000161.1 GCA_030038755.1 Gammaproteobacteria bacterium
CGCACGCGGCGGCGATGAGCCCTGGCTTCATCCAACCCTCCCGGCGGCCCGGTCTGTCGCCGGTTATTGAGGCACCCAGCATAGGGGCGAGTCTGAAAGGCCGTCAATCCGACGTCGGCGACGAAGAGGCGGCGCGGCTACGGCAAAACTTCCCAACCTCTGGACACGACCTTGCCGCTGCTGTCGAGGGGGCCAATATTGAATGTGGCCTGCCCGTGGGCGAACGTACCGAGATAAACGTCCATCCCGACAGGGTTGACCCGCAAAAAGCTCAGTGATTTCAACGATCCGAGTTGCTGGAAGAGATCCGCGGTGAGAGGAGCCTCCTCCCGGGCCACCGCGGCTACGGCTGGCTCCATATCCTCGTAATTCGGACGTCCTTGCCTCTGCCACGACTGTATCCAGCGAAGTAAGGACGCATCAGTTCCCGGGCTGGGTGTGTTTTCCCGGATCCGTCGTTGTAACTCTGCGGTGGCGGCATCAAAAGTCGATTTGGAAATTCTAAACCACGGTCGCAAAGGGCCGCTCTGACGGAGGAACATCCCTGAAATCTGTCCGTCGGGTGCAGTCACAAACCTGATATAGATCCCCACCGCGGGTGCAAAAAAGGTGGTAGGACCTTCCGGATAGAACTCCGCCCGCGGCCTGCCGGTAAATTGCGAATAGTAGTGTGCCCCGTTGCGATAGACGCGTGCGTACAGGGCAGAAGTCTCATCCTCGTAGTAGCCCGCAAATCTATCAAAGTCCCGAGGTATGAAAACTCCCTCATTCTGGTCCTGCTCCTGCTCGGAAAGAAGCGTGGCCTGCTGCGCCGGCGCAGGAGCTGCGGAAGCGGATGCTTCGGCCCGCGCGACTGGACCCCGCAGCGCTCCGAACAGCACCATTCCAAAAAGGCTACCGGCGATAGAAAGGCTGATAATCAGTTTCTTGGCACGCCCCACGGGGAACGCGTTGCGGCTGTTCATGATCTCCTCCACACGGCGCCTCAGGTCAGCACCGGATACACCCGAGGTACAGGCGATGGCAGTTTGCTTGAAGTATCGGCAGACTTTCAGAATGCTTCCGGCGTAAATTTCCGCGTCATTCCCCGCGGCAAGCACCGCCTCGTCGCAGGCGCGTTCGCGCTCGGCAATCAACCGAGCGCCCAGCCACCAGATCGGGGGGTAAAACCAGAACAGCGCCTCGACCAGCATATGGACCGCGGCGGTGAGATTGTCCCGCCTGCGGTAATGGCAGAGCTCGTGGGCGAGAATGCCGCGCACCTCTGCGGACGTGAGCCGCTCGATGAGACCTGCCGGCACCAGGATGACGGGGCCCCAGAAGCCGACAAGTCCCGGCTCAACCAAGCCAGGCGATTCACGCAAAGGAATCGGCACTTCGAGCGATGAGGGCCATAAGGGCTTTGCGGAGGACAGCGCCCGACGGATTCGACACCATCGGATGACCCAGGAAGACAGCACCGCCGCACAGCCCACACCCCAGACGACCAGCAGAACAGTCGACAGATGCCCTGCCGGAACTGGCACCGGGCCGCCCGCCACCGCGCTGGGGAGCGACGGTGCCTGGACAAACGGCTCGGAGAGTCGCTGGCCCAGCTCCGATGCCGGTGCGGATAGCACGGGAAGCCGCGGTACGGGGAGCAGCCGGCAGGACAGCGCGGTCAGCAGCGACAGTGGAATGAGGAACTTCACCGATGCCGCAAACCACAGCCAATAGCGCGCACCTGCGCTGTTCCTGCGCAGCAGCTGCGTCGCGAGGCCCGCCAGACACAGAATAACCGTCGACTGCCAGAGATGATCGAGGATCGGGGCGATCATGGGCCCTCCTGCTTCTTCGCCAGTCTCCGCAGCGTCTTCTCCGCTTCCTGGATGTCGCCGAGGGAGAGCTTGCCGGCTTCGATCAGATGCGTCATCAACGGCTGGGCTCGTCCCCCGAACACTCCCAGAAGGTCGTCGACGAGCCGGCGCTGGGTACTGTCGCGAGAGATCAGCGGACCGAAGATATGGGCGTTGCTGATCTTCTTGACCCGCTCCACTGCCCCTTTCGCTTCGAGCCGATAAACCATGGTCTGCACGGTCGTATAGGCCGGGCGTCCCCTGGCCGGAAAGGACTGCTGGATCTCCCGGATCGACAGCGGTCCGCCCGACCAGAGCGCTTCCATGATCTGCAGATCAAAACGGCTCAGTTTGGGAGGTGCGGCCACGCCAATCTCCTAACGATGTAGGTGAGACTACGCCAGTGTAGTTATTTTGGCAAATCTGGCATCGGCGGCCCGCCGGCCTGAGCCGGTGCGGCGCGCCCCCATTCACGCACTGGGCAGCGGAGCAATGTTGCCGCTCACCGCGAACGCGCTTGCCTTGGCGCCACCTCTGAAGTATTAAAGCCGCAGAGGCCGCTGTGAAGCGAACCGACACGATGTCGGCGACAAATATCCTGCCGGGCACCACCGTGAGCGCAGGCCGGGTGCTCGCTGTTTGCGTGGGCAATGGGCTGGAGTTCTACGACTTCCTCGCCTACACGCTGTTCGCGGTCTACATCGGCCGCGCCTTCTTTCCGACCCGGAGCGGCTCCCTGAGCCTTCTGCTGTCGGTAGCGACCTTCGGGATAGGCTTCGTCACTCGCCCGCTCGGTGCGCTGATCATCGGACGCCTGGGTGATCGCGTGGGGCGCAGACCGGCAATGCTGCTGTCGTTCCTGATGATGGGTGCCGGTACCTTGACGCTCGCCGTAACGCCGCGCTATGCGAGCATAGGCCTGGCAGCACCAGCACTGATCATACTGAGCCGGTTGGTGCAGGGCTTCGCGCTCGGCGGTGATGTGGGACCGACGACGGCTTACATGGTCGAAATGGCTCCCCCGACGCGTCGCGGATTATATGGATCGCTGCAGTTTACGACTCAACAGGTTGCCACCCTGGCGGTGGCAGTGCTGGGAGTTGCGCTGACCAGGGCACTATCACCCGCCGCACTGTCGGATTGGGGCTGGCGCGTGGCGTTCTTATTCGGGGTCATGATCGTCCTTCTGGGTCTGCGACTGCGCTCTAGCCTCCCGGAGACGCTGCAGCCGCAGGTCAGCCGTGCCGGCGTGGTTGCAGAGTCACCGCGACTTCGGCCTCTGGTACCGGTGATCGCGTGCGTGGCGCTGCTGCTGGCCAGTGGCACGATCGGCGTCTATATACTCAATGATCTGACGACCTATGCGCTGACGACACTGCACATTGCTCCCACACGGGCATTTTTGATCTCGGTGGTTACGTCGCTCTCCCAGGCCCTGGGCTATTTGCTGAGCGGATGGCTGTCGGACCGCGCTGGACGCCGGCCGTTGATACGCGCGGGGGTGCTCCTGACGGCGCTGCTGGTACTGCCAACGTTCGTGTTGATCGGTCACCATCCCGCGGCGCTACTGCTCTATTCGGCGGTGGGTTTGCTAGCTGCATGCTCTGGAGTCATGGGGGGGCCGATCCTGGTAGCGTTGACGGAGGCCGTGCCGCCGGCGGTGCGCTCGGGAGTCGTGGCGCTTACCTATGCAGTCGCCATTGCGGTCTTCGGTGGTTCCACGCAGTTCGTGATCACTTGGTTGATTCAGCGCACTGGCAGTCCTCTGGCACCTGCATGGTACTGGACCGTAGCGCTGCTGGCAGGACTCGCCGCCGCGCTGTACATCCCCGAAACAGCCCCTGGCCGCGCGCGTCCTGCCGCGGCAGTCAGCGGCGAGACACCGGAGGCTTTCTGGCAACAGCCCGGCCCATAGCGAGCAGGGGGCGTATCCGCTCGGCCGGTGCCGACGCCGAACATCAGCGCGCACAGTAGGAGCCGCTCAATTCGACTGTCTCGCGGGCACACGTGCCCGTGGTACCTGCCGCTCCGGCCGAAGCGAAGCCGGGCGACGCGAGAAGCTAGTATCATCGAGGTCGGAAGCCGCGAGTTGAGGTCGGAAGCCACGAGAGCGGCGCTGGCCGCCGGGATGCGGCATGAACGTTATCCTTTGCATGTTTCTGATCGCTGCCGTCGTCTTCCTGTTCTTCATCCTGTGCGCATTCGGGCTTCAGGCGGCAAGAGCCGCGTTTCCAAAGAACCAAATACCTGCAACGACATATTCGTACCAGATTGACCGCCAGCGTGGCGACATGGAGCGGTGTGTTGTGAAGACTACACCGGCTAGCGGCAATCCACAGGACCAGGTTTGGGTAATAGACGTGACCAACGGCCCAGCGGGGTTCTGCGTCTGCAAGACTCCCGGCGAGCAGGTCGGAAAGCCAGCACCGGAGCCATGATCACGGTCACGAGGCGATAGCCGCGGACGGTCGCGATCGAGAGGTGCGTGCCCGCGGTGCCCGGCTCCCAACATCAATGGCAGGCCCGCTTCGTCCGCACATGAGTCGCATCCTGCTTGCAACGCTGGGTTCTCTTGGGGACCTGCACCCGTACATCGCGGTTGGACGGGCGCTCGTGGCGCGCGGTCAGCAGGTACGCCTCGCGACTTCGGTCGATTACCGCACGCGCGTCGAGGCCGCCGGTCTGGAATTCGCCCCCCTGGCGCCGTCGATCGCCGAGCTCGGTGACCGCGAGCAGATAGCGCAGCGATTCTTCGAGCGTTGGAGCGGACCCCGGCGCCTGATCGACGCGATGGTGATGGCTCCGCTGCGTCGTGCCTGCGCCGATCTGCGCGCGGCTACGGAAGGGGTGACGCTGGCGGTTTCGCATCCGATTACTCCGGCGCTGCCGCTGATCGCCGAAGGTCGCGGACTGCCGTGGCTGTCGAGCGTGCTCGCTCCCTACAGCCTGTTCTCGACCAGCGATCCCTCGGTGATAGCAAACCTCGAATGGCTGCAGCGACTGCCACGCCTGGGCGGCTGGCCGCACGGCGTGATGCTCGATCTTCTGCACGTGACGATGCGCCGCTGGGAGCGGCCGCTGCACAGGTTGCGTGCCGAGTTCGGACTGCCGGCTGCCAGGGGATCGCTGTTGATCGGTGGTCAGTTCTCGCCTCGGGGTACTTTGGCGCTGTTCGATCCGGCGCTTGCCACGCGGCAGCCGGACTGGCCGGCCCGGACGTTCGTCTGTGGCGCGGCCCTGCACGATGCCGCCGATCCGCTGGAGCAGACGGCGGCGTCCGAGGATGCGCTCGAGCGGTTTTTCGCCGCGGGCCCGCCACCCGTGGTGTTCGCCCTGGGATCCTCGGCCGTCTGGTTTGCCGGTGACTATTGGCAGCATGCGATCAGCGCCTGCGAGACCCTGGGTGTTCGTGGGCTGCTGCTGACCGGCACGCCGCTGCAGCAGCGATTGCCTGCCAGCGTGGCCGCTTTCGATTACCTGCCGTATTCCCGCGTGTTCCCGCGCGCGGCCGCCGTGGTTCATCAGGCTGGAATCGGCACCCTGTCCTTCGCGCTTCGCTCGGGGCGTCCACAGCTGCTGACACCCGCCGGATTCGATCAGCCCGACAACGCCGCACGTGCCGTTCGTCTGGGCGTAGGTCGCATCCTGCCTTTTCGCCGCGCACACAGTCACGCCCGGCTGGCGCGGGAACTGCGAGCACTGCTCGGTGACCCGTCGTACTCGACAGCCGCTGCGGAGGTTGCGGACAGGGCGAGCGGTGTCGACGGCGCGGGTGACGCCGCCCGGCGCATCATTGAATTCATGCTCCCTCAACGGGGTCCACCCGGATAGATCATCGAGTGTCGCCGAGCGACCGCTCGTCGAGCCGGGTGGTGTAGACTTCGCCGCTCCAGAGAGACCAGTGCCTTCGCTGAGCGGCGCACTGTCTGCGCGGCGGCGCACTGTCTGCGCGACCCTTGGGATGCTGTTTTTTTGGGGGGGACTTATGAAATCAAACGGCTTGTTGATGGTCGTCGTGGGTCTCTTCGGCACCGTGGCGGTGTTTGCGGCCGGTGCGCCACCCGAAGGGCCGGGGATACAGGCCGCCACCGATGCGCGCGAGCCGCAGGTCATCCAGAATGAGTGCAGGACGATCCAACCGCCGCCGGCGCCCAATTTTGCCGCCCGGCGTCCGGGTGCCCGGCCTCGGCCACAGACCTCATCGGGGCACTATCGTGTCGCGGCAATCCCCGGGATCGTCAAGGCTGGCGCGCGCTGGAAACTTCTCTGGAGCGTGCCGGGCGACGACGCCGACGGCATCATCGCCACGCCGGACGGCGGGATCCTGATTGCGCGCAATAATGACAGTGACGTCGTCAAGCTGATGCCCGATGGGCGCCACACGGTGGTCTATCAGGACACCGATACCGGCGGCGCGCTCTCCGAGAACAAGATGGGGCAGCTGTTCATCGTAGAGCGGGGCCTGCGCGCCTCGATCTGGGAGCTTGCGCCCGAACACAAGGTGATCGCCGACCGCTACATGGGCGGTCCATTCGATTGCATCGGCGGAGTGCTCAATGACCTGGCCGCCGCCTCCAACGGGGGGATTTATTTCACCATGGGCGGCCCGCCGACCGGCGGTCTGTTCTATGCCGCGCCCGACAGCACGGTGACTCATTACGGCACGGACCTGCGTACCAACGGCATCGTGCTCTCCCCCGATGAGAAGACGCTGTACGTCACCAACAACGGCACGCTGGTCGCGCTCGACGTGCAGCCGAACGGGGCGCTGACCAATCAGCGCACGCTGGCGATGCTGCCCGGCGGCGGCGGTGACGGCTCCACCGTGGATGCCCAGGGGAATATCTATGTCACGGGGTTCGCCGGCGTCAGGGTGATTTCCCCCGATGGTCAGGTGCTCGGGACGATCCCCGCGCCACGCAACCTCATCAGCGTCACCTTCAGCGGCAAGGACAAGAAGACGCTGTTCGCCGTCGGGGAGGTGCTCGCCCCCAAGCCCAACTTTGCCCTCGGTATCGCGGGTCTGTTCGCGCGCATGGAGATCATGAGCATTCCGATGGAGGCGCAAGGCTACAGCGGCCGGGCCAAGTAGCGCCGGGCATCGGGCTCAGGCCGTGCCGGTGCCCCGCATCCCGGGACGACGCCGACGAATCAGCGCCTCGCCGCCTGACCCCCTCAGGCCGATGCTCGCGCTCGCCGGTAGCGCAGAATCACCGAGCCGACGTCAAGCGTCCGGGCCCCGAGCAGCTCCAGGGCGATCGCCGGCAGTCCGGAATCAAACAACCGCTTGCCCCCACCCCACAGGTTCGGCGTCAGCATCAGGATGTACTCGTCGACCAGATCCTCGGCTATCAGGCTCCTGGCGAGACCCGCGCCTCCGAAGCTGTAGATGTTTCCCCCGGTCACGCTGCGCTTGAGATCGGACACAACGCCCCGCAGGTCGCCACTCGCCAGCGAGCCGTTCCATCCCGGATCGCCGGCCAGCGTTCGGGATATCACGGTTTTGGGCAGGCCATTCATCGTCGCCGTCTCCGGATGGTCGGCCGCCGCCGGGGAGGTCCAGAAACTCTTGTTGAAGGCGAAGTTGACCCGCCCGTAGAGCAGGTGTCCGGCGTCAGCGAGGTTTTGCCGCGCCCAAGCCTCACCGACCTGCGCCGACCAGGGCGGGGACAAAAAGCCGCCCGGTCCCTCGATATAGCCGTCCAGGCTGGTGAACATCGACAGAACGAGCTTTTTCATACCAGTGGCCTCCGTTCAGCTGCGCTTCCGCGCTGATCGACCCCGTGCGTGGCGGCGGGACGGATTCTGCCACCGGCGCATCCGATGAACCCGCAGGACAACCCCGATCCGCCTTGATAAATTAGGCCGAAGCCAATTGGGGGAAGCGCGATCGCGCCTGCCCGTGGGAAAGTACCTTTGACGTACCAAGCCGCAGAGCCACACCTGAGGCCCCAGCCCAGCGAGCCGCCCAGGCCGCCGGCGACGGCTTCGGCGAGTCGCCTGGCGGCTCACGACTCCGTCCAGCAGCGGGCGTGGGCCCTGGTGCAGGCCGCCGCCCAGGCGGTCGAGCTGCTCGATCCCGGGCGCGCGGCGCGATTCCGGCTGGAACCCACTGGGCATCTGGGTCTCGTGGAAGACGGGAATTCTCCCGCCGACCTGTCCTGGAACCCCCTGCGGGGCTGGCAGGGGCACGCAACGGAGCCTGCCGCGCAGGCGTTGCTGGACCTGTACCTGCCGATCAGCAGCGCCACCGCCGGGCGGCCGATCACGATCGCACACCTCGGGCAGAGTCTGGACGGCTTCATCGCCACGCCCTCGGGCGATTCCTCCTTCGTCACCGGCCCGGAGAACATCCTGCACCTGCATCGGCTGCGCGCGCTATGCGATGCGGTGGTGGTGGGGGCGGGTACCGTGCGCGCCGATAACCCGCGCCTGACCACGCGACTGGTCGCCGGCCGCAACCCCGCGCGCATCATTCTGGACCCGACATGCCGGCTTTCACCGCGGCTTTCGGTGTTCAGCGATGGACAGGCAGACACGCTGCGGGTGTGTGTGGCGGGCAAGTCGGTGGCCTGCGGAGCTCCCGCGGTTGGGGAGAGTCTGCTCGAAGTGCCGGCAGGCGACGCGGGGCTGGATCTCGCCGAGTTGATGAAAGCGCTGCGCGCACGCGGCTACCGGCGCGTGCTCATCGAAGGCGGCGGGGTCACCGTGTCATCGTTTCTGCAGGCGGGATTGATCGATCGACTGCACATCGCGGTCGCGCCGATGCTGATCGGGGAGGGCCGGCCGGCGGTGCGCCTGCCTCCTCAGGGGCGGCTGCAGGATTGCCTGCGCTTGCGCCACCGCATCTATCAGAGCGGCAACGACATCCTGTTCGACTGCGATCTGCGCTCCCCGGTCGACACCGGCTTTGCGAGCTCCCTGAGGCCGGGATCCGTTCAGCGAGTGCTCTGAGAAGACGGTGGCGCCAGGGGCGCCTCGAAGGCGGCCCAGGCCACGTGGGATTCATGCAGCGTGACACACAGGCTCTGCAGGCCGAGGGCCCCGGAGCCGAGTTGACCTGAGCGGATCCGCGCGGCCAGCCGCTCGAAGATGATTCGTGCCAGTGCCTCGGTCGTGGTGTTCCGGCCCGCCAGATCCGGCTCGGCATCGAGGTTGCGATAGTTCAACTGCGAGAGCACCTCGTGCAACGCCCCGCTTGCCAGCCCGATGTCCAGCACGATCCCGGTTTCATCCAACTCGGAGCGACGAAATTCCACGTCCACCACGAAGGTCGCGCCATGCAGGCGTTGGGCGGGGCCGAAGATCTCGCCCGACAGACTGTGCGCGATCATGAAATGGTCACGAACGCAAACCGTGTACATCAAGGCCTCCCATAGCAGACGCAGTGCATGATCGCACGGCCGGGCGATGCCGCGAGTGCGCCGAGCGTCTGCGGCAGCTCGTCGAATGATCCCTGGCTGTCGATCAGTGCATCGAGCGCAGGGTCCGTCAGCATCGAGAGCGCCAGCTCCAGGCGCCGGCGCGTCGTCCAGCGCGCACGCCTCGTCGGGGCGACAGAGCCGACCTGCGAGGACTTCAGCGTCAGTCGACGCGCGTGAAAAGCCTCGCCGAGTGCCAGGCTGACCGGGCGCTCGCCGTACCAGCTGAGCTCCAGGACAGTCGCCTCGAATCCCGCGATGCGCAGCGCGAGCCCCAGGCCTTCCTGCGTGCCGCTGGCATGCAGCACGACGTCCGCATCCGCGCGCGCCCGCTCCGGAAGCGCGAAGGAGACTCCCAGCGCGCCTGCAATATCGGCGCGTGAGGCATTGATATCGATCAGCTCGACTTCGCAGCCGGCCACGCGCCGCGTGAGCCAGGCCGCCAGACAGCCCACGCTGCCGGCTCCGATGACGCTGACCCGATCACCAGGGGCGATGCCGGCGTCCCACACGCCGTTGATCGCGGTCTCGAGGTTCGCCGCGAGAATCGCGCGCCGCCCGGAGACCCCCAACGGTAGCGGATACAGCGCCTGGATGGGCACGACGTAGCGCTCCTGATGGGGATACAGACAGAACACCGCCCGCCCGAGCAACTCCGTGGGGCCTGCGGTGATTTCGCCGACGCTCGCATAGCCGTATTTGACAGGGAAGGGGAAGGCGCCCGCCTGGAACGGCGCACGCATGCGCTGAAACTCGCTCGGCGGAACACGGCCGCTGAACACCAGCGCCTCGGTGCCGCGACTGATGCCACTGTAGAGCGCGCGAACGCCCGCCTCGTCCGGCCGCGGTGCCGGCAGCGGCTCGGTGCGTAACTCGCCGCGACCAGGAGCCACTGCCCAGAAGGCGCGCGTGCTGCTTTCATCGTGCTGCGTCATACGCACGCATCTTACCGCCTGCGCCATTCCCTACCGTGTGCGCCGTCCCTGGCGCCTGCGCTGTTCGACACTGCGGGAGCGCGGTGCTAGGCTGCCGTGATGATATCTCCCGCGACCGGCAGTGGATCTCGTTCCGGCTGGCGCGTCGCCCGGGCCGTGCTGGCCCTGATCCTTCTCAACGGTGCGGTCACCTTTGCCAATGTCTGGCCGACATTGGGAGTGCACTGGCGTGGCGAGCTGTCGGTGGAGCTTGCCGCATTGCTCGCACTGATGGCGGCGGCCCATACCTGGCGAGGACCCACGACGCGCCGTGGGTTGATGCTGCTCTCCATCGTCGTGGTGATATTTGCGCTGGGCCGTTACGCGGACGTGACATCCCCGGCCCTCTATGGGCGGCCTGTCAATCTCTACTGGGACCTGCCGCACGTCGCGGAAGTCGTCGGCATGCTCGCGCGCGTGGCTGCCGTGTGGATGCTGGTCGCGGTTTCGCTGGGCGCGCTCGCGGTGCTGGGTCTGCTGTACCTGATCGCGCGCTGGTCGCTGGGGCAGGTTGACGAGGTGCTCAGGCTGCATCGCGCCGCGAGGATCGGACTGGGCGTGGCCGGCAGCCTGCTCGTCGCCTGTTTCCTGTGTCAGCAGCTGAGCGATCGCGTGCCGCGTGTACCGCGATTCTCGATCCCGGTGAGCGAGACCTACGGAATACAGGTCGCCCGCGTGATCCAGGTGGTGTCGGGCCGCAGCACGCGCAACCTGCCCGCATCCCCGGATCTGCACTCCAACCTGGCGGCCCTGGGCGGCGATGACGTACTGCTGATCTTCGTCGAATCCTACGGGCGTACGACCTTTGACCGGCCCGAGTTCGTCGACTTCCTGCGGCCTTCGCGGGCGCGCTTCGCCGCCGCCATCCATGATACCGGCCGCGATGTGGTCTCGGCGTATGTCACCTCGCCCACGTTCGGCGGTACCTCGGTGCTGGCGCATCTGAGCCTGTTGACCGGTATCCAGGTGCGCGACACGCGCAGCTACCGGCTGCTGATGACGCAGCAGCGTCCAACGCTGGTCTCGGTATTCAAGGCAGCGGGATACCGTGCCATCGCGTGGATGCCCGGAAACCAGCATCCCTGGCCCGAGGGCAGCTTTTACGGCTTTGACCATATCTATGGGGCCGATGATCTGCACTACCGCGGACCGCAGTTCGGGTGGTGGCACATTCCCGACCAGTTCTCGATCGACGCGCTCGACGTGAGTGAGCTGCAGCCCCAGCCGCGTAAACCGCTGTTCGTGTTCTTTCCGACGCTCAGCACGCACATGCCGTTTCGTCCGGTTCCGCCGCTGCAGCCCGATGAATCGCGGATGCTGTCGGCCGATCCCTACGATTCAGGGCCCTTGAGCGCGGCGATGGCGCGCACCCCCGAGTGGACGCACCTGGGCCGCAGCTACATCGAGGCCGTCCAGTACTTCTTCGACTGCTTCTCCAGCTTCCTGCGCCAACGCCCCGACGAGCATGGCGTGATGATTCTCCTCGGCGATCACCAGCCCGCCTCCAGTGTGAGCGGGCAGGGAGTGCCCTGGGATGTGCCGGTGCACGTGATCGCCTCGCGCCCGGATATCCTGCGCGCGTTGCTCGCAGATGGCTTCCAGCCCGGCCTTACCCCCGCGAGCCGGCCGATCGGCAACATGAACCAGCTGACCGAGTGGCTGCTGGCCGCCTTCAACGGCACTCCGGCGAACAGCAACCTCGGCCGCGTAGCGACGCCGCCCGGCTACGCTCCACCGGTCGCAGCCGCGCGCCGCAACCACCACGCCACGTCCAGCAGGAAGGACACCGTCAGCAGGAAGAGCGCAACCGCCGCGACCGCGGTGGCCAGCGGGGCAGAGCAGAAGGGGGCGACGGCCAGGACGAGAGCCAGCATCTGAAAGACCGCGATGCTCTTGCCGCGGTAGCTCGAGGGCACGGGACGCCGCAGGAGCGGAATCAGAGCTCCCGCGGCAAGAAATAGATAGCGCATCAGCCCGGACAACAGCACCCACGCGCCGACTTTTCCGAACTGCCACGCCAGCAGCGCCAGCACGGCAACCAGCACGGCGTCGGTTTCCATGTCGAAGCGAGCGCCAAAGCGGCTCGCCATGCGCGTGCGCCGCGCGAGCCAGCCGTCCACCCCGTCGAGCACGATGACGGCGAGGGCGATCGCGACGGCCAGCGCGGGTGCGCCCGGGGCTCGCTCGCCGATCAGGCCGGCCAGCAGCGCGACCAATGCCGCGCGCGCCAGAGTCACCGCATTCGCGGGCCCCAGGGTCGAAAACGGATGATGCGCGGGCAGTCCACGCAGCACCAAGAGCGCGGCGATCCCGAACAGCAGCAGGCTCCTGGGGAGAAAGACGACGCCGAATTTGAGCCGGCTCGCGGCCAGCAGCCCCACGGCCAGCATGGCCGCAGCGACCGCGAGCAGACCACGCAGGGCGCTGCGCAGCAGCTCGCGGTGTTCGGGTCGGGCTATCGCGAGGGTGACGCCGGGCATACCGCGCTCTTCATGCGCGGATGCTAGCATCCTGCGCATGAAGAGGCGTGCGCTGGAATTCCTGATTCCCGGGGATATTCGTAGCGCCACGGGGGGCTACGTTTACGATCGGCGCATTCTCGCCGAGCTGCGCGAACGGGGCTGGACCGTGAGAGTACATGCCCTCGACGCGAGCTTTCCCCATCCTACCGGCGCGGCGCTCGAGCATGCGGAGCGCGTGCTCGCCGGTATTCAGCCGCAGACATTGGTGCTGATCGACGGATTGGCACTCAGCGCCATGCCGGGGGTATTGCGCAGACACGCCGCCAGACTGGTACTCGTCGCCCTCATTCACATGCCACTGAGCGCCGGCGTGCAGAGCAATCCGGCGCGTATGCGCGAAGTACAGCGGACCGAAGCCGATGCTCTGCGGAGCACCCGCCACGTGTTCGTGACGGGCAGCGTCAGTTGCGACGCACTGCTCGGCTACGGTCTTGCCCCCGAGCAGATCTCGGTCATGGAGCCGGGCACCGACGAGGCACCGCTCGCACGCCGATCCCCCGACGGCATCGTGAGGATGCTATGCGTTGCCACGGTGCACCCGCTCAAGGGACACGAGCTGCTGATCGATGCGTTGGCCCCGCTCGCTTCATTGCCGTGGCAGCTCACCTGCATCGGCAGCCTGAGGCGCAGCTCCGATACCGTCACGCGGGTGCGCGCCCGATTGCAGCAGCGCGGCCTGACGGACAGGATCGCACTGCTCGGCGAGGTGCAGCCGGCGGCGCTCGCCCGACACTACCAGCAGTCCGATCTGTTCGTACTGGCTACCGGCTTCGAGAGCTACTGCATGGCCGTTGCCGAAGCGCTTGCCTGCGGCCTGCCGGTCGTGAGCACACGTACCGGCGCAATCCCGGAGCTGGTCGGTACGCAGGCCGGGCTGCTGGTGGCGCCCGGCGATCCCCGCGCGTTGCACGCCGCACTCGCCGCCGTGCTCAGCCAGCCCGGACTGCTCGCGAGCCTCGCAGACGGCGCCGCGGTCGTGCGCCAGCGTCTGCGGCGATGGTCCGACACCGGCGAGCGCTTCTCGCAGGCGCTGGAACGGCTGGCGAGCCGCTCGGCGACGGGGCGGCAGGCCACCGCCTCCTAGCCGGCGCCGCTGCCGGGGCAACTCATGCCGTGGGATTGCGAACGCTGTTGACGGGGCGGGTACCTCGCAATAAAGTCCCAGCCGACGGGCGGATCCGAATTGTCATGAGCCGCCCGCCGCGCCGCACGCTAGTGCGCGCGCCGGTCGTCAAGGGGGGTTATTCAGGCGTTCACGACGCAATCGCGATCGCTTCCGACGCCGTAGGGCAGCCTGGCGCCGGGGCCGCGATTGGCTCGAGAGCTGCTGCCGAGCGGTCCGCGCAACTCTCACCGATTGCAATTGCAAGGGCAGAATCATGGCAATCACCAGGAGACTCTCCACCACATTGGCCGTGCTGTTCGCCGGGGCCGGCGCGGCACTGCTGTGCCTGCCGGCGGGCGCGCAGGACAACCATCAGACCCTCGACGGATTCTGGAATCCTCTGTTCGACGAGGATCAACCCGAGCGTATCCCGGGTCCCGATCAGGGCGATTATGCGGGCCTGCCGATCACGGCGGCGGCCGCATCGGTGGCGCAGACATGGGATCCGGAAGTGCTGACCATTCCGTATCTGCAGTGTCGGCCGCACCCGGCGCTGTACGGCATTCGCGGGGTCGGGGCACTGCGCATCTGGGAGACTCTGGATCAGCAGACTCTGCAGCAGGTCGCCATCAACACCTGGATCGTGGCCTGGGAGTCGCAGCGCGTGATCTGGATGGACGGCCGGCCGCATCCGCCGCCGTGGGCCGCACACAGCTTTGCGGGCTATTCAGTCGGTCATTGGGTGGGAGATGACCTGCTGGTGCACACCGACATGTTCAAGCGCGGCTGGACGCGCCGCAACGGGCTACCCACGAGCGATCAGGCGAACTTCGATGAGCGCATGTTCCGGGATGGAGACATTCTGACGGACGTGACGATGATCACGGACCCGCAGTATCTGAGCGAGCCGCTGGTGAAGAGCACCGAATACCAGAAGGCCGACAGCCTCAATTTCGCGACCTATCCGTGCCGCGAGGTCACCGAGATTCCGCGCCATGAGGGCGACGTTCCCATGCACCTGCCGAATCAGACGGCGGTGGAGCAGGACTATCCGGTGCGCAATCGCGTGCCGCTGAAGGCCTCTCAGGGCGGGGCGGACACCATGTTCCCCGAGTATCAGGACGCGATCAGGACGCAGCCCGCCAACCCTCCGATCAAGCAGATCGAGCAGCAGGAGGAGCAGCAGGATCATGCCGATGAAAACCTGTGAAGCGACTGTCGTGACGCCCGGCTGCGAGGCCGTACGCATGCGCATGGAGGCGAGGATGTACCCAATCAGCTCCGGAGTTGGCGCGCCGCGGTGCGTTCGCAGTGGGCTCGGGCTGGCCGGTCTGGCAGGCGCTGCAGCCCTGCTGCTCGCCGGGATGCCGGGAGCGCGCGCGCAGGTGCCGTACTCGAACGGCACGGTCTCGAAGTCGCAGCAGCTCGACGTGCGCCAGTCGCCGTACTACGAGGGTTACGACTTCTATAAGAGCAATCCGGACAACGGCAGCTATGACGACGGCCAGATTCATCCCTGGCACGTGCAGGGCAACGTCTGGCTGTTGGCCGGAGAGCCGGACGAATACAACGTCACAATACAGATCGGTGACGATGGGGGCCTGGTGGTGGACACCGGCACCGGGCAGATGGCGCCGAAGCTGAAGGCCGCCATGGAGAAGCTGTTGCAGGACTACGGTGGCGAGGAGAAGTCCGTACAGTGGATCGTCGACACCGACGGGCTTCCCGATCACATCGGAGGGAACGCGGTCATCCGCCTCGCCGGAGCGACCATCATCGGCTCCAACTTCCAGTTTGATAATCCCGGCCTGCCACCGGGGGCCACGGTGATCGCCAGCCAGAACGTGCTCAATCGCATGGTGATGCCGAATGCGCAGGGGCAACCGTCGGTTCCCCAGGAACTCTGGCCCATCGAAACGCATACCGAGCCGACCTATTCCTGGGACTTCAACGATGAGGCGGTGGAGCTCATTCAGCCGCCGAGCGCCAACACGGATGGTAACGAAGAGGTGTTCTTCCGCCGCTCGGACGTCATCGCCGCCGGCGATATCGTCAGCATGGTTCACTACCCGATCATCGATCCGACCCGCGGCGGCAGCATCGACGGCGAGCTCTCGGCGTTGAACAACATGATCGAGCTCGCGACCGCCGATTTCCACATGGGACCCCAGGAGGGCGGCACCATGGTCATCCCGGGCCAGGGGCGGCTGTGCGATCAGGCGGATCTGATCGAGTACAACATCATCCTGACGACGATCCGCAACCGCATCATGTATTACAAGAACCTGGGCAGGACACTGCAACAGGTGCTGGCCATGAAGCCCACCTGGGATTTCGATCAGCGCTGGGGTGGGGCCTACGGCGACTGGAGTCCGGAACAGTTCGTGCGGGCGGTGTACGACACGCTGCCCGCCCGGGGCAAGGGCAAGGACCGGTTCGCAATGCCCGAGATGGCCGGAGGCTAAGGCGATGAAGATCCGAATCCTTCTGGGGTCCGTGGCGCTGGTGGGCGCCGGCGTGCTCGGGCAGACTGCGCTGGCCCAATTCGGTCCCCCCCGGCCCACCGGGCCACCGCCGCCGGCCGAGCAGGCCGCACCGATTGATCTGACCGGCTACTGGGAATCGGTGGTGACCGAGGACTGGCGCTGGCGCATGCTGACGGCGCCTCCCGGCGATTACGCCAGTGTCCCGCTCAACCCTGCGGGCCAGAAGATTGCCAAGGCGTTCAATCCAGCCCCGTATGGCTCGGGGTTCACCGAGACGATCGACTGCAGGGCCTACGGGGCGGGCGGTGTGATGCGCATGCCCACGCGCGTGCATATCACCTGGGTCAATCAGAACCAGCTGCAGATCGAGACCGACTGGGGTGAGCAGACGCGCGAGATCTATTTCCGCCACCAGGACATGCCACAGAATGCCCCGAGCCTGCAGGGCAGCTCCTTTGCCGTGTGGCAGACGCCGCGGAACCTCGCAGCCGGCTTTGGTCGCGCACGCGGTCCGCAGCCCAAGCCGCCGACCGGCAAGATGTACGTCGTGACCGATAACCTTGCGCCCGGTTGGCTGCGGCGCAATGGCGTGCCCTACGGATCGCAGACGCACGTGACGGAGTGGTTCCAGACATTCACCGATCCAACCGGCAAGCACTGGTTCGACGTCACGACCCAGGTCGTGGATCCGGAGTATCTGCTCGCGCCGTTCATCACCAGCTCGGACTTCCGCCAGGAGTCGGATAGCTCCAAGTGGTCGCCGCATCCGTGCAAGAACGTGGCGCCGGCGGACTGAGCCATCCCGGCTGGTGTAGCAGCGCGCGGCGTACGGACTCGCTGTAGATATAGGGGACCTTCAGGCGAATACGGGGTGACGTATTCGCCTGAAGATCCCCGACATCTGCACAGAGGCCGTTACGCCGAGCGCTGTACCGCCGGGGCGCTCATCAGGCCACGCTGCCGCTGCCGCTACCGCCGCGACCGCTATCGCCGCGACCGCGACCCGCAGCCGCTGCTCCTCAACCTCTGCCGTGGAACTGGGCGAGTGCGGCCCAGTCATCCGGTCGCGGGTTGTCGACCAGGCGGCAATCGTCGGCCAGGAACATCGTCGCGCGCTGCTGCGCGTTGTAGGCCTGCCACTGCGGCAGCAGCGGCGTGCTGGGGTTGCCACTGCGCGCGAACGTGGTCCAGGCGCTGCTCATCTTGTCCTGCAGCGCGTAGCGGTCGTGGCCGGTGCCGGTCATCGAGCGGCCGACGTCGACGTTGTCGAACGCGAACGGAATGTCCAGCGTGTGGAACGCGCGCAGCTTGCCGTCGCGTACCGGTGAGTGCCAGGTGAAGTAATACATGTACACCGGCGCTGCCCCGAGCGCGGCCTTGCGCTCGGCCTGGGTGACAGCGTTCTTCCAGGCGAACATATCCGAGGCCACCTCGATGGCGATGTCGATGGGGCTGATGCCCGGCTGGTCCTTGCGGTAGGCGTCGATCAGCGCCTGGGCCTGCTCGTCCGTCGCATGCAGCGTCTGTTTGAGACGCGGAAGCAAGGCGGACTCGGGAATCGGATCGAGCGCGGCACCGGGGAAAAATCCGACCTCATCCTGCACCGAGCCGACCAGCAGCGGTACGCGGGAGGAGGTGGCCGGATCGAACGGGCCGGCCGGCAGCGTGCTGCCATCGCCCACGGGTGCGAAGCGTACGCCCGCCGGACCTGCGACACCGCCGCCCTGCTGGGCCGCGAGGAGCTGGTCCATCGGCATCGCCTGCATGCGATCGACGTCGTCGGTGGTCGGTTTCAGGCCGAGCTTGGCCATGAACGCGGTGGTCGACTGGTTGGCGGCATCACGCGGCAGGCCGGCCAGCGACGAGCCGCTCTGCACGATCGCGCGGTGAAAGAGGCCGTGCGCTGCCGGCATCGCCAGCAGCGTGCTGACCTTACCGCCGCCGCCGGACTGACCGAAGATCGTGACGTTGCCCGGATCGCCGCCGAAGGCCGCGATGTTGTTGTGTACCCAGTGCAGCGCCAGCACGATGTCGAGCATGCCGACGTTGCCGGCCTGCGCGTATTTCGCCCCACCGATGTCCGGCAGGAACAGGTAGCCGAAGGCATTGAGGCGGTGATTGACGGTGACGACGACCACGTCGTGATGCGCGGCCAGATTCGTACCGTCATAGATCGTGAAGCTGCCCGAGCCGCTGGTATAGCCGCCGCCGTGCAGCCACACCATCACGGGACGGCGATGTCCGTGCCCGGCGCCGGGCGTCCACACGTTCAAGCACAGACAGTCCTCGCCCATCGGCTCCTTGGGATCCACGGCGTCGACTTCGGGAATCAGCCCCGAGGCGTTCTGCGGCGAGCGCAACCCGAGCTCGAGTGCGTCGCGCACGCCGCTCCAGGACGCGGGCTTCACCGGGGGCATGAAGCGCATGCTGCCGCTCGTTGCGGCGCCGTAGTGCACGCCCTTGAAGTAGCTCACCGATCCGGCACGGCCGCCGCGCAGCTTGCCGAATTCGGTTTCGACGACGGGCGCGGCCGCCGCGCCATACGCGGAGCTTTCCGCGCGCGCCGGGGCCGCACCGCCCGCGAGCAGCGCGCCGGCCGCAACGGTCGCGGCAGCGCCGCCGATGAAGGAACGCCGATCGATACTGACGCGAATATCCTGATCAGTAGCCGGCGTGGTGCTTGCCGGTGTGGTGCGCAATTCCATATCGCATTCCCCCCGAGCTCGAGTGCCTGGTTATTCGTAGTGCCGGAACGCGGCCCCAGTGTGGTGACGCCCCCAGTGTGGCGGGCCGGCCGCCGGCGGGGAAGTGTAGCACCGCGGCGCTGCCGCGGGTTCCGCACCTGTCCGCCTGCTGTCCGGCGGACATGGCGGACAGCGCCTGGACGGGCCGAGCGGGACTGAGGGGTGCCCGGCGGGCGGACGGATGACGTCACCCAGCGCTCATCTGAGCGCTCGCATCATGGAAAACAGTTGTTTGCGTGCGTCCGCGACGGGGCGGTGCCCCAGCGCCGGAAATACGCGATGAGCGCGCACCGCTGGCACATGCCTTGCTCACGAGCCGGGCGTCCGCGGCGCCGCGAGGCGTGGTCCCGCAAGGCAAGGCAAGGCGAGGCGAGGCTCGATCTCGGGGAGTGAATGCGCAGAAAGCCGTTTGTGCAAGTGTGCGCTGCGTGCGTGTCCGACAGGAGGTCGGGGCGCGCGTGCGCGCCCGCGCACGTGTTCGTGCCGGCGACGGTGCTCGCATTCGGGCTGCTGTCCCCCCGATTCTCGCGCGCCAATGATCTGATGCGGCTGTACGTGCTCGCCCAGCAGCGCGACACGACGCTGCAATCCGCAAGGTATCAGCGCGACGCTTCGATCGAGGCGCGCCCGCAGGCGCTCGCGCAGTGGTTGCCGCAGCTGGCCGGCAGTGCCTCCAGCGAGCGCGAGCGGCTGTCCGAGGAGGCCTCGGAGTTCGGGATCACTCCGCAGGAGGCCGGCTCGCTGCCGCCCGGCGCCATCGGTCTGCCCGGCTGCGAGCTGGCGACCACCGTGACGGTCCGCTGCAACGTCAACTACACCACTTACGGACTCACGCTGACGCAAACGCTCTGGAGCTTTCAATCCTACAGTCAGCTCAAGGAGGCGGACGCGCAGGCGGCGAGCGCCGAGGCGACCTACCTCAGCGCGCAGCAGGACCTGGTGGTGCGTGTCGCGCAGGCGTATTTCGGCGTGCTGCAGGCTGCGGACCAGCTGACCACCTTCACCGAGGAGCGCGCGGCCTATGCGGCGCTGCTCAAGCAGACGCAGGGGCGCGAGCAGACGGGCGTCGGCTCGGCGAGCGACGTCAAGCAGGCGCAGGCGTTCTACGATCTGACCGCGCAGAACGTCATCAGTGCGCAGAACTCGCTCGATGATGCCGACCTCGCGCTCAATGAGATCATCGGCGAGCCCGCCGGTCGCGTCGCGCCGCTGCGCGATGAGATTCCGCTCGCCGCGCCAGACCCCGCTTCGGCGGACGCCTGGGTGGTCTCCGCCGAGAGCGACAATCCGGACGTGCGCGCCGCGGAGCTCACCGCCGACGCGGCTCAGCACGACATCGGCGTGCAGCGGGGCAAGGGGTTGCCGACGCTGTCACTGACCGGTACGGGGGCCTACGCGACGGCGCCTTCCGTGCTCGGCGGCAATCATGGTCTGGACACCGTCGGCGTGTACTTCAACTGGCCGCTGTTCCAGGGCGGTGCGGTCGCCTCGGCAGTGCGCCAGTCGCGCGCGCTCTATCGGCAGAGCGAGGCGAACCTCGAGACGCTGCGCCGGCAGACCGACCAGCAGACGCGTACCGCCTTCCTCAATATCGTCAGCGGCATCCAGGGCATCAACGCCGCGCACCACGCAGTCGACTCGGCGCGTGCCGCGGTGGATTCGGCCGAGCGCGACATCGAGTTCAACGTCGGCTCGGAATACGCGCTGCTCGAATACCAGGGTCTCTATTACTCCGCCGTGTTCGCCTACGATGCGGCTCGCTATGCCTATCTGAACAACGTGCTGCTGCTCAAGCAGCAGGCCGGCCGGCTCGGTGAGCGCGATCTTGCGGCCATCGATGCGCTGCTGGTGACGAGCGGCCCC
>JASHSK010000162.1 GCA_030038755.1 Gammaproteobacteria bacterium
CAGCGCCGGCGCCAGGAACAGGAGCCGTCAGCGGCACACGCGTCGTGGCGCCGGGAGCGCCCGGGGCGGTCTGAGGGCTGGGCTGCGACAGCTGATCCAGCAGACTGCTGGAGCTGCTCGACGCGGTGCGCGAAGTCGTGTACGCCAGCACCAGACAGGTCAGCATGAACACCGCCGCGAGGATCGCCGTGGTTCGCGACAGCGCGGTGCTCGCGCCGCGCGCGCCGAACACCGTACCGGAGGCGCCCGCGCCGAAGCCAGCGCCGGCCTCCGCGCCCTTACCGCGCTGAAGCAGCACCAGGGCGACGATCGCCGCCGCGCAAAAGAACAGAATGATGAGCAAAAACGTATGCAGCATGTGCAGTAAGCGCCTCAACCACGCGCCGCGGCCAGGATCGACAAGAATTCCTCGGCTTGCAGCGACGCACCGCCAATCAGGCCGCCGTCGACGTCCTCCTGCGTGAACAGTTCGCGGGCATTGCCCGCCTTGACGCTGCCGCCGTACAGGATGCGTAAGCCGGAGGCGATTTTAGCATCCCTGCTCGCGAGCCGGCGGCGAATGAACGCATGTGCCTGCTGTGCCTGCGCCGGAGAGGCCGTTCGCCCCGTGCCGATCGCCCACACCGGCTCATAGGCGACGACCGCATGCTCGAAAGCGCCTGCGCCGCTGAGCGCCAGCACCGCATCCAGCTGCCGCGCCAGCACCTCCTCGGTTTCGCCGGCCTCGCGCTCGGCGAGCTGCTCGCCGACGCACAGAATCGGCGTCAGACGGCGTGACTGCGCTGCGGCAACCTTGCGCGCGACCAGTACGTCGTCCTCTCCGTACAGATGGCGCCGCTCGGAGTGCCCGACGATGACGTACTCGCAACCCACGTCGCGCAGCATCGAGGCGGCGATCTCGCCGGTCTGCGCACCCGGGGCCTCGGCGCACACGTTCTGCGCGCCGAGCTTCACCGCCGCATCGCGCAGCTGTCTGCCGACCTCCTGCAGGTAGACGAACGGCGGACAGAGCACGCAGTCCACGCCCGCATGACTCGGCGCGGCCAGAATCGCCTCCACCAGCGGGGCGTTCTCGGCACGCGAGCCGTGCATCTTCCAGTTGGCCACCACGAGCTTGCGTCGCATGATCTCACTCCCGCTCACGTCAGCGTGCAGCGGCTTTGAGCCCCGGCGTGCGGCGAAGTTGCGCCTCGGTGTGCAGCGGCGTGGCGCGCGCCGCGCGGCGCGTGCGGCGCTGCTGCTGCCGTCGCCGGCACAGCGCTAGGCCGGAGCCGCGCTCCTGACCAGCTGCGCCAGCTCATCGGCGCAGCCACGCACCTCGGTGGCATCGCGACCCTCGACCATCACGCGAATGACCGCTTCGGTCCCCGACGCGCGCAGCACGATACGCCCTTCCCCGGCGAGCTGCTCCTCCAGGCGCTGCACGGCCGCGCGGATGGCCGGCACCCCCGCGGGGTCGAAGCGCCGCGCCACCTGCACGTTCAGCAGCGTCTGCGGCAGCTTCTCCATGCCGGCCGCCAGCTCCGCGAGTGGCCGGCCGGTACGCTTCATGATGGCCAGCACGCGCAGCGCCGTCACCAGCCCGTCGCCGGTGGTGGTATCCGTGAGGCTCAGGATGTGCCCGGAAGTCTCGCCGCCGAGCACCCCGCCCGACTCCATCAGCCGCACCAGCACGTTACGGTCGCCGACCGGCACCCGCTCGAAGGGCACGCCGAGTCGCCGCAGCGCCAGCTCCAGCCCCAGATTGCTCATGACGGTGCCGACGACCGGCCCGCGCAGCGTGCCCGCGGCGTGCGCGTCCGCGGCGATCACGTACAGCAGCTGGTCACCATCGACCAGCCGGCCCAGATGGTCGACCATCACCACGCGGTCTCCGTCACCATCGAAGGCGATGCCGACGTGCGCGCGCACCCCGGAGACGGTCAGCTGCAGCAGCTGCGGCTGTGTCGAGCCACAGCCATCGTTGATGTTGCGCCCGTTCGGCGAGCACCCGATCGGAATGATCTCGGCCTCGAGATCGGCCAGGATGCGCGGCGCAATCTTATAGGAGGCGCCGTTGGCGCAGTCGAGCACCAGCTTCAATCCGGCGAGGTTCATGCCCGCGGGCAGGATACCGGTGCAGAATTCATGGTAATGAGTCCGCGCGGTGTCCAGACGCCGCGCCCGGCCGAGCTCGCGGGAGCTGCGCGTCAGCGGCGCCTCGGACAGCTGCGCCTCGATGCGCTCCTCGATCTCGTCGGACAGCTTCATGCCCTGGGCGTCGAAGAACTTGATGCCGTTGTCCTCGTACGGATTGTGCGAGGCGCTGATCACGACGCCGAAGCGGCAGCCCAGGTGGCGGGTCATGTAGGCGATCGCCGGTGTCGGCAGCGGCCCGGTCAGCAGCACGTCCATGCCGCTGGCCACGAAGCCGGCCTCCAGCGCCGCCTCGAACAGATAGCCGGACACGCGCGTGTCCTTGCCGATCAGCACCGTGCCACCGCCCCCGAGCACACGCGCCGCCGCGCTCGCCAGCCGCAGCGCGAACTCCACCGTCATCGGCTCGGTGCCGACGCGACCGCGGATCCCATCCGTGCCGAAATGCACCCGTGCCACTTATGTCTCCTCGTCCGTCTCCTCGTCGCCCTGCGCCGCGACCGCCGCTGCGACGCGCACCGCATCCACCGTGGCGGCCACGTCGTGGGCACGCACGATGCGCGCCCCGTTCAGCACCGCAATGCTCGCGAGCGCCAGGCTCGCGGCCAACCGCTCCTGCGGCGCTCGGGCAGCCCCCGCCGCGGCCCCCACCGCCGCGGCCCCCACCGCAGTACGTTCACCGGGCCCACGGGGCCCATCGGCCCCAGCGGGCCCGCCGGGCCCACCGGGCCCACCGGCCGCCAGGGCTCCGGCCATCGCCTTGCGCGACAGCCCCACCAGCAGCGGTGGCCCGAGCGCCGCCAGCCGCGCAAGGTGCCGCAACAGCTGCAGATTGTGCCGCAGCAGCTTGCCAAATCCGAATCCCGGATCGATGCACAGCCGTTCGGAAGCGATCCCCGCGGTCACGGCGGCGCGCACTCGCATGGAGAGAAATTCGCCGACTTCCGCGACCACATCGCGGTACTGCGGGTCGCGCTGCATGTTCGCGGGCTCGCCCTGCATGTGTACCAGGCACAGGGCCATGCGGCTGGCAGCCACGGCCTCCAGGGCGCCCGGCACGCGCGCGGCGCGTACGTCATTGATCATGTGCGCCCCGCTCGCCTCCGCGCGACGCATGAGCTGCGGGTTGGAGGTATCGACGCACACGATCACCGGCAACCGCGCGGCTACCCGTTCGACCACCGGCAGCACGCGCCGCTGCTCCTCCTCGCTGTCCACGGGCGCCGCGCCCGGCCGCGTGGATTCCCCTCCGATGTCGATGATGCGCGCGCCTTCAGCGACCATCTGCTCGGCGGCCGCGAGCGCGCGCTCGGGAGTCGCGTGACGCCCGCCGTCGGAGAACGAATCCGGCGTGACGTTGAGCACGCCCATCACCACGGGGTGCTCGAGCGGGAGCGTCCGGCCGGCGCACTGCAGCGCCGGGGGGCGCGACGCGGAGCGGTCAGTCATTGCCACAGTGGCCAGGTAGTCGAGCCCGAGACAGAGGCCTGCAACGCTCATGAGACCAAGGGGATATCGAGCTCGCGCGGCAAATTACTGGAAAAGTAATTCGCCCGGCGAGCTCGGTATCCCCCTGGACGTCTGCACGGTGCACGCTTCCGCCAGAGTTGAAACCATGTCCAGACAAGCTGCCCCTGCCCGTCGCACCCGCCGCAGCGACGCGTGGCGGCCAGCGCTGCGCTCCGCCTCGCGGAGCATGGCGCTGGGGTCGCGGCGCACTGTATCGCGGACGTGAAGCGCGAGGCATCCGGCCGACGCTGGACTCATCTATCGGTGGCGCCGCTGCAGCAGGTTGGAACAGCTCGCCACGGCCTGGCACAGCTTGCGACGAACGCGCACAGCGCACCGCGAGCGACATGGATGTTGAGGTCGCACAGCCAGTTACTTCTCCAGTAACTGGCTGTGCGATCTCAATATCCATGTGGACCCCTGAGCGCTGCGAGCTTCTGTGCAGCAGAGGACGCCAGGCGATGGCGAATCGCTACGCCCCCTGTGGTCGCTGCGCCGCCGACTAGTGCTGTCCGGCCGGTCGCGCGATCGGCGCCTCGGCAGGTGCCGGCACCGGCGCCACCACCGCGGGAGGCTTGCCGCCCGTGCCGCTGCTCGTGGTCGAGTCGTCCCAGCCCTCGGGCGGCTTCGGGGTACGACCCTCCATGATGTCCTTGATCTGCTCGTCGTTGATGGTCTCGTACTTGATGAGCGCCTCGGCCATCATGTGCAGCTTGTCGAGGCTGCTCTGCAGGATCGCTCGCGCCTGCTTGTAGTTGCTCTCGATCACGCGCCGCACTTCCTCGTCGATGGCATGCGCCGTCTCGTCCGAGACCTGCTTGTGCTGTGTGACGCTGCGGCCGAGGAACACCTCGCCCGACTCCTCGGAGTACGTCAGCGGGCCGAGCCGATCGGACAGCCCCCACTTGGTGACCATGTTGCGCGCCAGTTCCGTCGCGCGCTCGATGTCGTTGGAAGCTCCGGTGGTGACGGCATCCACTCCAAAGATCAGCTCCTCGGCGATGCGCCCACCGAACAGCGTGGCGATGGAGCTTTCCAGGCGACGCCTGCTCATCGAGTAGCGGTCCTGCTCGGGCAGGAACTGCGTGACGCCCAGCGCGCGCCCGCGCGGGATGATGGTCACCTTGTAGACCGGATCATGCTCCGGAACGCTCATGCCCACGAGCGCGTGGCCCGCCTCATGATAGGCGGTCATGCGCTTCTCCGGGTCGGTCATGACCATCGAGCGCCGCTCGGCGCCCATCATGATCTTGTCCTTGGCGCGCTCGAACTGATCCATGCTGACCAGGCGCTGATTGGCGCGCGCCGCGAACAGCGCCGCCTCGTTGACCAGGTTGGCGAGGTCCGCGCCCGAAAAGCCGGGCGTGCCGCGCGCGATGACCGCCGGCTTGACGTCGTCCGACAGCGGCACCCGGCGCATGTGCACGCGCAGGATCTGCTCGCGGCCGCGCACGTCGGGCAGCGGTACGACGACCTGGCGGTCGAAGCGCCCCGGACGCAGCAGCGCCGGGTCGAGCACGTCGGGCCGGTTGGTGGCCGCGATGACGATGATGCCCTCGTTGCCCTCGAAGCCGTCCATCTCCACCAGCAGCTGGTTGAGCGTCTGCTCACGCTCGTCGTGACCGCCGCCGAGGCCCGCGCCACGGTGACGGCCCACGGCGTCGATCTCATCGATGAAGATGATGCACGGCGCGTGCTTCTTGGCCTGTTCGAACATGTCACGCACGCGGCTGGCGCCCACGCCGACGAACATCTCCACGAAGTCCGAACCCGAGATGGTGAAGAACGGCACCTTGGCCTCGCCGGCGATGGCGCGGGCGAGCAATGTCTTGCCGGTACCCGGGGAGCCGACCATCAGCACTCCCTTGGGGATCTTCCCGCCGAGCTTCTGGAACTTGCCGGGATCCTTCAGGAAGTCGACGATCTCTCCGACCTCCTGCTTGGCCTCGTCCACGCCGGCCACGTCGGCGAAGGTGACGTTGACCTGGTCCTCGCCCAGCAGCCGCGCGCGGCTCTTGCCGAAGGACATGGCACCGCGGCCGCCCGCCGCACCCTGCATCTGGCGCAGCAGGTAGACGAACACCAGCATCAGTACGATCGCCGGGGCCAGCTGCAGCAGCAGCTGCGTCAGAAAATTGGGCTGCTTGGGCGCCTCGCCCGAAATATTGACGTTGGACTTGAGCAGATAGCCGAGCAGCGCGCTGTAGTCGGTCTCGGGGTTGTAGGTCTCGAACTGACTCTTGTCCTTCAGCACTCCGCGGATGGTGTCGCCCTGCAGCACCACGCTGTCGACCTTCCCCGCACCTACGTCGCTGTAGAACTCGGAGTAGCTGATCTCCTGCCGCTGCGGCGTCGGCTGCATGTAGCGGCTGAACACCACGAGCATGATCAGCACGATCATCACCCATAGCAGGATGTTCTTGGTCAGATCGTTCAACTTCATGTCACCATCTTGCCGCGACGCCGTAGGTCAAACGCGGAACTCCTGGTCGGAACGCTACCGAAGACGCTACACCATCCGTCTCCCGGAGGCCAGCAAGTACGTTTCCGGACTGCGAGAGCGTGACGCCGGTGGCTTCAGGAACCGCACGCGCTCGTAGCGACGCCGGGCGGCGCCCAGCAGCTGGTCGAATCCGGCCCCCTGCAGGACCTTGATCAGGGTGGCGCCGGGCGGTTTCAAGATCCCGTCCGCCAGCTCCAGGGCCAGTTCGGCGAGTTCCATGGCCCGGGGGGCGTCGATCGCGTCCACACCCGAGAGGTTGGGGGCCATGTCGGACAGTACCAGGTCCACGGGGGCCTCCCCGATGGTCCGCCGCAGCGCTGCCAGGACCTCCGGTTCACGAAAGTCACCCTGCAGGAACTGAACCCCAGGGATCGGCTCCATCGGCAGGATGTCGGTGGCAATCACCCGCCCGGACGGTCCGACACGCCCACGCGCGTACTGGCTCCACGCCCCCGGGGCGGCGCCCAGATCCACCACCGTCATGCCGGGGCGGAGCAGGCGCTCACGCTGGTCGATGTGCTCGAGCTTGAACAGGGCGCGCGAGCGCGCCCCGGAAGCACGGGCGCGCTGCACGAACGGATCGGTGAAGTGCTCCTGCAGCCAGCGTGCGCTGCTCTTCGAGCGCGCCTTGCCGGTCGAGCG
>JASHSK010000163.1 GCA_030038755.1 Gammaproteobacteria bacterium
CATCGCTCCCGCGCCCGGGCCTGCGCCCGGGCCTGCACCCGCGCCCGAACTCCCGCCCGCCCCCTGATCGCGGCGGCTCAGGCGTATTATGTCCGCCACGGTATTGGAACCTTGTCGCCGGTTCGGGGTCGAAGGTGCGGTCGCGTGTCCGCGGCCAAAGGCTCAAGGCAGCTCCGGTGACCGCTACCCCTGATAGACTCGAGTCGGCGACGAACTTTCCAGACCGTTTACAGTCTATCCGGGTCGCAGATCGGCGGCCTGGTAGCCGGATGGCAGAATGGCCGATGGGCCCCGATGCGAGTGACCTGGGTTTGGTGCGGCGGGTGCAGCGTGGCGAACGCGGTGCCTACGACCTGCTGGTCCTGAAGTATCAGCACAAGGTCGTAAAGCTCGTGATGCGCTACCTGCGCGACCCGGCCGACGCGGAGGACGTAGCGCAGGAGGCCTTCATCAAGGCCTATCGCGCGCTGCCGCAATTCCGTGGCGACAGCGCCTTCTACACCTGGCTCTACCGCATCGCCATCAATACGGCCAAGAACGCCCTGGCAGCCCGCGACCGCAATCCGGTCACTTACGACCTGGACGTGCAGGGCAACGACGAGTCTACCGACATGGTGGCACGGCTGAAGGATCCGGAAACTCCCGAGGGGTTGGCGCTGACCGAGGAGATCCGTACCACCGTGAATGCCGCCATCAGTGAATTACCCGAGGATCTGCGCACCGCGATCGTGCTGCGCGAGCTCGAGGGCATGAGCTACGAGGAGATCGCGGCCTCGATGGACTGCCCGGTGGGAACGGTGCGCTCGCGCATCTTCCGGGCACGCGAGGCGATCGATCGGCGCTTGCGCGAGGTGTTCGATGGCGGCTTGGGGCGGGCCGAGGAGCTGGTGTGAGGCACGATGACGTCATGAAGCCGGACGAGGTCGAGAGCCAGTTATCCGCGATGTTCGACGGCGAGTTGCCGGCGGTGGAGTGCGAGCTGCTGTCGCGCCGGATCGATCGGGATGAGAACCTGCGCGCCCGCTGGTCGCGCTATGCGCTGATCGGTGCAGCGATGCGCTCCGAGCCGGTCGCGACCGCGAGCAGCGATTTCGCCGCGCGCGTCAGTGGTGCGGTGGACCGGGCGGTGGCGTCCGATGGCAGCCCCGAGGGTCGGGCGCTTTCCGGCGGCGCGGCAGCGCGCGAGGCGCGGCTGCGCGGACTGATGTGGCGATCGGCGCTGGCGGCCTCGCTCGTCACGGCCGTGGCCGGCTTGTCCATTCTGATGCTGCGCACGGTCGCGCTTGGGCCGGCCCCGGCGCGGTCCACCGCGGCGGGGCCGACACTGGCGGCCACGGCAGGGGCCGGACCGCAGAGCGTGGCGACGCAGGGCTCGCAGGATCTGCTGGCCCGGGCGCGCGAAGCCGCCGCCATTCTGGGGCTCACCTCCCCGACGCTGGGGGCTCCGGTCGCGCGGACGTACGCGGCGAACGCGGTGGCAGCGCCGGCGCAGAGCCGCCGCGAGCCCTGGAGCTACGTCACACCTTCCGCTGACGGCGCCGGCAGTACGCCCCTGCGTACCGAGCTGGTCGACTACATCGTGGCGCACAGCGAGTACTCCACCCCATTGGTGCGGCCGGATCTGTTGTCCGAGCTGATCAGCGGGGGCGCAGACGCAGTGGATGGCGCGGCGGTTGCCGCGGGCGCGGTCGATGCGGGCGCGGTCGATGCGAATGCCGTCGATACGGGCGCCGTCGATGCGTCCGTGCCGGCCGGGTCCGGCGCGGCAGCGGGGGACCTCGATGCGATCAGCCCGCCCCCGGCCGTCAGCCACTAGCATTGCCGGGCGCACCGGCGGGCGCATTGGCGCTCGCAGCCTCTATCGGCGCGGTCGTGGCCTGTGCCGGCGCGGTGTGACCGCCGCCGCACTGCTGTGCATGGCCGGGACCTGCGGCGGCGTCTGGGCGGCCGCAGCCGGCGTCAACGCCGTACCGGTCGCTGCGCGCTCGTCCTCATCCGATGACCCGAGGGCCTGGCTCTCGCGTGCCTACCGCGCACTGGCCACACGCAATTACCGCGGGGTCTTCGTGCACGAGTTCGCCGGGGAGACCGAGACGCTGCGCATCGTGCATCGCGTGGACGCCGACGGCCTGGCCGAACGGCTGCAGTCCATGGACGGCTCGGGACGCGAATTCATCCGTCGCGGCAGCGAGCTGTACTGCTACCTGCCCGACCGCCACATGGTGCTGGTCGAACGCAGCCCCGACGTGGGGCTGCTGCTCGGCGGGCTGCTGAGCCCCGATGGCGCGTTCGGCGGCCAATACCGTGTGCGTCAGGTGGCGCGCGTGCGCACGCTCGGGCGCATGACGCGCGTCATCGCCATCGAGCCGATGGATCAGCTGCGCTACGGCTATCGAGTGTGGATCGACGAGGCGACGGCGATGCCGCTGCGCATGCAGCTGCTCGATGCGCGCGGGAAGGTGCTCGAAAAGATCGTATTCACCGAGCTGGTACTGCCGGCGCATATCGCCGCCGGTGAGCTCTCGCCCGCGCTCAATGCGCGTAACTACCGCTGGGTGCAGCAGGATGCTTCGTCGCTGGCGGCTCCGAACGTGCCGGACCTGGCGGTTTCCTGGCAGCCCAGTGCGCTGCCGCCGGGGTTTCGCATGACCGTCAGTACGCGGCAGATGCTGCCGGGCGGCCCTGCCGAGCATCTGGTGTTCAGCGACGGGCTGGCCTCGGTATCGGTGTTCGTGCAGCCACGCCAGGATGGCAGTCGTGCCCTGCCGAGCGAGGACAGTGCCTCCCTCGGCACCTCCTCGGCCTACTCGGTCACCCTGCGGGACTATCGCGTGATCGTCGTCGGGGAAGTGCCGCCGCAGACCGTGCGCGGGATCGCCCTCGCGTTCCGTAGCACAGCCTCCGCTCCGGGATTTGCCGATTCGAGCCTCGGCGTGCCCACGCCGCTGCCCAGCGGGTCGCCGGGCGATGCCGTGGCCACAGGGGTGCCGCTGCTGCTGCCCGGGTCAGGTCCCGACCTGTCGGACGCCCAGGGCGCGGCGCTGCCGGACGCATCGCGGGCGAGCACCGGCCTGACGTCCGGCGAGAGCCCCGGGCGTACGGCCTTTGCCGGCGCCCTGGCTGGCCCAGGGGGTGTGCCCGGGAGCATGCCCGGGGCCGTGCCCGGCGCCGGTGCGGGCGGGCCTCATAGGCGTTGAGCAACCCACCTCCCCACAGCGCACCGTCGCACACGCTGGTGATGCTGACGCGTGCGGACTGTTCCCTGTGCGACGAGATGCTCGCGCAGCTGGCGGCGCTGTCGGGGCGAATCATCCTGCCGCCGCTGCAGCTGCTCGATGTGGACGGCGATCCGCAGCTGCGGCGCCGCTACGGACTGAAGATTCCGGTGCTGCTGTTGTCCGGCAGCCTCGTGTGCAGCACGCGGCTCGATGAGGCCGAGCTGCGCGCGGCGCTGGCGGCGCTGCCGGGGGTCGCTGCCCGCGCGATGCCGGAAGAGCCGACCTGAACGGCTATAATCCGCCGCCCCCAAGGCCCCCCCGGGGCCCAAGCCCCCGAATGCAACGCATACGTAACTTCTCCATCATCGCGCACGTAGACCACGGAAAATCGACGCTCGCCGATCGACTGATCCAGCTGTGCGGGGGCTTGCCGGAGCGGGAGATGCAGGCCCAGGTGCTCGATTCGATGGAGCTGGAGCGCGAGCGCGGCATCACCATCAAGGCGCAGAGCGTCACGCTGCGCTACCTGGCGCTGGACGGGCAGGCCTACCAGCTCAATCTCATCGACACGCCGGGGCACGTGGACTTCTCATACGAGGTGTCGCGCAGCCTCGCGGCCTGCGAGGGGGCGCTGCTGGTGGTGGATGCCTCGCAGGGTGTGGAGGCGCAGAGCGTCGCCAATTGTTACACCGCCATCGAGCAGAACCTCACGGTATTGCCGGTCATCAATAAGATCGATCTGCCCTCGGCCGACCCCGAGCGTGTCATCGAGGAGATCGAGCAGATCATCGGCATCGAGGCCGCCGACGCGGCGCGCGTGAGCGCCAAGACCGGCGAGGGCGTGCCCGAGCTGCTCGAGGCGATCATCCATCGCATCCCCGCACCGCGTGGCGATCCGCAGGCGCCCCTGCAGGCTCTCATCATCGACTCGTGGTTCGACAACTATGCGGGAGTGGTCTCCCTGGTGCGGGTCGTCAACGGCACAGTGCGCCGCGGGGAAAAAATCCGCCTCATGTCCAGCGGCCGCACCTTCTACGTCGACCGCCTCGGGCGCTTCACGCCCAAGTCGCTGCCGCTCGAGAGCCTCGCGGCCGGCGAGGTCGGATTCCTCGTGGCCGGTGTCAA
>JASHSK010000019.1 GCA_030038755.1 Gammaproteobacteria bacterium
CGCGAGGGCGGCGCTTCGCGCTGCTCGCCGCGGCCGCGGGCGGCTGTGTGCTGCTGGCGAGCTGCAACCTGGTGCCCCAGCGGCCGCCGCCGCCGCCGCCGCCCGCCGACACACCCGCGAACGACCGCGATCTGGCCGCAGCCGTCGTGATGGCCAACACCTTCCAGACCATGCAGCGCCTGGCGCAGGCGGCGCCGGCCGAGCAGGCCGAGATCGTCAGCGCGGCACGCGATGCCTTCCAGCGCGACCCCCGCGGCGAGGCGCAGCTGCGCTATGCTCTGCTGCTCGCGACGCCCGGGCACCCGGCGCGCGACGTCACCACCGCGCAGAAGCTGCTGCGCGAGCTGGCGGCGCAGCCCGAGGCGCTGGTACCGGTCGAACGCGCCGTCGTACTGGTCGAGCTGGCGGAGCTGGATCGCGAGGAGGATCTGGCGACCGACAACGAGCAGCTGCAGGACGCTGCGTTACGCAACGACCAGTTGCGTACCGCCGCGGACCAGCGGCGTCTGCAGACGCAGGTCGAGGAGAATGCGCGGCTGCGCAAGGAGCTGGAGGCGGCGGACGCCAAGCTCGACGCGGTCGCCACGATCGAGCGCAATCTGACCGAGCGGCGCACCGGCACGGAGATCGTCCCGGGGCCTGGAGCGGGCGGCACGCCCGGCGCAGCGGGTTCCAGCAATACCCAGGTCAGCGGCACAGGCGTCGGCAGCGGTGCCGCCGGCGCCGGCGGGCCGGCCGCAGGCGGGGCGGCCGGCACGAGCAGCGGTCCGGTGATCCGTCCTCCCGTCGCGGGGGGCAGCTCGGCCGCGGCGGGCGCGAGCGGGTCGGGCGGCGGCGCCGGTGGCGCCAGCGGGACCAGTGGCAGCGCCGCCGGCAACGGGACAGGGAGCGCAAGCAGCAATGGCAACACCGGCCAGTGAGCCGGAGCAAAGGGGCAGGCCGATAAGTGAATCGCGACGAGATAAGGGGATCGTATACGGTGAATCAACCCGCAAAACGCAAGGCCCGCATCCTGGTGGTGGACGATGACCCGGGACTGCTGCGCCTGTTGACCATTCGCCTGCGGGCGGAAAACTACGACGTCGAGGCGGTGGAGAACGGTACGCAGGCGCTCGCCGCGGCGGTGCGCTTCCGCCCCGATCTGGTGATCTCGGACCTGCGCATGGACCAGCTCGATGGCATCGGGCTGCTCAAGGAGCTGCAGCATCGCTGGCCGGGCCTGAAGGTCATCATGCTCACCGCCCACGGCACCATTCCCGACGCCGTGCAGGCCACGCAGATGGGAGCGTTCGGCTTCCTCACCAAGCCGGTCGAGAAGCAGGAGCTGCTCGACCAGGTGCAGAAGGCGCTGCGCATCTCCGGCTTCATCGATACGGACCAGGACTGGCGGGCGGAGCTGATCACCCGCAGCCCGCTGATGGAGGAGAAGCTCGCGCAGGCGCACATGGTCGCGGGCACCGAGGCGCGCGTGCTGATCACCGGGGAGAGCGGCACGGGCAAGGAGCTGCTGGCGCGCGCCATCCACAAGGCGAGCCCACGCCGTGCGCGCCCCTTCATCGTGGTCAACTGCAGCGCCATGGCCGAAAACCTGCTCGAGAGCGAGCTGTTCGGGCACGTCAAGGGAGCCTTCGCCGGCGCGAGCACCGATCACCGCGGCCTGTTCCAGAGCGCCGAGGGCGGCACGCTGCTGCTCGATGAGATCGGAGACATGCCGATGCGACTGCAGGTGAAGCTGCTGCGCGTGCTGCAGGAGGGCGCCATCCGTCCGATCGGCAGCAACGAGCCCATCCCGGTGGGCGCGCGCGTGATCTCATCCACGCGCACCGACCTCACGCAGCTGCTGGCCGGCGGACAGTTCCGCGAGGACCTGTACTACCGGCTGAACGTCGTGCACATCGAGATGCCGCCGCTGTCACGTCGCCGCGAGGACATCCCGGTGCTGGTGGCGCACTTTCTGGCGCAGGTCGCGCGCGACAGCGGCACGCGCAAGATCTACGCGCCCGAGGCGGTGGAGCTGCTGGCGACCAGCGACTGGCCCGGCAACGTGCGCCAGCTGCACAACGTGGTGCGTCAGAACGTCGCGCTGTCGCAGACTCCGATCATCCCGGTGGAGATGGTGCAGCAGTCGCTCGGCGGCACGCAGGGCAAGCTCCCCTCCTTCGACGAGGCGCGCGACGAGTTCACGCGCAGCTACCTCTCGCAGATTCTGCAGATCACCGGGGGTAATGTCTCCCAGGCAGCGCGACTCGCCAAGCGCAATCGCACCGACTTCTACAAGCTGCTCGGCCGCCACCAGCTCGTGCCGGACGATTTCAAGGGGCGGTAGCCACCCCGGGTGGATGCAGGGGGCCACCAGACGAATACGGGCAGACGTATTCGACTGGTGGCTCCCCACATCTACCCGGACTGGTACACCGGGTACTGCCTCGCGGCGTCGGAAGGGCGGCGGCCTGGCACCGGGCCAGCGCCGCAGATCAATTCGTCACGCGCAGGTCGCGGCACACGAGGTATTCCCCGCAGGTCGATTCCTGCCACGAATAGCGTCGCATACCGGCGCGGAAGGCGTCCGCACACGCCGGGCCGTGCAGCTCGATGGCGATATGGCGCACGCGCTCGAGCCACGAGGTATCGCCGGAGAACAGCGCCGATTCACTGCCTTCGATGTCGATCTTGAGCAGGTCGATACGACCGCCGGGCATGCGGCCGAGCAGCTCATCCATGCTGAAGGCGCGCACGCGCTCACCGTCGCCGGTGCGCTCCTGCACCGCCCGGGCCCATTCACGGCCATCGCCAAACGTGCTGGACAGCTCCAGCTCTCCCGAGCGAGCCCAGGCGGCCCCCTGGAGAGCCCGCACTCTCTGCCCGTAAGGGGCGAGATTTCTCATCAGCATTGCAAAGTTGCCCGGGTCCGGCTCGACGGCCAGCACATTGGCCGCCGGCCATTGGGACAGAAACAGCACGCTCGCAAGACCTATGTTTGCGCCCAGGTCGAGCACCGTGCGCACGTCCGGCAGGGACTCGATGAAGGCGTATTCGTTCTTCAGGAAGATCTGCCAGAACACATCCTGATCACTCGAATCCCCCATGCGCAGCAGCACCTTGTGACACAGCTTCGCCGGCCGAACGCCCACGGGCGCGTTGAGCCTGCCGTGCGTGTCCAGGGATTGCAGGGCGTACCAGTGCAGTCCGCAGCGTGTCCCGAGTTTTCGCTGGTAATCCCTCAGGGCACGGAAGCGCGAGGACCAACGCTGCATCGGCACCTCCCAAAGCGGGGTTGGATGGCGTCGGCAGACCGGCCCCGCGCACGTCAACCCGCTGGGCAAGTCTTGCCTGCGTCCTGCCTGCCGTGCGGCTCCCATGGCCCGTGAACGCCGGTAGGCGCTCTCTGACGGAAG
>JASHSK010000164.1 GCA_030038755.1 Gammaproteobacteria bacterium
GGCGGCAGCGCGCATCCGGGCGAGCGCAGCGCTGCGGCGCTGCTCGTCAGGGGATGAGGCGCTTGCGGCCCTTGGCGCGCCGGCGGCTGAGCACCCGGCGGCCGGTCCGGGTCGCCATGCGGGCCCGAAATCCATGAGTGCGCTTGCGGCGCAGCTTGCTCGGCTGATACGTACGCTTCATGACTTCGGGCCTTGAAAGCTCATGGAAAAATGGGCGGGCAGGGTACGCAGTGCTCCGCGGCGTGTCAATAACGGAGCGCTCGGCAGCGCTTCCGGCCCCCCGAGGCTCGGTATAGACTCTCGCCCCCTCTCCGGGAGTGCCTGGTTGGAAGCATCGCTTTGGTCGCGCTGCCTGCGTGTGCTCGAGAGCGAGCTACCCGAGCAGCAGTTCAACACGTGGGTCCGTCCGCTGCAGTCGATCGAGGCGGGCGGGGTGTTGCGGCTGCTGGCGCCCAATCGCTTTGCCGTGGACTGGGTGCGCGCCAACGTGCTCGGGCGGCTCGCGCCGCTGATGCGCGACCTGGGGCTGCCGGAACCCACCAACATCATCCTGGAAGTCGGCGCGCGCGCCGCCGCTTCCCCGACCGCGAGCGCCCTGAGCGGGGCGGGCGGCGCCGCCGGCGTTGCAGGCCTGGATGGCTTCGCAACGGCAGGCAACGGCAGCTCGCGTGGCGCGCGGCTGGCGGCCAAGGCGGTGGGTGTGCCGCTGAACGCCGAATTCACGTTCGACCGTTTCGTCGAAGGCAAGAGCAATAACCTCGCGAAGGCCGCGGCACTGCAGGTGGCCGCGAATCCCGGACGCGCCTACAACCCGCTGTTCATCTATGGTGGGGTGGGCCTGGGCAAGACACACCTGATGCACGCCATCGGTCATGCGATCACCGCGCGCGACCGCGAGGCGCGCGTCGCGTACGTGCACTCCGAGCGCTTCGTCAGCGACATGGTGCAGGCCCTGCAGCACAACCAGATCAACGAATTCAAGCGGGCGTATCGCTCGCTGCACGCGCTGCTGATCGATGACATCCAGTTCTTCGCGGGCAAGGAACACTCCCAGGAGGAGTTCTTCCATACCTTCAACGCGCTGCTCGAAGGACAGCACCAGGTGATCCTGACCTGTGACCGTTACCCGCGCGAAGTCGACGGGCTCGAGGAACGGCTCAAGTCGCGCTTCGGCTGGGGACTGACGGTGGCGATCGAACCGCCGGAGCTGGAGACCTCGGTGGCAATCCTGATTTCCAAGGCGCAGGCCGCGGGCGTGGAGTTGCCCGAAGAGGTGGCGTTCTTCATCGCCAAGCGCATCCGCTCCAACGTGCGTGAGCTCGAGGGGGCTCTGCGCCGCGTGATCGCCAATGCGAATTTCACCGGCCGTCCAATTACCGTCGAATTCACCAAGGAGGCGCTGAAGGATCTGCTGTCGCTGCAGGCGCGGCTGATCACGGTCGAGAACATTCAGAAAACCGTGGCCGACTACTTCAAGGTGCGCGTCGCGGATCTGCTCTCCAAGCGCCGCAGCCGTTCGGTGGCGCGGCCGCGGCAGGTGGCCATGGCGCTGGCCAAGGAGCTCACCACGCATTCGCTGCCGGAGATCGGCGATGCCTTCGGGGGACGCGATCACACCACGGTGATGCACGCCTGCAAGCGCATCAAGGAGCTGCGCGACACCGAGCAGCGCATGCAGGAGGATTACTCGAACCTGTTGAGAACCCTGACGGGGTGAGGTGCATTAGCTGTGCATGAAAATGTGGGTAAGGTTACCCACATGCCACGCACAGCTACGCGGGCCGGTTATCCCATCCGCAGGGCGGCCCGCGACACGGCAGAGACCGGCAAAAAATAAGCGCTCGCGCAGCATCAGGCGCTGTCATTCGCACTGTGCACAGGCTTAGTATTCGTCATCGATTCTTCTTCAAGAAGAACCCTCAGGATAAGGACCCGATTTCATGAAAGTCTCCGCAACGCGCGAGCACCTGCTCGAGGCCCTGCAGAGTGTCATCGGCGTGGTGGAACGCCGGCAGACGATGCCGATCCTGTCGAACGTATTGCTCAGTGCACGCGACAACCGTCTGCGCGTGACGGCGACCGATCTGGAAGTGGAGCTGGTCGCCGCGGCTGAGATCAATCTGCAGCAGGCCGGAGACGTGACGGTGCCCGGCCGCAAGCTGTACGACATCGTACGCACCTTGCCCGAGCACACCTCGATCACCCTGTCACGCGAGTCGGACCGCGTGGTGCTGCGGGGCGGGCGCAGTCGCTTCACGCTCTCGAGTCTGCCGGCCGGGGAGTTTCCGCTGATTGGCGAGATCAGTGCACAGCACCGCCTGGCGGTCACGGCACGCGACTTTCGGCGCCTGATCGACAAGACGCACTTCGCCATGGCGCAGCAGGACGTGCGCTATTACCTCAACGGCACGTTGCTCGAGACCGATGGGCAGGCGCTGCGTGCGGTCGCGACCGACGGGCATCGCCTGTCGTGGTGCGAGCTGGTGCTGGGCGGCGCTGGCGGTGAGCTGCAGCAGATCATCGTCCCACGCAAGGGCATTCTGGAGCTGCAGCGGCTGCTCGATGGGGAAGGGAATATCGGAATCGAGCTGGGATCTCGACATATTCATATCCAGATTGGCGATGTTCGGCTCACTTCAAAGCTAATTGATGGCAAGTTCCCGGAATATACTCGCGTGATTCCAACGCACCCGCAGCGTGTCATGACCGCGCCCCGTGAGACGCTTCGAGCGGCGCTGCAACGCACGGCTATCCTCTCCAACGAAAAGTACCGCGGCGTGCGGCTGGCCTTCGCCCCGGGGCTGCTGACCGTGCAGGCTCACAATCCGGAGCATGAAGAAGCCGAGGATCAGCTGGAGGTGGCGTTCGAGGGTGAGGGGATGGAAATCGGCTTCAACGTCGGCTACCTGCTCGACGCCCTGGCCGTCATTGAGACCGAGTCCGTGGAGGTCTGTCTGACGGGTGCGGATAGCAGCTGCCTGATCCGTGCCCCGGGTGATGCCACGGCGAAGTATGTCGTCATGCCGATGCGGCTGTAGCACCGCCGAGTTCGTGAGGCGCCCGCGGTGGCGCCGCCCGTGAGCCTGACGGAACTGCGATTACATCATCTGCGCTGCCTGTCGGCAGCTGAGCTGCTCCCGCATCCGCGCCTGAACCTGATCACCGGTCCGAACGGGGCCGGAAAGACCACGGTGCTCGAGGCGATCTACCTGCTGGGCAGAGGTCGATCCTTTCGCACGCGGCATACGGAGCAGCTGATCCGCCGGGAGACTGAGGAGTTGTGGGTGGCGGGGCGGGTGGCTGGGCCGGCGGCCGAGCGGCCGGCCGCGGCAGCGTCCGGCGACGGGCCTGGTGAGGCAGGGGCGGCAGGCGCAGCTGAGCACGCGAGGCACACGGTCGACCTGCGGTGCGATCGACGCGACGGGATCGAGGCACGCATCGACGCGCGGCCGGTGGGCTCGCTCACGGAGCTCTCCGAGGTGCTGCCGGTGCAGGTGATCGATCCCGGGATCCATCGACTGATCGAGGAGGGCCCGGTCCGCCGTCGCCGCTGGCTCGACTGGGCAGTGTTCCACGTGGAACCTGGCTTCCTGCATCAATGGCAGAGCTACATGCGCGCGCTGCGACAGCGCAACGCCGCGCTGCGGATCGGCAGCCACGGCAATCCCATGCCCTGGGAACCAGAACTGGCGCGGCTCGGTGAGGCATTGACGACGGCGCGTGTGCGGGTGCTGGAGGCCTTGCAGCCGTACTGGTCGCAGGCGCTCGACGAGCTGCAGGCGGTGCCCGCGACGATCACATTCCAACCCGGCTGGCCGACCGACCTGCCGCTGGCCGAGCAGCTCGCGCGTCAGCGCGACCGTGATCGGCAGCGCGGTCACACCGGGCCCGGGCCGCATCGATGCGATGTCATCCTGCGCCTGGAAGGACGCCCGGTGCGCGAGGTCATCTCGCGCGGACAGCAGAAGGTCCTCGGAGCGGCCATGACGCTCGCGCTTGCCCGCTACGTCGCCGTGGTCGCGGGGCACCTCCCGCTCCTGCTGCTGGACGATCCCGCCGCGGAACTGGATGCGCTGCATACGGAACGGTTACTGAGCGCCATTGGCGCGCTCGGCGCCCAGTGCATCGTGACGGCGTTGCAGCCCGACAGCCTCGGTGCCCGGGTGCCGGACCGGGCGTTTCACGTGGAACACGGAGGCGTCAAAACGCTATAATGCAGCAAGGAGGATAGCACTCTGGCCACACCTGCATCGGACGTCTACGATTCCAGTAAAATCAAGGTCTTAAGGGGTCTTGATGCGGTGCGGAAACGACCGGGAATGTACATCGG
>JASHSK010000165.1 GCA_030038755.1 Gammaproteobacteria bacterium
GCCACGCCCGATCTGCGCGCCAAACAGGCGCAGCAACGCCCGCCGCCACCCGTGCAGAAGCATCGGCGTCGGCCGGTACAGCAGCGCCGACACGAGGCTCCACATCGCCCGTAGCAGCTTATTGCGCCAGGATAATGTGGTTCGCTGTGGCGCATGGGACCGGCGCACGCTTCAAACCTCAGACTGCAATTGAATGGATCGTGGACTCGGGCGCCCACGTTATCTTGAGAGTGCGTCCGGCCGGCAGTCTCGTGCCCAGAGTAGAGGCCATGCTAGTCAGCCAATGTTGCAGCATCAAGTCACGGTCCCACGTGTGTGATCAGGGTGTCAGGACACGCCCATCAGCGCGTCCGTGGTGCGCTGATCCATTCCCGTCGATGCGCCCCCGGGGCCTCACGGCCTCTACGACCAGAGTGTGCGGGACGGCCGGATCCGATTCGTCTTCTTGCATCAGGCACTCTCGAAAGAGCAGCGGATGGTTCGTCTCTATGGCTGGTTGGCACAGGCATAGGCGCTCGAAGCCGATCTGCGTCATCAGTTCCTCGAGAAAGGAATATGTCAAAATCGTCAGGTGTTCCTGTCGGCAAAAGACAAAGTTCTCGAATCGCCCCCCAATGCTGTGCCGACGATCGGGGAAATCACTGAACCAATCCAGATCACGCTCCACGAATTTGGCGATTGCCGAGTCGCCGTTGGGTCCGGCGACCCGATAGACACCACCCGGCTTCAGACATCGAAAGACGTCCCTGAAATGTCCCGCGATGTCGGGCAAGTGCTCGATGACATGATGCGAGTAGGCGGCATCAATGGTCGCGTTGCGGAACGGCAACGGATAGCGCAGATCCGTCCAGACATCACAGCGTGCGGTGAACATGTTCGCATCCACGTTCACCCACTGGTCGATGTAGTGCCGCTGACCGGGACCGAGGTGAACCTTCACGGGTCCGCTGCGCGGCGCACGAAAGGACCGATAAATCATGCCGTTCAGCCGCATGAGCGGGCTGGCGGCCACGTAATACGCCGCCTTTGCGGCACGACTCATCATCGAGGCTCACTCCATCGATCGTTCGAGTGTCGCCCTACCGCGTGGCCTCAACGTACAGTGTCATCGCCCGGCGCCAATCGTCGAGTCGGTCGTTCCCGACGAATTCCGGAACATCGGTACGCCCCGGTTCCCCGCGCCGCACATCCCTGAACCCCACCTTTTCGAGCATCAACCGCATGGTCTCGAAGTCGTACAGGAAGTAATGTCCATACGAGTGTGCGACTTCGTTGAGCATCGTCATGGGAGTCGAACCTTCGCGGTGCTGTTCGAACAGCGGATCCTGCTGGCCGTTACGGTACTGGAGGTATCTATCGATGAAATACTCGCCGTTGGGGACGCCGATACGAACATGCCCTCCTGGCGCGAGTACGCGGTAGATTTCCGGCAGGATAACCTCGCCCACGATCTGCACGGGCAAATGCTCCAGGAAGTGCTCGCTGAATACGGCTCGAGCGCACTTGTCGGAGAACGGCAGGCCGGTGCGCATATCCACGGTCAGGACCTCGATTCCCGGCTGCACTCGCGGCGGGTAGCAGTCGACGTTCACCCAGCCTGGTAGGAGCGCATTGCCACAACCGAGATGCACCAGCAAATCCCGGCGCGCAGCGAGCGCCAGGACCTTGCTACGATGGGAGATGCTCACTGCGCAGCGCGCGCGCAGCATCAGCATCTCGACCTCGTAGCGCAGCTGCGATGCCGTGGTCGGGTTCAGCCGGATGCGTGACCAAACCCGCCGCAGCCGACCACGCGCGTCATCGGACAGCCGCGAGTACAGGGACCAGTTTCGTTTGGCCTGGTGCAGGCTTTCTGCCGGCGCGTTCATGACGGCATCCTTGGACAGCGGATGTGACAGCTTGATGACCTACGGTTCGGTCGATGCCAGGGTCGGCCTGATACCGGGCTGTCATGATCGGCCGCTATCGTTACAGTTTCATTTTGCGACCCGCCCATCGCGCGAACGGAATCCCGCCGGAGCTGGAAATTGAACGGTCGTAGAAGTGCTGGGATCGCGGAAACCTCGATCGGCGTCGTCGGTGCGGGCGAGATTGCCCGGAAGATGCACCTGCCGGTCCTGAAGAGCGTCCCCGGGATTCGTGTTGCCTGGCTGTCCGATCACGACTCGCGGCGCGCCGATGCGCTCGGCACGGCCTACGGCGTTCCGGCCGTCGGGGCTCGCTCCCCCGGAGATCTTCCGCCGTGTGAGGTTGCCTTGCTGGCCGTCCCGGTGGAGGCGCGCCTGCCGTACCTGCGCGAATTTGCTGCCCGTGGCACAGCCGTCCTCTGCGAGAAACCGTTTGCGCTCTCGGAAGACTCTCACCGAGAGGTCGCGAGCCTATTCGTACCGTCACGCCTGGCCTGCGGCTATATGCGGCGGTTCTATCGATCGGTACAGCTGGCGCGCGACGTGCTGACGAACGGTTGGCTCGGGCCGCTGCGGCACCTGTCGATTCGAGAGGGAGGACGTTCGCGCGGCGCGGGGGTGAGTCAGTCGTTCCTGGATGACCCGAAACTGGGTTCCTCGCGCGGTGTCCTGGCTGATCTGGGTTCCCATACCCTCGATCTGGCGCTGTTCCTCACCGGTGCCACGCAGTTCGAAGTCACATCCCGTGACGTCGTACGGGACGAGGCCGTCGATCGCAAGGTCTCCGCAACAATTCTGCTCGGGCCAGCCGAGAGCAAGGTCGAGTTCGACTACTGCGTGAGCTGGTTGGACCGTCAACCGAATGAGGTTCGACTGACCTTTGATCGATGCTCGTTGTGGTTTGGGTTATCGCCGGCCGGCCCGCTCTATCTGGGCACTGCGGGCCACACGCGCGCGCTCGAGCTGTCGGTGTCGGCGGCCGCCGGTGCCCTGACCTACGGCCAGGCGTTCTACCTGCAGTGGCAGGCATTCCTGGCGGGCCTCAGGGAGAATACCGAATCGCCGGTATCTGCCCAAAGCTGCCTCGGGACGACGATACTGATGGAGCGGCTGCTGCAAGCAACCTAAGTCATTCGATGAGCCGGAATGCCAACGTGACCCGTCCCCTAAAAGTCGCGATCCTCGGCGCCAACGGGCAAGTGGGCGCCGAGCTCTGCCTGCTGTTGGCCCGCCGAACTGACGTGGAAATCATTCCGGTCTGTCGAAATCGAAGCGGCTCGGCCTATCTGCGCTGGATGGGACTGGCGTGCCGGCATGGTCGGCCAGCCGATGCCGCTGATGGCTCCCGGCTATTGCGGGACTGCGACGTCGTGATCAATTCGACGCTCGCTACGGGCACACCCGGCGAGATTCGCCGGGCCGAGGATCGCATCGCGTGTCATGCCTTCCAGTACTCGGCACCGGGCGCGACGGTCATTCACTTCAGCACCCAGTCGGTCTACGGCGACCCACGGGCTGGTCGGCTGATGCGTTGGGAAAGCCCCTATGGGCGCGCCAAGCTCGCCACCGAGCGCAGCGTGCGCCGCGCGCAGCAACGCACCGGCAAGCCGGCCTACCTGTTTCGCCTAGGGCATGTTTGTGGGCCACTGCAGAACATCAGCTCGGATATTCAAGCGGAGATTCGCGCGGGACGGGTTGTATTGCCTGAGCGCGATTGCGCGTCGAATACGGTGTTCACGGTGACCATCGTCGACGCAATCCTCAAGGCCATTAGCGGCGGAGTCGCCCCCGGAACGTACGACCTGATGAACGCGCCGCAGTGGACCTGGAGCCAGGTCTACGCCTACGAGGCGCAAAGCCTGGGACTGCCCCTGGTGACGAGAATGGTGCCCGCCGCGCAGCCCCCACAACTAAAGCAGCGCCTGCAGCGCCAGGCTCTGCGCGCCCTGGGTGCGCTGACCGGCCTTCCACTCGTGCGCCAACAGGGCAACCGGCTCATGGCTCACCTGCCGGACGCCGTGAATCGGCGCGCCCAGGCCTGGTGGTACGCGCGCAGAATCCGAACGGAGATCGCGAGCTTGCCGAAGCTCCCGCCGCCCGCAGAGCACCTCTCGTGGGTCGCCAACGGCCGTGCGTTCATCGACGGACTGACACCGACCGCAGAGTTACTGCGGTCTCTGCCATACGCGGGCCTGATGCGGCCGGTTCATACCTCCTGGCCACCCGATCTGCCGGACGCAGAGCCGCCGCAGACCCCTCATGAGCGCCTGAACATGGAGCGCATGGTCGCCGAGACCTCCTCCTGAATAATGAGTCGTACACGCGCCCCTATGATCAACACGCCGGCCAGGAAGGCCGCGGCGCACGCAGCAGCGGTGATTGTCAAAGCCAACCAAGTGCGCGGTTGAGGCAGGAGGCTGAAACCTACCGCAACCCCCACGGCGCAGGCCACGATCAGAAGCAGATCCACGGCCACGCTTCGGACTTCTTCACCACTCATCTGCGTTGCGGCAATCGTCCGTCGCAGGAACGCGCCCCCCCAGAGCAACGACGAAATCACCGAAACCAAGGGTGCCGTCCAAAGACCAAATCTAAGCAGGCCAACGAGCAGCAGGACATGCACGATGGCGGTACAGACGTAGGTACGCGCGATATAGCGAAACTGGCCCAGGGCATACAGTGCGTCATATCCGGAATAACCAACTATCGCGGTCACTAAGGCGACGGCGGCTACGATGGATACGCCCTGCCCCGCAAACGCCCGGTTGCCGACCCACAGGTGGACGAAAGCTCGATTCATGCTCACGGTGACGACCATGCCCAATGCGGTGCACAGCACAAGCACCGGAATCATTCGGGTCAACAGAGCCCGGAAGCGCGCGACATTGCCCGACCCCAGCAGGTGTGCCATGGACGGTGCAAAGGCTGTGTTCATGAGGCTCAAGAGCATCAGCACCGTATCGTGCGCACGGACCGTCAAGGCGTAAATTGCAGCGCTTTCGGATCCGAGCAGTGCGCCCACGAAAAAGACATTTCCCTGTGTCTGCAGCTTCATCGCCAGCGACAGCACGAACGAGTGCCAGGAATCAACGAACAGCCCGCGTACTTCGCGCCATTGCCGAGCAAAGCCGGCCGTGAGATCGCGACGATAACGGGCCACCAGGTAACCGATCAGGACCGCCGCCACTGTCACCGATCGGATGACCAATCCGTCTGCCAGCGCGTACAAGCTGAATCCACCGAACAGCAGCCCGATCGTCAGAGCGATATTGGCGATGTCGCCGAACAGGGCGGCCGACCCCGCCAGTACCGACAGCTGTATGCTGCGTACGAAGCCCTGGGCCGTGCCCCCGATGATTCCGATGGCATTGGCCAGCACAGCCAGCAGGAAGCAGTCGGCGACCTGTGTGGCAGCCCCAGGCGATAGGCCGCTCCTCGCCGGCAGAAACGGAAAGATCGCGACGCTGAGCAGCGACAGCGCCAGGGCCAGCGCCCCGGCGGCGACCAGCCCGACGCCTATCAATGGACCAAGATCGGCAGAGCGACGCGCTCCATGCAGCGTCGAGGCGCGCTGCATCAGCACGCCGGACAGACCGTAATCGGTGATGACGATCTGCACCAATGTCGCTCCGGTAGCCAACCATGCGCCATATTCTGCAAGTGGTATGAACCGCAGGTAGAGCGGCACGAGCAGCAGGTTGCGAACGACGGCGAGCGTCGCGGTGCCGTAGGCGAAAACGCCCCCCCATGCAGCTGCATGGCGCCGCCCAGGCCCTGGAATACCTGGGGCCTCGGTATCAACCACGCCGATCGTCCACGGAACGCGCGGGTATCGCGCGGCCCGAGGTCGGTGCCGGCACGAGCACAGCCGTCAGGTTGGGATCCATGGGGATCGCGCGACCATTGAAGTAGAGATACGACGCCAGCGTCTCGATAATACGGCGCGCGATCAATACGCTGGCTCGCCGCAGGCCTCGGACCGCTCCGACGCCGGTGAACGGCAGGGCCGGGGCCCGCACGGTGCTGGCCCGCAATCCCGCAAGACGCGCAAAGTATTCGAGCTTGGCGCGACCGATGGTCGTGACGTGGGTCGGATCGCCATGTTGATTGATGCGGCCAAAGGGGCTGTCCCCGTTGGGGAATCGCAGAATGATGCGACCCTGCCGCTGAAGCAACAGCGCCATGCGTGCCAGGAACTCCGGCAGGCGGTCCTGCGGCACATGCTCAATCACATCGAACGCGACGATATGCGTGAATGCGCCCGCGAATCGATCCAGTTCGCGATCGTGCAGGTCCGGGAACACACGCCCGCTTCCGAGCAGAACAGTTGCGCTGCTCAGCAGCGCGGGATTGACCTCGATACCCCAGACCTCCGCCCCGAGGCTGCGCGCCCAGCCGAGAAACGCGCCGTTGCCAAACCCCACCTCGAGCACGCGACACGGTGGATCCCGGCCGATACCTGTTTCGGCGGCAAAATAGCGTGCACCCAGCGGATCGAACGTGCCGAAGGCTTTCGTTCGCCAGTCCTTCCATTCAATGTAGTCATCGAACGTATTCATGCCCGGGCGCCGAGCAGCTGGAGGCTGCAACGCGCGATTGTAACTACCCGGCCGAGGTGCTGCCCGGAGAATCTGCCGGTAGAATTCCGCTCACCATGTGCAGACCGCAGTTTGCAACGGGCGTGAGTGACGCGCAGCGCGCTCATCGCCCAGGCTGGCGATGATGGCCAGTGCTCCGCCCTCGACCGTGGCGTACGCCGCGCCACGGGTACTCCTGATCGGCACTCACTATTACCCGGACGCCATGGAGTGGCATGTGCTCGAGACTCTGCGACACATGGGCTGTCCGGTACAGGCATTCGCGACCGATGCCCGATTCAACGCCATGCCAGGCCCGGTCAGGAAGGCGTTCATCAAGACCTCCCACCTGCTGCTTCGCGAGCCCGAGCGTGGCGTAGAGCGCTCGCTGCTGCGTGTTGCGTCTGACTTCGCGCCGTCCCTGGTGCTGGTCATCCTGGGAAGTCAACTCTCACCGAAAACCGTCGAATTGCTTCGCGGTGCCACCCGAGCTCCAATCGTGTGCTGGTGTCAGGATCAGATGACGACCCTCGGCCGGCAATACCTTCTCGGCGCCGGATACGACACGGTATTCATCAAGGACAGGTACCTGCAGGACCTGTTTTCACGGATGATCCGCTCCACCAGCTTTCATTACCTACCGGAAGCATGTAATCCGAAAGTGCATCGCAGCGTCGAATTGAGCGCTGCCGAGCGCGAGCGATTCGGCTGCGACGTGATGATCGCCGGCAGCCTCTACTACTACCGCCAGGAGATATTGCGCGCGCTCGACGGGCTCGACCTGAAGATGTGGGGCCATGTACCCGACTGGCTCGTGATGCGACTGCACGGGCGCCACGCCGGCCGAATGGTGTATACGGACGAAAAGGCTCGCGCGGTAGCCGGTGCCCGGATCGCCCTGAACACTCTGCATTTCGGTGAAATCGATGCCCTGAATTGCCGCGCGTTCGAGCTGGCCGGATGCGGCGGTTTCCAGCTCGTGACCTCCACCCCAGTCCTGGCAGAACATTTCACTCCCGATCGGGAGGTCGTTGCGTTTCGGACCGTGGAAGAGCTGGTCGACAAGGTGCGGCATTACCTGGCAAATCCGGAAGCCGCGCGTGCGATCGCGCGCCAAGGGCAGCAGCGTGCTTACCGGGAACATACCTATGAGCACCGGCTGCGAGAGATCCTGCGGATATCACTGCGCCGGGCGGCATCTGGCGACCGGAACGGCGGAGGAGCGGAAGGCAGCGCCGCCGCGGTGACGGTGGCTGCAACACCGCCGTAATATGGCCACCCTAGGATAGGGGTTTCCGGTTTCTTCCCGCCGTATGACTCGTGCAGTTCACCATCCTCAGCCACGCGGGAATCCTCATCGAGCACGACGGCGTCCGCCTGGTATGCGACCCGTGGCTGATCGGCTCCTGCTACTGGCGCAGTTGGTGGAATTTCCCCGAGCCCCCGGCAGGACTGATAGCCGATCTGCGTGCGGATTATGTCTATCTCACGCATCTGCACTGGGACCATTTCCATGGTCCATCGCTCAAGAAGCTCTTTGACCCGGGTACTACGATCCTGATGCCGAAGGCGCCGACGCGTCGCATGGTGCGAGACCTTCACTGGCTCGGATTCCACAACGTGCGGGAAATCCCCCATGGCGAACGATTCCGCATGGGTTCGAGCTTTACGCTCCGCTCCTATCAATTCGGCCCGGCGGTTGACAGCGCGGCGGTCGTCACCGGCGGCGATTGCCATCTGTTCAACTGCAACGATGCCAAGTTCTTCGGGTTGCCGCTGCGGCAGATCATGCGTGATTTCCCGAGAATCGACTTCATACTGCGTAGCCACTCGAGCGCCTCGCCAATACCGTACTGTGTCGAGAACTACCAGACGCTGTTCCCTCCCAGCACGGCGGACTATGATTCTGCGGATCAGTTTGCACGCTGTGCCCTGTTTGTTGGTGCGCGCTACGCGGTCCCGTTCGCAAGCAACCACTGCTTCCTGCACGCGGAAACCGAGCGCTTCAACTCGACCGCAACGACCCCCGAGGACGTTCGCAAGCACTATCAGCGGCTGGCCGCCGAGACCCACCAACCTGGCGAATGCGTGGTTATGCCGCCGGGTAGCCGCTGGAGCGATACCGATGGCTTCAGCGTCGTCCCGTTCGACTTCGGCAACCGGGCCGGCTACATCGACTCATTAAAGGCGCGTCATGGCGAGCAACTCGCGGCGACCTATCGCGAGGAAGCGGCTGCAATGGCCGACTTCGACACGTTCAGGCGCTACTTCGAGGGGTTGCTGAATGCATTGCCTCGCATTGCCCGGCAACGCCTGCTGCCGGCGGTGTTGTTCAGGACACGCGATGCCGCCGGCACGCACCTGTGGCTGGTCGATCCGAAGAGGCGGCATGTACGAGTCGTTCAATCCGCACCCTCCGACTGTGTGATATTCGACGTCCACCCCCGGGTATTGAACGACTGCGCCAGCCTGAGGATGTTCTCCGTCTGGAGTGCTTCCAAGCGCCTGAAGATCCATCTGCCGTCGGCGGCAAATATCGGCTCGGCTGTCGGTCCTGCCTCGCGGTGGCTGACCGTGCTTGATCTCTACGAGGTCGACATGCTGCCGCTGCGCCGCAATTTCTCCCCCCGATCGCTGTCGGTGCGGGTGCGACGCTGGCGGGAGGCCGTGGAAGTCGCGCGCATCCTGCTGCGCCGGCTGCTCTTTGGCCGGCGCTTCAGCGTCGCCGAAGTGTATACGCCGACCGCACGGATCTCCTCCGCTCAGCGGATCTGAGCGATCCGGCCGTCGGCGCACCGATGCCGCACACCGTCGCCGTCCTCAGAACGGGGTCGATGGGCGATCATCTGATCGCCTTGCCGATTTATCGCCGGCTACGGGAGTTGCATCCCCAGGACCATCTGGCGCTGATCTGCAATATTCCGGCGCATGGCGATCGCCGACTGATCGGCCCGGAGGGCCTGCTCCCAACCGGACTATTCGATGAATTCCATGCCTATCCGGTCGGTTCGAACTGGCGGGCGGTCTGGCAGACCTATCGTCTCCTGCGTCGCGCCCGGATCGGAACGCTCTACTACCTGATGCCGTGGCGGGGCCGCGCACGGCTTTGGCGCGACCAAGCGTTCTTCCGGCTCGCAAACATCCGCGTGGTCGGCCTGCGCACGGGCCCGACGCTGTCCACGCCCAAGCAGAACGGTGTGCCACCGCGCTACGAGCATGAGGCCGAGCGGCTCGTGCGCGCGATACCCGCGCTGCGGGGCAGGCTCAGCACGACGCCGGAGTATCGCTCACTGGGACTCACGGCAGAGGAGCGCTCCCAAGCCAGTGCGCTGCTCGATAAACCGCCACGCTGCGCCGTGGCACTCAGCCTCGGAACCAAGTGCGACGTCAACGATTGGGGATTCGACCGCTGGTCCGAGCTCGTGACACGGCTTGCCGGAATCCGGAAGATCGACAGGCTGCTGCTCATCGGCGCTCCCGACGATTTCGCGCAATCCGAGGCGCTGCGCAAATGCTGGCCACGGGACTCCGAAAATTTCTGCGGGCGGCTCCCGGTGCGTCTGAGCGCCGCGGTGTTGGCTCAGGCAAAGTTGTTCATCGGGCACGACAGCGGACCCATGCACCTGGCGGCGGCCGTGGGGGTAGCGGTGGTGGCGGTCTTCTCGGCGCGCAATCCACCCGGAGTGTGGTTTCCGCTCGGCGAGCGGCAGCGCATTCACTATCGCGTCATCGAGTGCATGGGCTGTCGCCGCCTGCGATGCGACGATAAGCACAAGGCCTGCATCCGCGGTATTTCGGTCGATGAGGTGTTTGCCTCGTGCGCCGAGGCCCTGCTGCACTGCTGAGGCTACACGGCCGAGCGTCGCCCCGATTGCGCGGCCCGCATGTCAACAGCATCGGCGGCGGAAGTACGGCCGATGGTGCCCTCGTACATCTCCACCAGCCGTGCGCGCACCGCATCGATGGTGAAGCGGCTGCTCGCGTATTGACGACCCCGCTCGCCCATTCTGCGCAGCATCTCGGGGTCATTCGCGAAGAGCTCGCGTAGCGCGACCCTCAGGGACTCTGCCTTCGGTTCGACATACCAGCCGAGCTTCTGTCGGCCCACATCGACCCACGGCGTACCCGTCGTCGTGATGACCGGCAACCCACGGATCAGCGCCTCGGCGACCACGTTGCCGAAATTTTCGCTGTAGGTGGGCAGCACGAAAGCCGACGCACGCGCAAACATGGCTTCGCGATGCTCGCCGTCGACATGGGAATGGAAGCTGACGTTGGGAACAGCTTGGTCCTCGCAATAACGCTTCAGGCTCTGCACGTAAGTTGGCACACCGTTGCCGACGATCCGAAGTTCCCAGTCGGCAGGCCGCAGGTCGTTCCACACTTGCAGCAGCATGTCCAGGCCCTTCTTTTCGTGAATGCGCGACAGGAACAGCAGTACCCTGCGCCCGGATTTTCGCGCTGATTCGTCGAGCGGGGGCTCGGACGAGCCGATCGGCTCCTCGATGAAGTTTGGAACGACAAATACCGGACAATTGACACTGGGAAGCGCGCGCAGGTGTTCCGCCTCCAATTCGCTGGTCGCATGCACGGCGGCGGCATGCGACAGCACCGAGCCCTGATAGGTTCGCAGTGCCACCGCCTTGCGCAGGCCGCGGTCACGTAACGGCCAGGGCTCGAGCATGCCATGCGGTGCAACGATATAGGGGATGCGATTGCGGAAGGCCGTGCTCGCAAACGCCGCGAGCAGCGGGCTCCAGACACCATGGAGATGAACGACGTTCGGCCCGATCCCTTTGAGCAACTGCGCCTCATACGATCGAAACAGCCGAGACATCCGCAGCAGCCCGCCCGTTGCGGTCTGCGCGCTGGCAGCCAACAGATTCACATGTCCATTGAATTGCCGTATCAGCAGCGGGTCGCTGGCGCCCGTGGTGTAATCGGTCGTGAACAGCTCTGCGCGCCAATACCCAATGGAAGCCCTGGAGATACCAATTATGGTGCGCGGCGGGCCACCGCTCGCGGAGTTAAAGCGGCAGATAACGTTCGTCACGAGAAAGCTCATGGGGTCGTCTCCGAGCCGCCAACGCCGCCCTCGCGGGGCTTTGCCCCCCTGCCGCTTCTTTGGCCAAAACAACATGCTCGACATTTGTGACGCTTGCTGATGGATTAACGTATATTAACTCTGCGGCGGCGCAGCGTCGAACGTCAGGCATGAAGATCTCGAGCCGTCGAAACATCACGGTGTCCACTCTGTACGGCGTGTTGTCATACCAGCGCAAGACGCGGCCGCCACACTACTGTAATTTTTTCCGCGGGACTCACGAATCCTCAGGCACGCAATTGCCCTTCCGCCTTTCCTGTTATGTCCGTCTCCGTTCTGATCCTCACCTACAACGAGGCCGCCAACATCGGCGGCTGCCTGCAGTCCGTCGCGTGGTCCGACGACGTCGTCGTCCTGGACTCCTTCAGCAGCGATGCAACCGTGCAGATTGCGGAAGGGCGCGGCGTACGGGTGGTACAGCGCCGCTTTGACGACTACGCCTCGCAGCGCAATTTCGGTTTGCAGCACATCGCGTACCGTTACCCCTGGGTGCTGATGCTGGACGCCGACGAGCGTGTACCCGCCGACCTACAGGACGAAATCGTGGGGGGCGTGTCAAAGGCCGCGGCCGACGCCTGCCTGCTACGCATGCGCCGCCGGGACTACCTGTTCGGCAGATGGATCCGCCGCAGCAGTGGCTACCCCACCTGGTTCGGACGCGTCGCGCGCATCGGCCATGTCTGGGCGGAGCGCCCGTATAACGAGGAGATCAAGACCGATGGCAAGGTTCTCGCCCTGGAGCGTCATCTGGATCACTACCCCTTCAACAAGGGCTTCCACGAGTGGATCAGCAAGCACGATCGCTACTCGACGCTGGAGGCGGAACTGCGCCATCGCAACGGTGGCGATCCGTGGCGGTGGTATGAGCTCGCAGCCGCCGATCCCGCGCGCCGGCGAATCGCACTGAAGGGCCTGATGTATGCGCTGCCGTTTCGGCCGGCGCTGGCCTTCGCGGGGCTCTATCTCGTCCGGGGCGGGTTTCTGGAGGGACGCGCCGGCTTCACGTTTTGCCTGCTGCGCTCCTGGTACGAGTTCATGATTGACTGCAAATTCCGCGAGCTGGAGCGCCGCAAGCGCGGTCTGCCGGTCTGAAGGCCCCGCGAGCGGTGCCGCTCAGTGTGCGCCTCGGAGACGAAAGCGCCAGCGAATGCCCGCGTTCTTGGCGCGATAAAAGGCCTTCGGATGACGCGTCTCGAAATAGAACACCAACCGATTGAGTGGGCGTGCGAGGTCCTTTGGCCGGTGCACCTGGATGCCATTCACGGCGCTCAGATGCAACCGCAGCACGCGAGACTGATGTTGCAGAAAGCGATGCGACTCGGGGATCGCATGGCAGGTAATCGACGAGCGCGAGTGCCGCGCATCCTGGCTGTCGAGTGACCCGTGGATGGTCCAGGAATTCCAGAACAGCACGTCGCCCTGGCAGAGTCGCGGGGCGCGGATCGGCAGACCCAGCTCCTCGACCTTCTTGACGACCGAGCCGATATAGAGTTCGTGATTGTCGACGATGTTGTTATGAAACCCCTGGCGGCCCAGATCGAGCCGGTGTGATTGCGGGCAGATAAAGAATCGGCCGGCTCCGGCGGCGATATCCTCGAGCGCGATCCAGGCGCCCGCCATGGACCCGATCTTCTCTGAATCGAGGTAGTAGCTGTCCTGGTGCTCCCAGGTCGCCGAATTCCCCTCGAAATACATGGACTGTACGATCTTCGGCCGCTCCCCGAGGAGCAGCTCGAAGGCTCGCGTGAGCGGCCCGGCTGTCAGAATGCGATCCGTGGCGTAGTCGCGGAACCGCGGATAGCGGCTCGGGTCGACGCTCTGCAGATTGAGGATGGGATTCATGACCCACCCCTGGGCGTTGAAAACATGGCGTTCGGCCTTGGCCGTAGCCTGCCGATAGATGAACTCCCGACTGGTCTTGACTTCTCTGTCCCAGAGACCGCGAATGTTGTGGCAGTCACGCGTGGCGATCAGGTCCCGCAGGACGACATAGCCATGGTCCGCATAGTACTGCCGGATCGCCGTCGCATCGGTGAGCGTGAATCTTGGCGAGGGATCCTCGTCTGCCGACTCCGGAACATTGACTTTCAGCCCCCGCGGGGTACGCAACTCGATCATGGCCGGCTCCAGAGTCGGCGAGTTCAGTGGCATGTCGGCGGCAGGTTACGGGTCGATTGTGACGGGTTCGAGTCAGTTCACCGCGGCAGAGGGCGCGCAAATGCGCGCTGCGGTCCACCCAGCTCTAGAAACTCAGGCGTCGGAATACTGCCTCAGGGAGGGCGCGAATCACGAACATGATAGGGCGCCAGAAGGCCGGCAGGTAGACCGTCGGAGTCCTGCGGTCGAAAGCGCGCACGATCCCGGCCGCGACGCGCTCGCGGCGCGCCCAAAGCAATCCCTTGGTGAAGGCGGCGGTCATGGGCGTGTCGACGAGGCCGGGCTTGATCGTGATGACGGCGACCCCGTGATGACGCAGTCGCTGGCGCAGACCCGACAGGAAAGCGGTGACCAATGCCTTGGCGCTGCCGTATACATAATTGCTGGCGCGGCCGCGGTCGCCCGCCACCGACGAGATCACCGCAATGGCGCCTGTACCGCGGCTCGACAGCCGATTCGCCAACGGCGTCAACAGCGCGACCACGGAAAGCGCGTTGGTGTGCAGCTCTCGCAGGGTGAGCTCGATCGAGCGCTCGCAGGCCTTCTGATCCGACAGCGTGCCGTGCGCGATCAACACGCGCGCGATGCCCCCGAGGAATCCATCTGCGCGCTCGAGCATCGGCTCGTGCGCCGCCAGGTCATTCAGATCGAGCACCTCGTGTCCAACCCGCTCAGCCCCGCGGACGGCCAGATCTGTGGCGACGGCCTTGAGCCGCTGTGGGTTGCGCGCGACCAGGTAGAGCCGTTCGTGCCGCGCCGCCAGCAACCGCGCGGTCGACTCCGCGATCGCAGAGGTCGCCCCGATGATCAGCGTGCCGCTCATATGCCTCACGCCTCCTGCGTGACCCGCCGCCAGAAGCTCGAGGAACACGCCGGATCGATATAGCGTGCAAACTCCTGCCACTGCGGGTAGCCGCGCCGGAACAGCCAGCCGGGCATGCGCCCGTCCTTGGCCGGATACAGGCGGCCGTCGGCTTGCGCCACCAGCGCATCGAGCTCGCCGAACAGTCGCTCCAAGGATTCGCCGCTGTTGGGGAAATCCAGCGCCAGCGTCAGCCCCTGCTGCGGAAACGACAGCAGTCCCGGAGACGTCGCCGCACCGAAGCGCTTGAGTACTGCGAGAAACGACCCCTGTCGGCTGCGAGCGATGGCCTGCAGCAGCGACGCCGTGGCATCCGCGGCGCGCTCGCCCGGAACGACACATTGGTACTGGTAGAAGCCACGCGGACCATACAGTCGGTTCCAGTGCGCAATGCGATCCAGCGGAAACAGGAACTGCTGAAAATGGGTATGCCGGCGCGTGCGCCAGCGCGGCCGATGATAGTACAGCGTGTTGAAGAGTTGTAGCGTCGCCCGGTTGACAACCGACAGCGGGGGCACGAACGGCATGCCGATGCGGTAATCGTGAGCGGGCACGTCCGGCGCAGAGTGTGTGCTGTGATTGGCCTGTTGCAGCAGACCACGACCCAGACGCCTGCCGCGGCTCAGGCAGTCGATCCAGGCCACCGTATATTCGGAGACCGAATCGGCGTTCTCGCACAGTCGGCAGAACTCATCGAGATTCGCGAAGCGGACGGTTTCGACCTGCATCCACGCTCCGGCGACGGGACGCAGTTGCAGCTCCGCCCAGGTGATCACACCCGTGAGCCCGAGCCCGCCGACGGTCGCGGCAAACCATTCCGGATGTTCGTCTGGCGAACAGATCCAGCGCTCGGCGCTCGAGCGCAGCAGCTCGAAGCGACGCACGTGATTTCCGAATGAACCGACCCGATGGTGATTCTTCCCGTGAACGTCGTTTGCGATCGCGCCGCCGACGGTCACATGGGCGGTCCCAGGAACCACCGGCAGAAACCATCCCCGCGGCACGGTCAGGCGCAGGATATCCGCCAGCAGTACTCCGGCTTCACAACAGATCACCCCGGTGTCGCTGTCGAAGCGAATGAAGTGATCGAGGGCATCGGTGCGCAGCAGTGCGCCGTCCGGATTCAGACAACTGTCACCGTAGCTGCGCCCATTGCCGTAGGGCAGGACCGTCGAGCCCGGCGATATCCGCGGAAAGGCATCGTGACGGCTGGCCAGCGAGTACACGGCGTGCCGAGCACGCACGACGCTGCCCCAGGAGGAGAAGGTACGCGAGATCACGGTGAGCCTACACGGCCACGATCACCGTGAGCGCGGCCAGCACTCCGAGTGCGAGGCTGATGCGGTCCCTCAGTGCGTACACCACCGGATCGTCGTGCATCCCGCCGCGGTGTGCCGTCATCCAGATACGGCTGATCCAGTAGAGCAGCAGCACGCAGAGCATCCAGATCACCTTGGGGTGGTGATACATAGCGGCGATATCGGGAGAATTGATGTACAGCGCCAGGACCAGCACGCTCATATACCCGGAGGCGGCCCCGAAGCTCTGTAGGACTGCCAGATCGTCCACGCGGTAGCTGCGCCCGGCCGCCTGCGAGCGC
>JASHSK010000020.1 GCA_030038755.1 Gammaproteobacteria bacterium
TCGAGGAGCGCATCACGCGCATCAGACCGGGATCGATCTGGAAGGGGCCGTATTCGGGATGCGCCCCGCCCGGCGCGGGGCCGGCCACGACGAAGCCGCCGTTGTAGCTCGCGGGCGTCCCGAGATTCGCCGCGGTGATCTGGTGGCACACCGAGCAGGAGACCCCGTCGGCGTACTCCCTGACGGCACCCAGCGCCGGCCGCAGCGGCAGGTGCGCGAATACATCGGGTGTGCGCCCGTTCAGATGCGCGTGGTAGCGCGCGATGGGCATGTGACAGGTGGCGCAGTCATCCTGGATGGCCGCGAGCGATTGCGGATGATCCAGTGTCTCGCGACGCAGGCTCGCTTCCCAGTAAGGGTCGATGCCGGAGTTGGCCATGACGCTGGTGCGCCAATCAAAGCCCATCGAGACGTCCTGCCCGCTCGGGGAGATCAATCCGTTATGGCAGGCCAGGCAACGATCAGAGGTCTGAAATTGCGGCTCGTCGGCGCCATAGCCGGCGGGCGGTGGCTCGCACACGGCGATTCCGGCGTAGGTCAGCAGCACGATCGGCAGCCAGCCCCGCCAGGAGATGCCGCGCCTCGAGGATGACGAGCTCATGTGCAACATTTACCAGCCCTCGAACAGTCCGCCGTCGCCCCAGTCCCACTCGATGTAGAACCAGACCTGCCGGGGACGATCCGCCGTATCGTTAACGGGTATCAGGTAGCCCAGATCCGCGCGAATGTTCTGCCGCCTGTTGAGCGACACCTGGAACTCCGGCATCACGTCCCAGTCCGTGACCGCCCCGGGAGCCAGATTGCGATTGGCCGTGACTTCCACCATCGGGGACCACTGTCTGCCGAAACCCATCCCTTCATAACGGGGCGCCTGATAAAAGGTGCCGCCGAACGCGGTATTCAGGAATACCGAGCGCGGCAGATTGTAGGTATGCAGCGGCAGCTCTCCACCGGGCTGCAATTGCAGGAACAACTGGTGCGGCAGGATCACGTCGTACATGGCATACGCGCCGAGCTGTGTCTCTCCGGTGCCCAGTCTCCTCGCCGCGTTGCCCGTTGCCCAGGTCACCTGGCCCTGCAAGGCGAGGATCGAGCCGGTGTTGCCGTACAGCGGCAGGTCGTTACCCAGGTGCTGATAGAACACGTGTGAAAAGCCGGTCGTCACGTCGCCGATACCGCCGTACAGCCCGCCGCCGGGCTGCGCTACCCAATCGACGGGCATCGACAGGTCCACTTCGTTGGTCGAGCCGACGGTGTTCTCGGACTCGATCTCGTTCGCGATTCCTGCGGGCCGCCCCCGCTGTGCGTTGATGTCGGTGGTCAGGATCCACTCATTCTCCGGAAACGCCTTGTCGGTGATCAGCGCCCGCGGAGGGTTCAACTCCCCGGGCGGCCACGAGGTATCGTGATCGGTGCAGAAGCTGCGGATCAACGCGACCAGTCCGTTGATCTGAGCGGAAGTGAGCACCGAGCCGAACGCCGGCATGATCTGCGAGAAGCCGCGTGCCGGACCGCCGTCGCGGATGATCTCGGTATAGTCGCGGGTGTACTCGTCCGCGCTCTGATCGCACTGGTTGAACTGTGGGAAGCTGTCGGGCTGCTGGAAGCCGGCGACGTACGTCGGTGTGCCCTCGCCGTTCGCGCCGTGGCAGGCCGCGCAGGCTCCCAGCCAGATCTGACGGGCGCTGTGCAAGCCGAGCAGGTCCGGCAGATTGGCGGCGCGCGCGAGCCACGGCGCGCACAGCACCGGGGCCAGCAGCAGCGCCAGCGCCGCACACAAAAGGGCGGCGCGCGAATGCGAATTAGATGCTTTTGCGTCTGCATCGCCGGGTGGCCGCCGCGGGGGAAGGAGCGACGGGCAGCCTGGCCGGGCAATGAGCACGATCCTGCAAGAGTCGCAATTTCACGGCGCGATGACAAGGGGCCATGGCTCTCGAGATCATGGCGCTCTCAGGGTGATGCTGTTCCCGCCAGGCGAGCGCGCGCAGCGAACACAGTTGCGTGACGGGGCGCGCCGCGATACTTTGCCGCACCAAAGACCACGCCGTCCTGCGAGCGCCCACGCACTCCTGCGCACGGCGGGGCGCCGACAGGCGCCGGTGCCGCACGCGGCGCGCACCTGCCACCCATCAGCATTTGCCTGGCGCAGTCCAGCGGGGAGAATCTCTGACATGCGGCTCACCGATCGCATCACCACACAGGGCCGTCGACTGTTCCAGCTGCGGGGAATCATGCCGCTGGTACTGCTGGTGCCGCTGTGGTTTGCGCTCCAGCACACGGCGCGCTTCGAGCAGCGATGGGGCCAGCACGTGGAGGATCTGTGGCTCCTGGGCTGCGCGTGTCTGAGCGGGGTCGGCCTGCTGATGCGCTGTGCGACGGTCGGATACGCGCCAGCGGGCACCTCGGGTCGCGTCCGCGGTGCGCCCGGTGCGACGACGCTCAACACCGCGGGCATGTATTCCATCGTGCGCAACCCCCTGTACCTCGCCAATGCGGTCATGTGGCTGGGCGTGGCGCTGGGGACGACCAGCCTGTGGTTCGCCGCGCTGTCGATGCTCGTGTACTGGTTGTACATCGAACGGGTCATCGCCGCCGAGGAGGAGTTCCTGGCCAGGCACTTCGGTGCCGCCTATGACAGCTGGGTGGCGCGCACGCCGTGCTTCCTGCCGCGCTTCTCGCTGTGGCGCTCGTCGAGCGTGGAATTCAGTCTGCGGGCCGTGCTCCGACGCGAGTACCCGGCTCTGATCGCCGTCGGAGTGCTGTTCACGCTGGTGGAATTCGTCTCCGCCACACTGCTTCGGGGCCAGTCTGTCGCCAGATGGTTCATCACCGACCGGCAGTGGGTCATCTTCTTCGCCGCGACCGTCGCCGTCGGCACGTTCCTGCGCATCCTGAAGAAGCTGCACTGGCTCGACGCACCCGGTCGCTGAGCACGCGCGCCCCGCCATGACGGAACTGCACAGGGCAATCTCGGACATCCGTTCGATCCGCGGCCAGCTCGCTCGCGGCACGGAGTTTCGTGGGTACGGTCCTGCGACGCTGACCATCACGGGATTGCTGGCGCTGGCCGCGGCGGCCGCCCAGCGGCTGTGGCTGGGTGCAACGGCGGTCTGGTCGGGTCCGCCGCTGATACGGTACCTGTCGATCTGGGTGCCCGTGGCAGTGGTGTCCTTCGCGCTCATCGTCGCCGAGGCGGCGATGCGGACACGCCGGCTGCACCAGGGGCTCGCCGCGCAGATGATGCGCTCGGCGCTCGAGCAGTTTCTGCCACCGCTGTGCGCCGGGTTGCTGCTGACGGTGGTGATCGTGGCGTCGGTGCCTTCCAGTGCGTGGATGCTGCCCGGACTGTGGCAGATCATCTTCAGCCTGGGAGTGTTCGCGTCGTGCCGCTTCCTGCCGCCGGCGATGTTCGTCGTCGGCGTGTGGTATCTCGCGGCCGGGCTCGGCTGTCTGGCACTCGGGAGTGCAGGTCGGACACTTTCGCCGTGGGCGATGGGAGTCCCGTTCGGTTTCGGGCAGCTTCTCGTGGCTCTGGTGCTGCAGTTCGGCTACCGGAGGGTCGATGAGTAGTTCGAGCGATCGGCGCCGGGAGGACGGGCGTCCCGATCGTTCCCCGTTCGCCTATGCGGGGCTCGATCGCATCATTCACGAGCGCGCGCGCCTGAGCGTGCTGACCTCGCTCGCCTCCGCTTCGCGCGGGCTCCTGTTCGTGGATCTGCGGCAGCTCTGTGGGCTTACCGACGGCAACCTCAACCGCCACCTTCACGTGCTCGAGCGGGCAGGGCTGGTCGTGAGCCGCAAGGAATTGCGTGAGGGCCGCGCTCAGACCGTCTGCCGGCTCACCGCCGCAGGCCGCAAGCGCTACCTGGACTACCTGCAGGTGCTCGAGCGGGTGCTGCTGGATGCGGCAGCGGCCGTCAGGATGCAGCCGGCCCCCAGGCTGCGCCGAGCGCTGGGCACGTAGGCGGGCGGGCGAGGGCAGGCCGGACCAGGCCAGACGAGGCGGGGCGGAGCGGGCCAGCGCCGACGCGTGCGCTTCGCCGCCGACGCGCCTGCCTCAATGCAGCTTCACCGTATAAGTCATCATCACGCCGCGGTTGATCGGCGCCACGGCCAGCGTGCCCTGCGGTTCGGCCTCGCGCTCGCGGTTCATGGCAAAGCGGGCGCTGGCGGCGCCCAGTGCAGCGCCGGCCACCGTATCGGACAGCCAGTGGGCGTTGTGGTCCAGGCGCTCGTAGGCGGTGAAACCGGCGACCCCGTAGCCGAGCACGCGGCGGATCCAGCGATAGCGCGAGTTCCCGGACTCGGCCAGCACGGTACCGATCGCGAATGCCGCTGTGGCGTGCTCGGAGGGAAAGGAGGTGCCGCCGGCCCTCCAGTGGCCCGGACTGGTGCTCTGATTCGGCCCTTCACGTCCTGCGATATAGCTCAAGGCGATGGCCGTTCCCACGCTCAGCGAGCTCGCCTCGAGCATGGCATGCGCCTCTCGCCGGCCATCCTCATCGTCGATCAGGTTCGCGTAGCCCCATGTGCCGAGGAACAGTGCCGCGGCCGGCAGCGCATCCTTCAGCGAGTCGGGCGAGCCCGCGTTGACGGATACGGGTGAATGATCTGCGAAGTCCGTGCGCACCGTGCTATCGAAGTGCGACGCCACGCCGATCGCCGCCACGGCACCGCCGAAGTACAACCAGTCGGCGCGGTCCCAGCGCGCGGGAGCCGTCACGTAGGCTTCGATCGCCCCGAGCGCGCGCGCCAGCGGCGTCGGGCAGCTGGGTTGCTGCTCGTCAGGCTGCTCCGCGCCTGGCTGCTGCTCAGCGGGCTCCGGTGTAGTGGGCTGCTGCTCATCGGGCTGCTGCTCATCGGGCTGCTGCGCCGCCAGTTCGGACGGCGGCGCACAGCCCTCATTCTGCGTCTGGGCGCGGGCGCCGAGCGGGACACACAGGCACAGGCACGCGGCCGCGATCGCGGGGATCAGCCACGTGCTGCGAGCGGAGGGGGCCTCATGCGCGTGTCGGCACAACACTTTGTATTGCAAAGTATGCGCATGCCTTCCGCAGGGGGCAAGATTCACTCGGCTGCCGATCCGGGACTGCGCCGTCAATCTCGAAAATTCTCGAACTGCAACGGAATCTCGACGTCGGCCTTGCGCAGCAGGGCGATGGCGGCCTGCAGCTCGTCGCGTTTTTTGCCGCTCACGCGCAGCCGATCACCGTTGATCTGCGCCTCGACCTTGAGTTTGGACTCCTTGAGGCGGCTGACGAGCTGCCGGGCCACGGGCTGCTCGATGCCCTGGTGGATCGTGATGCGGCGGCGAGCTTCGGCCACGTTGACTTCGACCTCGCCGAGCGCAAGACACCGCAGGTCGATGCCGCGCGCCGCCAGCCGCAGCCGCAGAATATCCAGCAGCTGCTGCAGCTGATACTCGCTCTGCGCGAACTGCGTGATGACGAACCCTTCCAGCTCGAAACGCGCCCCCGTCCCGCGCAGGTCGTAGCGCTTGTCGAGCTCACGGCGCGCCTGATCCACGGCATTGGTGAGCTCGTGCACGTCGACCTTATTCACGGCGTCGAAGGAGGGCATGGCCTGGAGGAGGTGGGGGTCCTGTGGTCGGAAGGCACATTAGATGAGGGTCACCCCGGCAGCGCAAGGCTCCGCCCGCCGCCAGCGGGCGGCTTTCGCGTCCTCGTGATGCGGCGCAGGCACCTGGTGTAAAATAGCAGGGTTTGCGAGATCGATCCGCTGGAACCGATTCGCTACGCGAACCGCCACAAGAAGCTTCTAACAGTCTGGGGGATTACGCCATGCGCTCGACGTTGCTCGCTCTCACTCTGGGCCTGCTCGGCACCACAGCCGTGCTGGCTGCGCAGCAGCCCACTCCTAGGTTGACTCAAGGTCCCGGCCTGAAGGCGGGCGAGGATGTCCGCGATAATGCGCTCCTCCAGTACTGCCGCATGAAGCGTCCGCCGCGTGGCAATTTCCGCTTCGGTGGTGGCCCGCGCTATACGCCCCCGACGAAAGTCTCCGCCATCCCGGACATCATCAAGGCCGGGCAGCACTGGAAGGCCGTCTGGCGTGAAGACGGCAACAACGCCGATGGCATCATCGCCGATGGCGATGACATTCTGGTCGCGCAGCAGGACAACAGCGACGTCGTCAGAGTGACGCCGACCGGCCACGCCACGGTGGTATACAGCGACACCAACACCGGCGGTGCGCTCTCCAGGAACAAGCAGGGCGAGCTGTTCGATGGCGAGCGTGGCTATCTGCAGTCGATCACCGAGCTTGCCCCCGATCACAAGGTGCTGGCGAACGAAATCAACGGCGATTCGCTCGACTGCCTGCCGGGTGGCATGAACGATCTGAGCGCCGCCAGCAACGGCGGCGTGTACTTCACGATGGGCGACCTCTTCTACGCGACCCCGGATGGCAAGGTTTCCCGGCAGGGCACGATCACCGGCACCAACGGCATCATCCTCAGTCCTGATGAGAAGACTCTGTACGTGACCGGCCGCGTGCCTGGCGGCACGGGCGGCACGCTCGTGGCTTTCGACGTGCAATCCGACGGTACGCTCAGCAACCAGCGCGTCCTCGCGACGCTTCCCCACGGGGGCGGCGACGGCAGCACCATCGATTCCGAGGGGCGCATCTACGTGAGCAGCACCGACGGCATCGATGTGATCTCACCGGATGGGCAGGTGCTCGGCAGCATTCCGCCGCCCAAGGGCACGGATGTCATCAGCCTGGCTTTCGCTGGACGCGGCAAGCACACACTGTTCGCCGTCGCGCTCACGCCGAACGCCGGCAAGGGTCATCGCGGCCTGCCGAGCGACGAGGGCCCTCGCCGCCAGGGCCCGCCGCAGCCCGGACAGACCCCGTATCTCTCGCAGGCGGGAGCCCTGTACGCGATTCCGATGATCTCGCAGGGCTACGCCGACCGGGCGAAGTAGCTCGCACTCTCCGGGGGGCGCGCCCGTCAGCGGCCCCCCTTCGAGAGGCGCCTGGAGCACGCGCCTGCAGCGCGCCTGCAGCGCGCGCCGCCGATGGCACGGATAGGGTGCGATCGGCAGCGCGCGAACGGTACCACGACGCTCTTCGAGAGGACTGCTCTTCAGGGGACTCTTTGCCAGTAGCCGACGTCGACCCAGCGCCCGAGCTTGAAGCCGATCTCGACCAGCTGCCCCACCTTGCGGAAACCCAGGCGCTCATGCAGCGCGATGCTCGGAGCATTCGGTAGCGCGATGCCGGCGAGGGCGATATGAATGCCCCGGTCATGCAGTTCCGCCAGCAGCTGCGCGTACAGCTGCGACCCGATGCCCTGTCCACAGCTCTCGGGTTCCAGGTATACCGCCGTCTCGGTCGATAGCCGATAAGCCGAGCGCACCTTCCACCGGGTAGCATAGGAATATCCGACCACACGGCCGCTACGCTCGACGACCAGCCACGGCAGCGACAGCCCGTTCACCTGCGCCACCCGAGCTGCCATGTCGGCCGCGCTCACCGCGTCTTCCTCGAAGGTGATGACGGTCTCGCGGATGTAGGGGTTGTAGATGCGCGCGAGCGCCTCGGCGTCGGCGCCGCGGGCGGGTCGAATCAGAGTATTCATAATTTCAGTGAGTTCATGATATTAAGAGATTAACCTGCCAATTTAGATTACGTGGTGGCGCATGTTCTCGTTCCTCGTGACCGCCATCGGTCTGCTGGCACTGGTCAGTGCGTACATCGTCGTGCGCATCCTGCCGGCGCTGCCGCTGGATGCGACCGAGCGGGCCGCGGGTGCGCTGGTGCTCTGCCTGCCGCTGCTGCTGTCGCCCGCGACCATCTTCGCGCGTCGGCTGCGCTGGCGCTGGCTCGCGCGCCTGTTGGCCTGGGCGGGCTCGCTCGCTCTGGGCTGGCTGTCCTTTCTGTTGCTGCTGACCGTGCTGCGCGAGCTCGTACTGGCAGTGGGCTGGCTGGTGTGGCGCGAGGGGGCGGCTCTGCTGCGCACGCAGTCCGCCGCCGCGGTGCCGCTGCTGGCGACGCTCGCAGTGTTCGTCGGGCTGTTTAGCGCGCTGAGGAGACCCCGCGTCGAGAAGGTTTCCGTGCCGCTCCCGCAGCTGCCGCGGGAGCTCGAGGGCTTCAGCATCGTGCAGATCAGTGATCTGCATGTGGGCAACACACTGCGCCGCCGTTCCGTCGAGCGCGTCGTACGGATGGCCAACGCGCTCGCGCCCGATCTGGTGGTCATCACGGGTGATCTCGTCGACGGCAGCGTGACCGATCTCGCCTCAGAGGTCGCGCCGCTTTCGCGGCTCGCGTCCCGTCACGGCACCTGGTTCGTGACCGGCAATCACGAATACTACTCGGGCGTGAGCGCGTGGATTGCCGAACTGCGACGCCTGGGCATCCACGTGCTGCTCAACGAGCACGCCGTGCTGCGGCACCGGGGCGCCCCGCTGGTGCTGGCCGGTGTAACCGACACTCAGGCCGCGGCGTTCGACCCCGGCCAGCGCAGCGATCCTGCGGCGGCGCTGCGCGGCGCCCCGCCCGATGTCCGGCCACGCATCCTGCTGGCGCATCGGCCGCGCAGTGCCCTGGCGGCAGCGCCGGTCGGCTTCGATCTGCAACTCTCCGGTCACACCCACGGCGGGCAGTTCTGGCCCTGGAACCTGGTGATTCGCTACCGCGAGCCCCTCGCGATCGGCCTGGACCGCTGGCAGGGACTGTGGGTGTACACGAGCCGTGGGACGGGTTACTGGGGGCCTCCGCAGCGTCTCGGTGTACCCTCCGAGCTCACCTGCCTGCGACTGGTGCGCGCCGGTGGGACCGGGTCCGGGCGCTGACGGCAAGGGGGGCTCATGCAGTTTCTGGTCCTGGCACACGATGGTACGGATGCGGATGCGCCGGCGCGTCGACAGCGAGTGCGCGCCGAGCACCTCGCGGCAGTGGGTCGGCTCAAGGCGCGCGGCAACTTCATCCTCGGGGGCGCGATCCTGGATGCCCAGGGGCAGATGGTCGGCTCTGCAGTGGTGTTCGAATTCCCCGACCGCGCGCAGCTGGACGTATATCTGGCGCGCGATCCATACGTGACCGGCAACGTATGGCAGCGCATCGACGTGCAGCCGTTTCGCGTCGCCGACGTAGCACCGCTCCCGTAGTCCGCGGCTCCCGTAGTCCGCGGCTCTCGTAGTCCGCCGCTGTGGTAGTTCGCCGCTTGCCTGGCAGGTGAAGCGGTCTGTTGGCGCCCGTCCCCGGGGCACGCGCCGATCCCCGGGCAGAGCGGCTTGGCGCACAGAACCGTCACGCAGCCCCCGGCCGCGACCTCCGGTGCGTGACCGGCGTCGCGGTTGCCCCCGCGGCCGCGTTGCTACAGTGCCGTGCTGTTGCAGGCGGGCCGGGGCCGCAAGACCCCACAGGGAGCGTCCGATGACACTGGTATTGGTGCTGGCGGTCCTGCTGGTGCTGCTGATCTACATGGTCATGCAGTACAACGGTCTGGTGTCGCTGCGCGAGAGCGTCAAACAGGCCTGGGCCAACATCGATGTGCTGCTCCAGCAGCGTCACGACGAGCTGCCCAAGCTCGTGGAGACCTGCCGCCAGTACATGCAGTACGAGCGCGACACGCTCGAGAAGGTCATGCAGGCACGCGCAGCCGTCAGCGCAGCGCACGAGCGGCGCGATATGCCGGCGCTCGGCACGGCGGAGAACCAGCTGCGTGCCACGCTCGGGCAGCTCTACGCCGTCGCGGAGAACTATCCGCAGCTCAAGGCCGACCAGAACTTCCAACAGCTGCAGACCCGCATCACGGCGCTGGAGAGCGCCATCGCGGACCGGCGCGAGTACTACAACTCACAGGTTCAGCTGAACAACACGCGCATCGCGCAGTTTCCTGCGGTGCTGCTGGCTCACCAGTTCGGCTTTCTGCCCGCCCAGCTGCTGCAGATCGATCAGCAGGCGCGTCAGGATGTGGACGTGGGCGCGCTGTTTCGCGCCTCATAGGCCGACGCGGCGGACACGGCCGATCACGGCTTGTCAGGCTGAGCAGGGCTGAGCAGGGCTGATCGGCGCCGGACCTTCATGTCACCCGGTTCCGCCCACACCGTCTGGATGATCCACGGCGAGCCCGGCACGCTGGTACTGCTTCTCGTGGCGGCCTGCGTGGCCTGCTGTGTCTTCACGTATCGCGCCTGGGCGCGTGCGCGCAGTCTGTCCAACACGGCGCGTGCGCGTGTGCGTTCGGCGCCGCACGGATACGTCGAGCTCTACGGTCGCACGGGATTCGCGCCCGACGTCAAGGACCAGGCCAGGAGCGCGCCGCTGACCGGTCGCGCCTGCGTGTGGTGGCGTTATCACATCTACGAACGCGGCGGGCGTAACGGCTGGTACACCATCGATCACGGCGCGAGCGAGAACACCTTCCTGCTTCAGGATGACACCGGCAGCTGTGTGGTCGATCCACGCGGCGCGGAGGTCACCCCGAGCGCGCGGCAGGTCTGGTATGGCTCGGAGTCCTGGCCCACCACCCCCTACAGCACCGGCTTGGGCTCCCTGGGCAGCAACTACAAGTACGTCGAGCAGCGCATCCACGAGACCGACAGCGTGTGCGCGCTCGGTGAGCTCGCGGCCACCGGTGGGCTCGCCGATGGCGGCCTCGAATCCGAGATCGCCTCACTGCTGCATGATTGGAAGGCCGATCCGGCGACGCTGCTGAGACGATTCGACCGGGATGGTGACGGGCAGCTCGATGCGCAGGAATGGGAGCAGGCGCGCGCGGCCGCACGTGCCCAGGTGCTCGAGGGGCGCGCCCAGACACCGCTGGTGAAAGAGATGGCGCGACCGCGTGACGGCCGGCCCTATCTGCTCGCGGCGCGCAGCCCCGAGGCGCTCGCGCGCCGCTATCGCTGGCAGGCCAGCGCCTGCCTCGCCGGCTTCTTCGTCACGCTGATCCTGCTGGCGCACCTGTTCGCGGCTCGCTGACCGCCGCACGCCGGCCTGCCTGTTAGGATTGGACGGCACGCAATCCCGCCCGCAGCCGGGGAGGGCGCGGGGTCCGATTCGACTCCATGCCTTAGATCCGACGGCACTGCGCCGTGCCGCGCCGCCCCGGCGGGGGCAGCGCATACTAGGTGCCCGCATCCATTGGAGGTCCAGAGCATGCCGGAATACTCGATCGATGCCCTGCCCCAGGCGCTGCAGAGCGTGCGCACCCGTCTGCTGTTCGTGCTGCGTCTGGAGGTGCACAAGCCGCAGGTGATTGGGCAGACACCGGGCCCGTTTCGCCGTATCGGGGTGATCTCAGGCGGCACCTTCAAAGGCGATCGACTGTCGGGTCATATCCTCGAAGGCGGCAGCGACTGGCAGACGATCCGCACCGACCGCGCCACGACCCTCAATGTGCGGATCGTCCTGCAGACCGAAGACGACGCGCTGATCGGAATGAAGTATCGCGGTATCCGCCACGGGTCCCCCGAGGCGATGGCGCGCATCGATCGCGGCGAGATCGTGGATCCCTCGACCTATTACCTGCGCATCGCCCCGCTGTTCCAGACCGCCGCTCCCAGGTATGACTGGCTCAACCGCGTGATTTCCGTGGGCTTGGGCCATCGTGACGCGGACGGCGTGGTCTACAGCGTATTCGAGGTGCTGTGAGATGCAGCTTGAGCTACAGGGCAAAATAATCCTTGTCACCGGCGGCTCGAAAGGCATTGGGCTCGCCTGCGCCCGTGGCTTTCTGGCCGAAGGTGCACGCGTCGTCATCGTCTCGCGCCAGCAGCCGAACATCGATCGCGCCCTCGCGACGCTCACTGGAGCTCAGGGCTTTGCGGCCGATCTGGGCGATGCCGAGGCCGCCGCCCATGTCGTGGATCGGATCGAGCGGGCTCTCGGGCCCATCGACGTCCTGGTCAACTGTGCCGGCGCCGCGAAACGAACGGCACCGGCGGAACTGGCTCCTGCGGCCTGGCATGCGGCCATGGATGCGAAATATTTCTCTTACATCCACGCCATCGATCCCGTGGTCAAGCGCATGGCCGCGCGTGGCCACGGCGTAATCGTCAGTGTCGTCGGCAACGGCGGCAAGATTGCCTCACCGCTGCACATCCCCGGCGGCTCGGCCAACGCGGCGCTGATGCTGGCCACGGCCGGCCTGGCCCGGGCTTATGCCGCCAGCGGCGTTCGGGTCGTGGCCGTCAACCCCGGTCTGACGAACACCGAGCGGGTGAGCGAGGGCATGAAGGTCGCCGCACGGCTGGGTGGCATTTCCGAGGCCGAAGCGCTGCGCAGCAGCCTGGCATCCATCCCGGTGGGCCGCATGGCGGAACCGGAGGAAATCGCCGACGCCGTGGTGTTTCTGGCCTCATCGAGGGCCAGCTACATCACCGGCGTCACGCTCAGCATGGACGGGGCCGCGGCACCCATCGTGGTTTAGCGAACGCCGCAAGACAGCACCTGACCCGATAGGGCCTGACCCGGCAAGGCCTGACCCGACAGGGCCCGGCAAGGCCGATTCGAGCGCCGCTCGTCGCATTGGAAAACGCCTGGGTGGTGGCGCAGACTGGCCCGCCACGTGCATCGAGCGGGCACCGAAGAGGGAGGGAGCGGCCGTGCGCTATCGGACTTGGGCTCTGGTGTGTATGACGGTGCTGCTGTCGGGTCTTTGCCAGGCGGCCGGTCCTTACGACTCTGCGGCGCGCACCGAGATCCAGCGCGCCGACCTGTCCGGCGCGCCAGGCATGGAGGTCATCACCTCGATTGTCGAGGTACACAAGGGCCAGACGATCCCCAGACATCTGCACCATGGTATCGAGGCCGGATACGTGCTGCAGGGGACTCTGGTCCAGTATCCCGGCAAGCCGCCCACGATGATGAAGACCGGCACGCCGATCATGAACCTGCGCGACGTCGTTCACAGCGGATTCACCGTAGTGGGCGATCGGCCGCTCAAGATCTTCACCGTGCACATCGTCGATAAGGGCAAACCGCTGTATCAGTGGGTGAAGTGAGATCGAGGGTGCGCACCGAACTCGACTCGCTGGAGGCGCGCGTGATCGGATGCCTCATCGAGAAACAGATCACGACGCCCGATCAGTATCCGCTGTCGCTCAACGCCCTGGTCAACGCCTGCAACCAGAAGAGCAACCGCGAGCCCGCGATGAGTCTCGATGAGCCGACCGTCCAGCACACGCTCGACGCGCTGTCACGCAAGCATTTGATCCTCGAGCGCTCCGGCTTCGGCAGCCGCGTGCCCAAGTATCAGCAACTGTTCTGCAATACCGAGCACGGGGATCTGAAATTCTCGGCGCAGGAGCTGGCGATCGTGTGCGAGCTGCTGTTGCGCGGCCCACAGACCCCGGGCGAGCTGCGGTCGCGTGCCAGCCGCATGGCGCCCTTCGACGATGTCTCGGAGGTCGAGGCGGCGCTGCAGAACCTGCTTGGGCGCGCCGGTGGGCCACTCGTCGCGCGACTCCCGCGCGAGAGCGGGCGGCGCGAATCACGCTACCTGCACCTGTTCAGCGGTGAACCGCCTGCGCGGGCGATCGCGCAGGACGATGCCGCGGACGGCGCGGGGAAGGGGGCGGGGGAGGCGGCCGGGGACGGTGCGGGTCGGGCCGTCGAGGTCGGGGGAGAGCCGCTCTCGAGCCGCGTGGCCAGGCTCGAGCAGGAGGTGCGTGTGCTGCGCACCGAGCTCGAGGCGCTCAAGTCGCGAGGTGCGTGAGCCGGGAGACAGGCAGCCGACAGGTCGACGCCTGGCATGTAGACTTCGGGTTGAGTATCGAAGGTCAGCGTGGGGGGCGACGAAGATGACTTCGACACTGAGAGTCGCGGCAGCGGTATGGGTGCTGGGCATGGCGGCGGGGGGTCCCTGCCTCGCGCAGCCAGGTCCACGCGGCGGTGAATTCGCGGCCTCGTCCTGCGATCGCGCCTGTCTGAACGGACTCATGAGCGACTACCTGAGCGCGCTCACGAGCGCAGATACCGCGCAACTCAGGGTCAGCCGGCACGTACGCTTCCTGGAGGACCAGCAGGAGCGCAAATTCGGCGTCGAGGGTATCTGGAGCCACCACGTTGCCCTGACGGGATACCGCTTCGACATCATCGATGTTCGCGCGGGCGTGGCGGCGAGCCTGGTGAAGGTACAGGTCGATGGCAGGCCTGCGTTGCTCGCGTTGCGTCTGGTCACGCACGGCGCCCGAATCTCGGGAGTCGAGAGCATGGTCGTGCACTCGAGTGCTGAGGGCATGCTCTTCAAGGTCGATGCCATTCGGACGCTCAGCCAGGCCATGGCGTTCACACCTTCACCTGCGCAGCGCAATTCCCGCCGGGACATGATTGCGATCGCCTCCCGCTACCCGCGCGGCCTGCAGGTGGGCAGCTTCGTGAAGTCCGACGTGCCGTTCGCGCCGGACGCGTATCGGTTCGAGAACGGCATGTTGATGGCCGGCCCCCGTTGCACGTTCCTGCCTGGATGCGAGCACATCAAGACGCAACGCATCCCGACTCTGTCGAAGCTCGTCTATCGGATCGCCGCCGTGGATGAGCAGCAGGGGGTCGTGCTGATGCGGATGGACTTCGGGCCCGGCTCGGTTTTTCCGGCGCCCGGTCGCCCCAACGGTCTATCGCTGAGCGTGTTCGAGGCCTTCAAGGTCTATGGCGGGCAGATTCACGCCGTGGAAGCGTTCATGAAGACCAAACCAGCGGACCAGCCGCTCGGCGGGGACTGATATCGTCGCCCACTCTTCTGGTCACGGCAGTCCGCCGCGGAGGCTACAGTGATTCTCGAGGTCGCACAGATACGCATCAAAGCGGGGCAGGCGGCGCCATTCGAGGCGGCCTATCGCCAGGCGCAGCAACATCTGCGCGCAGCTGAAGGCTACGTCTCGCACGAATTGCGCCGCTGCCTGGAGCAGGCCGATCAATACCTGCTCCTCGTGCACTGGCGCCGTCTCGAGGATCATACGGTGGGCTTTCGTGGCTCCCGGCACTTTCAGGAATGGCGGGGGCTCATCGGCTCATTCTTCGACGGCCCGCCGAGCGTCGTGCATTATCTATCGCTGGATGATCAGGCCGGGGCTCAGGCCAGTCAGAAGCTTGCGTGATCGGCAGCCGCCGCTTGCATAGGGACGCGATATGAGAACCAGACACTTGCTCGCTGTGGCGCTCACGGGCGCGGTCTGCGCAGGCATTGCAGTTGCGCCGCGCGCCCAGGACGCCACCAATCATGCCTATCCGGCGGCCTTCCCCAAGGGGCACTATGAAGCCCTCAATGCCCTGCCGGACTGGGGGGGAGTGTGGGTACTCGATTTCACGCGCCCGGGAGGCAATGAGCAGCCCGCACTCAAGGGCAGGTACCTGGCGGATTATCGGACCTGGGTGCAGCAGGTCAAAGCCACCCACGGCAACGTTCCCCACGAAGGCTCGTATTGCCTGGCACCCGGCATGCCGATCATGATGGGCGTGGGCCAATATCCGATCGAGTTCCTGTTCACCCCGGGGCGGGTGACCATCCACTTCGAGGCGTGGATGCAGTGGCGCAATATCTTCACCGATGGGCGCGGGCATCCGGCCGCGGATGATCTGGACCCGACGTTCTACGGCGATTCCATCGGTCACTGGGATGGCGGCACGCTCGTGGTCGATACGGTCGGGATCAAGACCGTCACCGGCCTCTCGCAGGGCATGGAGCACAGCGACAAGCTACACCTCATCGAGCGCATCCATCTGGCGAAGAACGACCCCAACACGCTGGTCGATGAGATGACCATGGAGGATCCTGATGCGCTCGCGAAGCCATGGCATCTTACGCACACCTACCGCCGTTCTCGCGACATGAACCTGCTCGAATTCATGTGCGAGGAGAACGACCGCGCCATTCAGTGATGCTGCTGGCTGGAGGGAGTACGCCTCCCGTGAGGGGAGGCTCGGCGAGGACCTGACGTGCGATCCTGCCGGCCGCATCTGTCGGGCCGGCTACCTGGAAGCGGCGGAGCCAGCCGGCCTGGGCGCATCGTCTGCGCGCGGCGCCGCCGCCTTGTCGCCCTCCCTGGTACCCGGCAGGTTCTGGTTCAGATTCGGCGGGCACTCGACCTCCGGAATGTCGCTGTAATCCTCGCGCATCCAGCGCTTGGTGCTGCGCCATTCACCCTTCCAGTTCTTCGGATCGGTCATGATGTATTCGATCTGCAGCG
>JASHSK010000166.1 GCA_030038755.1 Gammaproteobacteria bacterium
GCGCCCGCCGCTCCCGCCGCGCCGACCGCTCCCGCCGCGCCGACCGCGCCCGCCTTCGAAGCCGCCGGCTCTCCCAGCGAGAGCGCCGCCAGCTGCAGGCACTCGAGCAGCCGCTCGTTGATGTCGGCGACCGGACCGAGCAGCGCCTCATCCCACGTGCCGCCCAGCGGCAGCGCCTCCCGCTCCTCGAACATGTCCATGCGCATTCCTCCACGATCCGGGCACATTTCCCACCGGCAGCGTCTTTCGGCGCGCGCCGATATCTGCGATATTGGCCGCGTGATGTTACCGGTAACGTGCGGCCGATTTCCAGCCCCCGGAGACCACCATGCGCATCTACGACGATCGCTACAATCGTGAACGGCTGCGCTTTCACGTGGCGCTGCGCTTCATCCGTCTGGAGGCCCGCACCCAGACCATCCGGCGCTGGACCGGACTCACCGACGATCGCATCCGCAAGCTGTACCGCTCCTATCTTGCCGACGACGCGCGGCCGCTGGTGCGCCATCGCGGCAAGTCCCCGCACCGCGCGGCGCTGTTCCTGCGCTCCGCGCGTGCACGGCGTGAGAGCGCACTGCTGGCGAGTCTCTGTCGGCTGCTCGGGGCGCTGCCGGAGCAGCGCGGTCCGCAGTGCTCGCTCACGCTGCCCTCGCTGCGGCGCGCGGAACTGCTCTGTCAGGCCTACGAGACGTACCGCGCCCTGGTGGGTGAGGCGCTGCTGACGTTCGAGCATGCGGTGTTCCTGCTCACCACGCTCGCGCAGGGGGCGGAGCTGGCGTGCGGCAGGTGCCACGGGTGTCACGCGCTGGTGGTGATCGACCGCTGGTCGCTGGGGGAGCCGCGCTGCAGCGTCTGCACGCAGCCGGCGACGGATCCCTGAGCCTGGTACCGTAAGGAAGGAACGGTTACAAATGGGGAGCATGGGGCTCATCCGGACCTCGGCCGCTCAGGCTTGAGATCAGGATCACACGCCGCCGCTCGAGCGGGCGTATCAGCCCCCAAGCCCGGGCCATCTGCCGGGCGCGTCGTGGGTGCCTACCAATTCGATAGTGCATCCGCCACCACCACGATCGGTATCCGCGGACATTCGTTACGCCGCCTGAACTACCTGTTTAGCCGCGCGCCGGTTAGGCCGAGCGATACGGCCAGCACGATTAGCGCCCACAAGTCCGATATCATCGCAATCCGAGCCGAAACGGTGCGTTGCCCGGCACGCAGGTGATTGAGGCCTGCGAGGCCGTAAAAGATCGCTCCGCCTACTGCCGCTGGTGCCGTCCAGCGCGTCCACACAGCGCTACCCAGGCCGATCGCTCCGAGTGCGAGATTCGCGAAGCCAAGCTCACGCACGACCAGCAACGAGTCCGTATGCTCAATCCCGAGGATCGTTGCCGCTGTGTAGCGTGGTTGTACCACTTGGCGTAACCCAGCGAGAAATAGCCGTCCGCCCACCATCCAGAACGCCGCCCACCGCAGCGTGAGCGCAGCGACAGAAGCCCCTGGAGAGTGGCGAAATCCGAGCAGCACGGACGCCACTGGCGCGAGCACCATCAGCACCGCGATGCTGATCAGATACATGGACTAGTCCGGTGCGTGGTCTTAACTCCGCCCCGCCAGCCGCTGGAACTGGAGCTGGAGCTGGGAACTTTGCCCACGATGCTACATTTCATTAAGGAATTCTAAAACACGAGGAGTGCCTGTAGCGCTCTCGAAATTGAAGACGCTCAGCTTCGGTACTCATTTTGGCGGCCACGACATCCAGACATCCCGGATGACCGGCATCGGGAAAGCCATCAGCTTCGGGGCAGCAAAACGGTCAAACAGAGAATCCCGGCAACGGCGTAGATTCCCACCATAGTCCGCTATCCCACAGGATTCTCGCTACGATAAATCGTCGAATATTTTCCTATAGTCCGTCCAGTTCGGAGTGACCAGGTCACAAGGGCTACGCGGCCGGAAAGGAAAACGGCGAGCGTTACTTTCTCGCCGGAAGTCATGTCATTTCTAGCGCGCGTGGCGGTGACTCCGGCCGCAGTTGTGTGAGCAAGACCACTAGGGCGGTCGAATATCCGCAGCTGGGCGATCAGATTAGCTCGACCAGCGTCTCAAAGCGGCCGGGACCGACGAATTCCGGTGCCCACCTGCGGCTGACTGGTACGTGAGGAGGCAAGTTGAGACAGTGACCGGCGGGCCCGGGCCGACAGTGTCAGTTCAGGCAAAGGGTGGTTTCGGGCCACGCCGCCAGCGCGTCTGACGGTCGCGGCGTACGCGCAGCGCGCGCGGGCAAAATGACCCTGCCGCTAGGAAAGCTGCACCACGTAGCGCCCGCGCGCCTGCCCTTTGAGCAGGGTCTCGAAGGCGGAGGGCAGCTCATGCAGCGTGATCTGGTGTGCAGTCTCCGCGAGCTTCGCCGGTTTCAGATCCGTCGCGAGCCGCCGCCACACCTCGCGGCGCATGGGCATCGGACACTGCACGGAGTCGATGCCGAGCAGCTTGACTCCTCGCAGGATGAACGGCATCACGGTGGTCTGCAGCTCGGTCCCTCCGGTGAGCCCCGAGCTGGCAATGCAGCCCTGCGGCAGCATGCTGCGCGTGAGCCAGCCGAGCGTGCTGCCGCCGACCGGATCGACGGCGCCCGCCCAGCTGGCCTTCTCGAGCGGGCGCGTCCCCATCTGCAGCGTCTCGCGCGCCAGCACGTGCCGCGCGCCGAGGTCGCGCAGGTACGGCTCTTCCTGCGGCTTGCCGGTGAGCGCCGTCACCTCGTAGCCGCGCGCCGCGAGGCACTGCACGGCGAGGCTGCCGACCCCGCCGGTGGCCCCGGTCACGATCACCGGCCCGTTGCCCGGGGCGAGCCCATTGCGCTCCATCTCGACGATCGACAGCGCTGCGGTAAAGCCCGCGGTCCCGATCGCCATGGCATCGAATGCGGACAGCTCCCGCGGCAGCGGCACCACCCAGTCCGCCGGCACGCGCACGTAGCCCGCGAAGCCGCCGTCGTGCGCGACGCCCAGGTCGTAGCCGGTCACCAGCACCGCCGCGCCCGGCTCGAAGGGCACCTGGCCGCCCGGGGCGGCGGCACTCGATTCGACCACGCCGACCACGTCGATACCGCCGATGAGCGGGAAGCGGCGCACAATCCTGCCGCTGCCGGTCGCGGCCAGGGCGTCCTTGTAGTTCACGCTCGAGAAGGCGGCCTTGATGAGCACCCCGCCCGTGCTGAGCTCCTCGAGCGCGCACTCGACGACGCGCCCCGAAACCTTGCCGTCCTGATCAGAAATCCTGAAGGCGCTAAACATGACGTCGATTCACCTCGGTCTGCAGCATCTCGCTCT
>JASHSK010000167.1 GCA_030038755.1 Gammaproteobacteria bacterium
GGACTCGGCGCGCTCGGCTTCAACGATCACGCGGCCGCGGCGCTGCTGAATCAGGGCCTGACCGACCAGGCCTATCTGCTCTCGACCCTCGACTTCTTCTGGATCTCGGGGATCCTGATGCTCATCCCGCTGGCGCTGCTGTGGTTTGCGCCGCGGCCCGCCGGCGGCAGTGGGGCAGTGGCGGCCGCCGAGTAGCGCCGATCGCGCCGACCGCACCGATCGGGGCCGCGCCAGGCGGATGTCAGCCGCCGGCGTCCGCGAAGCGCATCGAAAGATCGATCGCGGTGACGTTCTTGGTGAGCGCGCCGATGGAGATGAAATCCACACCGGTCTCGGCGATGGCGCGCACCGACGCGAGCGTCACGCCACCGGAGGCCTCCAGCTGCGCGCGGTGCACGTGCGTGCGGTTCAGCGCCACGGCGGAGCGCATTGGCTCGAGTCCGAAGTCGTCGAGCATCACGATATCGGCGCGTGCATCCAGCGCCTCGCGTACCTGCTGGAGCGTCTCGGCTTCCACCTCGATGCGGCCGGCGGGATTGCCGTGACGCGCGGCTGCGACGGCGGCGCCGATCGAGCCCGCGGCGGCGATGTGGTTTTCCTTGATCAGCACCATGTCGTACAGGCCGAGACGGTGGTTGGTGCCGCCCCCGCACCGCACGGCGTACTTCTGCGCGGTGCGCAGCCCCGGGATGGTCTTGCGCGTATCGAGGATGCGGCAGCCGGTACCCGCGACCGCCTGGACATAGCGATGCGTGACCGTGGCCGTCGCGGAGAGCAGCTGCAGAAAGTTCAGCGCGCTGCGCTCTCCGGTCAGCAGTGCGCGCGCCGGACCCGCGATCTCGCAGACGATCGCACCGCTCACCACACCTGCACCTTCGGCACAGCGCCAGCCGACCTGTACCGCGGGATCGAGCTGGCGGAAGACCTCGTCGAACCACGGCGCTCCGCACAGGATCGCATCCTCGCGGCTGATCACATGGGCGCGCGCGTGACGCCGCCCGGGAATCAGCTGCGCGGACACATCGCCTGCGCCGACGTCCTCGGCAAGGGCGCTGGCGACCTGCGCGAACAGGTCGGCCGGCAGCGCCGGTGGGGCTGCGGGGGCCTGTGGCGCTGGGGCCTGTGGCGCTGGCGCCTGCTGCGGTAGTGTCATGTCAGCGACGCCTCAGAAGGGCAGGGCATGATTGGCGCCGCCCATGCACAGCAGCAGCGGGATCGAGAGCACGAAGTTGATGCGCGAGGCGAGCGCGGCAACGCGGCGCGCGCGCGCCTTCTGCTCGTCGCTGCCCGCGCGCATGCCGAGCAGCAGTTTCTGATTCGGCCAGATGAACACCCATACATTGAACAGCATGATCGTGCCGAGCCAGCCGCCCACGCCGATGACGAGCCCATAGTACTCGTGCCCGAGATGTCCGAGCGTCACGGCACTGCCGAGGTTGCCCGAGCGGCCCAGGTACCACAGCCCCGTGAACCACGTCAGCACCGCGGCCCAGCGAAACCACAGCAGCGCGCGGCGCGTGATGTACTTGCTGATGCCGGCAGCGCCGGGCCCGCCGCTGTCGGCGGCCGCGGCAGCGAGCGCGGGAGTCTGCACCACGTTGAAGTAGTAGAGCAGCCCGATCCACATCACGCCCGCCACGATGTGGATCCATACTGCGAGGCCCAGCTCCGCGAAGCCGGGCCGAATGCCGACCGAGGCGATCACCGCCAGGATCACGCCCACCAGGACTGCACCACCGACGGACTTCAGAGGATTCATTCGCCGCTCCCTGTAAGTCGTTGTTCTCGCTGGACTCCGGCAATTTGAAGAATAGGCGAGCAGGAGCGATAATTCAATGACTCCCCCTCGAGGCCGGCAACGGTACACATGCGGTGCAGGTGATGATGATGCAAGCCAACGACGCGATGGATATCAACGACAGGATCCGCAAGCAGATCTCGACCGCGCCGGTCGTGCTGTTCATGAAAGGCACGCCCGACTTCCCTCAGTGCGGCTTCTCGGCGCAGACCGTCTCGTTGCTGCAGCGCCTGGGCGCGAGGTTCCATTACGTCAACATCTTCGAGGACGAGGAGCTGCGCGAAGGGCTCAAGCGCTTCTCGAACTGGCCGACCTACCCACAGCTCTACGTCAACGGCGAGCTGATCGGCGGCTGTGACATTGCGATGGAGATGTATCGCAATGGCGAGCTCAAGCGCGTGCTCGAATCCGCCGGCGCGGTTGCCGCGGCCGCTAGCTGACGGATCCCTCGGCCGGCGGGTCGACAGTCGCGGGCTCGCCGGTGGCTGCATCCTCGACCTCCTCGGGCGTCTCGCACGGGAGCGTGTGCCACCCGAGCGCACGCGCTTTCTCGTCGGCGCGCGCGTAGCTCGCCGCGAGCTCGTTGCAGACGCTGCAGAACAGGTCCGCCGCGCGCTCTGCATCGTAACTGGCGGAGTGCGCGCGCGACTTGTCCCATTCCAGACCCGCGAGCATGGACGCCTTGGCGAGCACCGTCTGACCGAGTGCGGCGCCCGCCAGCGTCGCCGTATCGAAGCATGAGAAGGGATGGAAGGGGTTGCGCTTGACGTGCGCGCGCTCCACCGCGGCGTTCAGGAAGGCCAGATCGAAGGCGGCGTTGTGACCGACCAGCACGGCCCGCCGACAGCCGTGCAGGCGGATCGCAGCGCGCACGTGGCGAAATATCCTCTGCAAGGCATCGCCCTCATCGATGGCCGGCCGCAGTGGATGCCACGGATCGATCCGATTGACCTGCAGCGATGCCGGGTCGAGCCGCGCGCCCTCGAACGGCCGCACGTGATAGGAGATGCTCTCGCCGCGGCTCAGCCGCCCGCTCGCGTCGATCTGGATCAGGACCGCCGCGATCTGCAGCAGCGCATCGGTGGCCGGCAGGAAGCCACCGGTCTCCACGTCGATGACCACCGGCAGAAAGCCGCGGAAACGCCTGAGCATCGGCGATGTCGCCGGCGATGGCGCGCCTGGGGCCGCGCCCGGCGGTGCAATTGGCGGCGCGCTTGGCGGTGCACCTGGCGGCGCGTTTGACGGCGCACCTGGAGGCGCCGGTATTGTGCTGCTCACGGCGAGGTACCCGCGGCGGCGGCACCCGCCGGCGCGGCACCCGTGACGGGCGGTTGCAGGCGCCAGCCGATGGATTCGCCGGCACCGAGCGGCACGAGCTCGCCGGCGCCGAACGGATAGATTGCCGGAACCGTCCACGGCGAGCGCTCGAGCGTCACGCGCTCTTCGTTGCGGGGCAGGTGGTAGAAGTCGGCTCCGAACTCGCTCGCGAATGCTGGCAGCCGCGCGAGCATGCCCTCGCGCTCGAAGGCCTCGGCGTAGAGCTCCAGCGCCGCATGCGCGCTGAACACACCGGCACAGCCGCAGGCGCTCTCCTTGGCGTGGCGCGCGTGCGGGGCGCTGTCGGTGCCGAGAAAGAAGCGCGCGTCACCCGCGGCGATCGCCTCGATGAGCGCACGCCGGTCCGGTTCGCTCTTCAGCACGGGCAGGCAGTACAGATGCGGGCGCAACCCGCCGGCAAACAGCGCGTTGCGGTTGAACAGCAGGTGCTGCGGCGTGACCGTGGCGGCGACCCCGGGGCGTGCGCTGCGCACGAACTGCACGCCGGCGCGAGTGCTGACGTGCTCGAGTACCACACGCAGCCGCGCATATCGCTCCACCAGCGGTGCGAGCACCTGTTCGATGAAGCGTGCCTCGCGCTCGAAGATGTCCACGCGCGCGTCGACCACTTCGCCGTGCACCAGCAGCGGCAGATCGACTTCCGTCATCGCTTCGAGCGCCGCCTGCAGGTGGCCCACGTCGCGCACACCGGCGGCTGAGTGCGTGGTTGCCCCGGCAGGGTAGAGCTTGCAGCCGGCGACGGCGCTGCTCGCGTGCGCGCGCCGGATCTCCTCGGCCGAGGTCTCGTCGGTCAGATACAGCGTCATCAACGGCTCAAAGCGCGCCCCGGCGGGCAGCGCGGCGCGGATGCGCTCGCGGTAGGCCAACGCCGCGGCGCTCGTAGTGATGGGCGGATCCAGATTCGGCATGACGATGGCGCGCGCGAAGCGCGTCACGGTGAAGGGCAGCACCGCGCGCAGTGCCGCACCATCGCGCAGATGCAGATGCCAATCGTCCGGACGTCGCAGGCTGAGCGTTGCCGTGTCGGAGGGCGGCACACTCATCTGGAAATGGTCTGCACAGATAGGGGGATGCTGTTGATAATGAAGGAAGAAACGGGTGGCTCAAGGCCACCGGTCGCGGCGGCCGGATACGCCGGTGACCGCGCGCATCCTACCACAGCGACGGTGCCGCCAAGGGCTGCGCGCGGCGCTCGGCGCGCGCGGCGGTTACTGCACGCTGTATCCGCGGCCTTCCAGACAGGCGGCCTCGGCGCGCAGATAGGCCGAGTGCTGAACGTCCTGCGCCTCCGCAGCGGCAGCGGTTGGCGCTGTGCTCGACGTGCCGGGAGGTTGCGCGTTGGGGGGTTGCGCGGCGGGAGGGTCGGCGGGCGGCGGTGGCGCACCTTGAGCGGCCTGCTGCAAGGCGCCCACGGCTGAGGCATCGCCGGGGGGTGCGCTGCCGCTGGCCGCGGCGCCAGCGTCAGGCGCGGGCTCGCTGCCACCTGCGGCAGCGTTGCCATTGTCGGGCGCACCGATCTGCGAGCGCGCCCAGGCGCGGCATTGCTCTTTGTCCGTGGCCTGCTGAGCGGGCGACTGCCCATTCTTGGGGTAGGCAAACAGTTCCGAGGTTCCGCCCGCGCCCAATGCTGGTGCGACGCCCGCCTGAGTCTGCTGCGTCACTCCCGGTGGCGGCACCACCGCCTCGTACTGGCCGACGGTCGGGTTCCACTCGTAGTAGTAATCGTTTGCGTAGTAGTAGGGCACGCCGTCCCACCAGTAGGTGGAGTAGTACAGCGGCAGCACCGGCAGATACCAGCCTAGCCCGAACCCCCAACCCCAGCCCCAGCCGAGACCCCAGCCATAATAGGGTCCAAAGCGGCCACGCGGGCCGTAGAAACCACGTCCCGCAAAGCCACGTCCCGCAAAACCGCGCGCCGCGGGTGCGCCGAAGCCGGCGCGTGCGCCGCCACCAAAGCCGCGAGCCTGGGCCGCCAGCGCGCTGTGGCCCGCGCCGGCGGTGAACAGCGCAGCGGCGATCGCCACTGCCAGCGTGCGCGACAGCGGATGTGCAACTAAAAAATTTTTCATGATGCAACCTCGCACGAATGCGGGCAGGGCCGCCGGCTGCGGCTCGGCGAGCTCGGCCGGCTCGCGTAATGTAGAGCTGCAATAATAACTCCACACGCGCCCGGAGTCTCCGAGAAGCGCCTGGAATCTCCGAGAACCGGGTATCGCCGGCGCAGCGCATGCGGCGGCTCCTTCGAGGCGGTTTCTTCGGCCGGCAGCGCCTGCGTGCGGAAAGCACTAGAATTGCGATCATGATTAACGAGATATCGAGCTTTTTGACAGAGGTCGTGCGGGAGGTCGTCGAACCGTGAACGACGTCAACCACGACACGACTCCGGAGGTGGCCGGGACGCAGGATGCTGACCCGGTAGAGACACGCGAGTGGCTGGAGTCGATCGATTCGGTGCTGCGCGCCGAGGGTCCCGAGCGTGCACACTTTCTGCTCGAGCGACTGATCGACCACACGCGCCGTTCCGGCGGTTATCTGCCGTTCCGGCCCAATACCGCCTACGTCAACACCATCGCCGTCGGGCAGGAGCCGCCGTATCCGGGCGATCGGGCGCTCGAGCGGCGCATCGAGGCCTATATCCGCTGGAATGCCGTGGCGATGGTGGTGCAGGCAAACCGCAAGTCCAGCGAGTATGGCGGTCACATCTCCACGTATGCTTCCTCGGCCACGCTCTATGAGGTCGGCTTCAATCACTTCTGGCGCGCCCCCAGCCCCGGGCATCCCGGCGACCTGATCTACATTCAGGGTCATTCCTCCCCCGGGATCTACGCGCGCGCCTACCTGGAGGGGCGTCTGTCCGAGGAGCAACTGCGCTTCTTCCGCCAGGAAGTCGCGGGCGATGGCCTGAGCTCCTACCCGCATCCGTGGCTGATGCCCGATTTCTGGCAGTTTCCCACCGTGTCCATGGGCCTGGGGCCCATGATGGCGATCTACCAGGCGCGCTTCATCCGCTACCTGGAGCACCGCGGCCTGGTCGCCCCGTCGGACCGCAAGGTGTGGTGTTTCTGCGGCGATGGAGAGATGGACGAGCCGGAGTCGATGGGCGCACTGACGATGCCGGTGCGCGAGACGCTCGACAATCTGATCTTCGTGATCAACTGCAACCTGCAGCGCCTCGACGGACCGGTGCGCGGCAACGGCAAGATCATCCAGGAGCTGGAGGCGGCGTTTCTCGGAGCCGGCTGGAACGTGATCAAGGTGCTGTGGGGTTCGCGCTGGGACCCGCTGCTGGCGCGTGACACCGAGGGCATCCTGCGGCGCGTGATGGAACAGTGCGTGGACGGCGAGTACCAGAATTTCAAGGCGAAGGGTGGCGCCTACACGCGCGAGCACTTCTTCGGCAAGGACCCGGTGCTCAAGGAGATGGTCGCCAACATGTCCGATGAGGACATCTGGCATCTGAACCGCGGCGGGCACGACGCACGCAAGGTGTACGCGGCCTATAGCGCCGCGGTGCGCACCCAGGGCAAGCCCACGGTGATCCTCGCCAAGACGGTCAAGGGCTTCGGCCTCGGCAAGAGCGCCGAGGGTCAGATGGTCGCGCACCAGCAGAAGAAGCTCGACACGGAGGCGCTACGCGAGCTGCGCGATCGCTTCAACATTCCGGTGCCCGACGAGGATCTGGAGCGGCTGCCGTTTCGCAAGCCCCCCGCGGACAGCGAGGAGATGCGCTACCTGCATGAACGCCGCCGTGTCCTCGGCGGCTACCTGCCCGCGCGCAAGCCCAGTGCTGCACCGCTGACGGTCCCGCCGCTCGAGGCCTTCCGCCCGATCCTGGATGGCACGGCCGAGCGCGAGATCTCCACCACGATGGCTTTCGTGCGCATTCTCACCGCGCTGCTGAAGGACAAGAACATCGGCAAGCACATCGTGCCGATCGTGCCGGACGAGGCACGCACCTTCGGCATGGAGGGTCTGTTCCGCCAGGTCGGTATCTATTCCTCGGTCGGGCAGCTGTATACGCCGGTCGACGCCGAGACCCTGATGTCCTACCGCGAGGACAAGAAGGGACAGATCATCGAGGAGGGCATCAGCGAGGCCGGCTCGGTGTGCTCGTGGCTGGCCGCGGCGACCTCGTACGCGAACCACGGCATCGGCATGGTGCCGTTCTACATCTACTACTCGATGTTCGGCTTCCAGCGCGTCGGCGACTTTCTATGGGCCGCGGGCGACATGCAGGCGCGCGGTTTCCTGCTGGGCGGCACAGCCGGACGCACCACGCTCGCGGGCGAGGGCCTGCAGCACCAGGATGGCCAAAGCCAGCTGGTGGCGACCACCATTCCCAACTGCCGCGCCTATGATCCCACCTACGCCTACGAGCTCGCCGTGATCATCCACGACGGGCTCAAGCGCATGTATGCCGACGGCGAGAACGTGTTCTATTACATCTCGCTGATGAACGAGAACTATGCGCACCCGCCGCTGCCCGAGGGCGTGCAGCAAGGGATCCTGCGCGGCGGCTATCGCGTGCGCGCGGCAGGCGGGGCCGCGGGCGGGCCGGGCGCGCTGCGCGTCACGCTGCTCGGCAGTGGCACGATCCTGCGAGAGTGTCTGGCGGCGGCCGAGCGGCTGGAAGGCGACTTCGGCGTGCAGGCCGACGTGTATTCGGTGACCAGCTTCAGCGAGCTGCGTCGTGAGGCGCTCGCCTGCGATCACTGGAATCTGCTGCATCCCCAGGGCGAGCCGCGCATTCCCTACGTACGGCAACTGCTCGGGCAGTGTCCCGGGCCGCTGGTGGCCGCCACCGACTATATGCGCAACGTGCCCGATCAGGTCCGCCCCTGGCTCACGCAACGCTACCTGACGCTCGGCACCGATGGCTTCGGCCGCAGCGACGCGCGCGCACCGCTGCGGGCACACTTCGAGGTCGATCGCAACTTCATCACACTGGCAGCGCTCAAGGGCCTTGCGGACGAAGGGCGGCTGCCGCGGGCGCGTGTGGCCGCCGCCCTCGATGCGCTCGGCATCGATCCGGAAAAAGCCGATCCGATTGGCAGCTGACAGGGCGGGGATTCCTTGGCTTCCAAAGACATTCAGGTGCCCGATCTGGGCGGGTTCTCCGATGTGGCCGTGATCGATGTGCTCGTGAAGGCGGGCGACACGGTCGCGGTGGACACGCCGCTGCTGACGCTCGAGTCGGAGAAGGCGACGATGGACGTGCCTTCGCCCGAGGCGGGCGTGATCGAGCAGCTGCACGTCAAGTCCGGATCGCGGGTGTCCAGCGGCAGTGTGATTGCTACCCTGAAAACCGTTGATGGGGCACGGGAGGGGCAGGGCCCCCGCAGCTCAGCCGGGCAGAGCTCGGGCGCAGCGCAGAGCTCGGGCGCAGCGCAGAGCTCAGCCGCCGCGCCCAGCCCGGCCGCAGGACCGGCGGCCAGGACCTCGCCCGCCGCGGCGGCGAGTCCCGCATCGGCTGGCGTGCCAGGGGTCGCGCCACGGGTAGTGCCGCAGGTCGCGCCACAGGTCGTGCCGCAGGCAGCGACGCCGGCCGTGAGCGACCGCGCGCTGCCGCCGATCAACGAGGTGGGCTTTGCGCGCGCGCACGCCAGCCCCTCGGTGCGCAAGTTCGCGCGCGAGCTCGGTGTGGACCTCGCGAGTGTGCACGGCACGGGGGAGAAAGGACGCATCACCGCCGAGAATCTCAAGAGCTTCGTGAAGTCGGTGATGTCGAGGGCGAGTGCGGGCGCGGGCGGTGTGGCCGGATGGCCGCGCGTGCCGGTGCCGGATTTCGCGCAGTTCGGCCCCGTCGAAGTGCAGCCGCTGAATCGCGTGCAGCGCATCTCCGGACCGCGGCTGGCGGCCAGCTGGGTCAACCTGCCGCACGTCACGCAGTTCGATGAGGCCGACATCACCGAGCTCGATCAGATGCGCGTGAGCCTCAGGGACCGCGCCGAGGCGGCCGGCATTCGCCTGACCACGCTGGCTTTCGTGGTACGCGCCTGCGTAAAGGCACTGCAGCGCTTCCCGCAGTTCAATGCCTCGCTCGACGAGAGCGGGCAGAACCTGGTGCTGAAGAAGTACGTGCATATCGGCTTCGCTGCCGACACGCCCAATGGGCTGCTGGTGCCGGTGATCCGCGATGCCAATCAGAAGGATATCTACGAGACGGCGCGTACGCTGGCGGAGCTGGCGGGACTGGCGCGTGCCGGCAAGCTGTCCGCCGCGCAGATGCAGGGCGGCAGCTTTACCGTCTCGAGTCTCGGCGGCATCGGCGGCACGGCCTTCACGCCGATCATCAATGCGCCGGAGGTCGCCATCCTGGGCGTATCGCGCGCCAGCATGCGACCGGTGTTTCGCGACGGCGCATTCGTGCCGCGCCTGATCCTGCCGCTGTCGCTGTCCTACGATCATCGCGTCATCGATGGGGCGGCCGGTGCCCGCTTCACGAGCTATCTGGCCAGCGCGCTGGCGGATGTGCACGCCCTGATCGAGGCCGTGCCGTGAGCGAGCCGACGGAGCTGACCTGCCCCGACCTCGGGGACTTCAAGGACGTGGCCGTCATCGACGTGTTGATCAAGCCCGGCGATCGCGTCGAAATCGACACGCCGCTGATCACGCTCGAGACGGACAAGGCCACCATGGATGTGCCGTCCACCGCTGTCGGGCGCATCACCGAGGTGCTGGTCACCAAGGGCAGTCGGGTCTCGAAGGGCACGGTGCTCGCGCGGCTGCAGGCTGAAGCACCCGCAAGCGCAGGTAAGAGCGACGGCAAGGGCGATGGCCGGGGCGAGAGCAGTGCCAGTGCCGCCGCATCGGCGGCCGTACCGGCGGCGCCGGCCGCAGCGAAGCCGCAGCAGACGGCGCAGCCGCCCACGGCGCGCGCCGCGCCGGAGATCGCCGGTGGCGAGCCCGAGCCCGAGGCAAACCGCCGCACGCAGCTGCTGGTGCTCGGGGCGGGTCCCGGCGGCTACACCGCGGCGTTCAGAGCGGCAGACCTGGGGCTTGAGGTGACGCTCGTGGAGCGCTGGGAGAAACTCGGAGGCGTATGCCTGAACGTCGGATGCATCCCCTCGAAAGCGCTGCTGCATGCGGCCAAGGTCGTCGAGGACGCGCGCGAGATGAGCGCGCACGGCATTGCATTCGGACAGCCGCAGCTGGATTTCGGCCGGCTGCGCGCCTGGAAGACCGGGATCGTCGATCGGCTCACGGGAGGCCTCGCGACGCTCGCCCGGCAACGCAAAGTCGAAGTGCTTCGGGGCAGCGGGCGGTTCGTCGGCCCACACACGCTCGAGGTGTCGGCAGCGGCGGCGCGCGAAACCATCCGCTTTGACCAGTGCATCATCGCTGCCGGATCGGAATCCGCGCGGCTGCCGTTTCTGCCCGAAGACGCGCGCATCATCGACTCCACGGGTGCTCTCGAGCTACCGGCGGACCCCGGACGTCTGCTGGTCATCGGCGGCGGCATCATCGGCCTGGAGATGGCCTGCGTCTACGAGGCGCTTGGCGCGCACATCGACGTGGTCGAGCTGACGGATCAGCTCATGCCCGGCTGCGATCCGGATCTCGTGCGTCCGCTGGAGAAGCGCATTCGCGCCCGCTACGGCAAGATCCTGCTCTCGACGCGCGTGACCGCCGTCAACGCTGCGCCGGCGGCGCTGCAGGTGAGCTTTCAGGACGCCGGTGGCGCCGCGAGCAGCGCCGCCTACGATCACGTGCTGGTGGCCGTGGGCCGCACGCCGAACGGGACGCGCATCGGCGCCGAGCGCGCCGGCGTACAGGTCGATGCGCGCGGCTTCATCGCGACGGATCGGCAGATGCGCACCAATGTGCCGCATATCTTTGCCATCGGGGACATCGCGGGACCCCCGATGCTCGCGCACAAGGCGACACACGAGGGCAAGGTCGCCGCCGAAGTGGCCGCCGGACACAAGAGCTACTTCGATGCGCGCGTGATTCCCTCCGTGGCCTACACCGACCCCGAGGTCGCGTGGGTCGGTCTCACGGAGAGCGCGGCGAAGGCGCAGGGCGTGGCGCTCGAGCGCAGCGTGTTTCCATGGGCGGCGAGCGGTCGCTCGCTCTCCATCGGCCGCGATGAGGGCTTCACCAAGCTGCTGTTCGACCCCGAGAGCCACCGCCTGCTCGGCGGGGGTATCGTCGGTACGAATGCAGGGGAGCTCATCGCCGAGGTGGCCCTGGCGGTGGAGCTCGGGGCGGATGCCGCCGACATCGGTCTCACCGTGCATGCGCATCCGACGCTCAGCGAGACCGTCGCCTTTGCAGCGGAAGGCTACGAGGGCACGCTCACGGACCTGTATCTGCCGAAGAGACGCTGACGCGCCGAATGCGTGAGGCGACGTGCCCAGTGCGTGAGGCGATGCGCCCAGCGTATGAGGCTACGCGCCCGGCGCGTGAGGCTACGCGCCCGGCGCGTGAGGCTAACTGCCCAGTGCGGACGACGCCGGCCGGAACGTCAGCGCCAGGCCGTTCATGCAGTAGCGCAGCCCCGTGGGCGGCGGGCCATCGTGAAATACGTGCCCGAGATGGCTGCCGCAACCCGCGCAGAGCACCTCCGTGCGCACCAGGCCGAACGAGCGGTCCAGGCGCGTGTCCACGGCGTGCGGCAGCGGTGCCCAGAAGCTCGGCCAGCCGGTGCCGCTGTCGAACTTCGTGGCCGAGGAGAACAGGGCCAGCTCGCAGCCCGCGCAGGCGAAGATGCCCTTGCGCTCCTCGTGCAGCAGCGGACTGGAGAAGGGCATCTCGGTCGATCCCTCGCGCAGCACCTCGTAGCGCGCCGGAGCGAGCAACCGCTGCCACTGGGCATCCGAGTGCACGACCACATAGTGAGCGCCGTGCGCCACGCGCCACGCGGTCAACGCCCCGAGCGCGCCGGCGAGCCCGGCCGCGGTCGTACCCAGCAGGAACTGTCGTCTTTGCATGCCGGGGTCCATTCTACGACGCTTGCCGGCCGGGTTCACCCCAGCGCGACGGGCTGCCCGGGCGCTGGCGGATCAGCAATCCGTAGGATGCGTCCGGCCCGGAAAGCGTATCCTTTCGATCCGTTCCGACCTGGCCGGCATCGCTTCCGGGCGTGGTCGCACCACCTTATGGAGAATCATGAGTAACCAAGCCAATTCCAGCACTTCCGACGCCACCATGGCGGTGTTTCTCGACCTGGAGAACATCGCCCTGGGTGCGCGCGACGCGAACTACCCGCACTTCGACGTCGAGAAGGTGCTCGAGCGGCTGCTGCTGAAGGGCCACATTGTGGTCAAAAAGGCATACTGCGACTTTGACCGCTACAAGGAGTTCAAGCGTGGGCTGCACGAGGCGGCGTTCGAGCTCATCGAGATCCCACATGTGCGCCAGTCCGGCAAGAATTCTGCCGACATCCGCATGGTCGTGGATGCGCTGGACCTCTGTTACACCAAGGGGCATGTGGACTCGTTCGTGATCATCAGCGGAGATTCCGACTTTTCTCCGCTGGTGAGCAAGTTGCGCGAAAACGCCAAGCGGGTGATCGGCGTCGGAGTGAAGAATTCCAGCTCCGATCTTTTCATCAACAACTGCGATGAGTTCATCTACTACGACGACCTGGTGCGCAAGGAGCCCAGGAGGCGGCGCCGCAGTGCGATGCCGGCGGCTCCGGCAGCCCCCGCCCCGCCGGCCGCGGCCGGTGGGGCCGAGAATCGCAGTTCGGACCTGTCCGATGCTCTGGAGCTCGTGGTCGAGACGCTCGATGCGCTGCTCGAGGAGCGGGGGGAAAGCGAGTCGATCTGGGGCTCGATGATCAAACAGGCGATCAAGCGGCGCCATCCGGGCTTCAACGAGCGCTTCTACGGGTTCCGGTCCTTCAACGATCTGCTGGCCGAAGGGCAGAAGCGGGGGCTGCTCGCGCTGCAGCCCGATGACAAATCCGGCGGCTATATCGTGCGGTCGGTGGAAAAGGCGGCGGTCGCCGGCTGAGCTCGCCGGCGAGTCGAGGCAACGCCTCCCCGATTCTCGTGTATGCAGAGACCCGGGTGGTTACTGCGTGTCTATCGAGGGCTTTTCGTGCAGGAGCCTGGCACCGTATTCGATCACCTTGTTCTCGAGCACGTTCTGAATCTGGTCGGGGAAGGTATAAGCCTGCTTCATCGTGATCGTCTGGCCCGGCAGCAGGATTTCCGACTCGCCGTTCTTGCCCTGATACACGTTATTGTTTTCCGCACACGAATAAAGATCCACCAGGGCGTGGGCGCTGGTATCTCTCTTGAACGTCTGCACGCCTGACCAGGGTCTGTAGAGCATCTTCGGATCATACAGCGTGGCCTGATCCTGCAGGGTGTTGGGATCGGTCATCCTGATGCGCTCGACCACGCTGGCTTGCTCGCTGTCGGCGGGAAGATTGCGGTTGAGCTCGATATTGCGCAGATAGAGCGTATGCACGACGAGGGTGTCCCCATCCCAGAACCCGATCGAGTCGCCGGCCCACATCGGATAGGCTTCATCGGGCGGGATGTGACCCCGCCCGTCCGTGAAGATCACGCGATTGCCCTCGTCCGACTGGTAGTACATCAAAGTCATCGTCGGGGAGATCATGAAGTAACGCTCGCCACCGGCGCTGACCAGCATGTCGCGCGGGAATCCGGTTGGCAGGCAGGCGCTCAGATAATCCCAGGAGACTCCGTGCCCCCCCGCGATCATCTTTTCCCGGAACCGAAGCGCGTACGCCGGCTTCAATGCCGCCGTCACCCAGCCGGCGCACGGAAAGGAGCGGCAATGGTCGAAGATCGCCTGCAATTGCTCCGGGGCGTCCCGCTTGGCGATGGGGTTGACCGTGTGATCCCAGGCGAATCCGTCAACGTGGTCCCAGATTCCTGACCAGTCTGGCATGCGCGCGTAGGTTTCCCGCGTGTAATGCGTGCCGCCATGCGCCTCGGCCTTCATTTGAAGATAGGCGTCGTAGGACTGCTGCGCCCAGGCCGGTACCGGCGTGTCCGGACCAGGTTGGGCGACCGGCGTGGCTCCCTGCGCGGCGCTGATCATGATATCGCCCGACTGGCGCGAGTCCGGCGCCTGCTGAGCGTCGGCGTTGCCCGCCCGGAACAACGCAAAGGCCAACGCCATCACCACGACGACGGTCGCCGTCGCCATCTGTCTGCACTGCTCATGAATGCGTGCTTCCATGGTCCCCCCGGATCATCGCTGCCGCATCAGCCGGGGGTTGTCGTACGTCTGGCGCCCCGGCTGCCCATGCCGAATACCTTACCGTCCGCTCGTACTGCCCTCATGAACGAGGCGGCGTGAGTGCCGTCCCGCATCGGGTGACCGGTCACAGTCACCGAAGTGCCGGGGGTAAGGTCGCTCTTCAGAATTCCAATGCGAACCAGAAAGGCCGGACCCTGCGACTCGAAACTCCAGCTGGACACCCTGCCACCCGAGTCCGTCACATCGATGACCAACCACGAATGAGGGTTGGTGTACTCGAAGTCCTTCACCACTCCCGACAGTGTGACTGTCCTGGTCGAGTCGAACGGCGACGCCGAGTGATGCGCCAGCGCCGGCAGTGCCAACAGACTCAGTATGTTCGCAAGCGCAATGACAGCAACGCGTCTCATTTTATTTCTCCTGATCGGTCGGGTACCGGTCGTGTTGCTCGGCTGATTCTCTACCTCTGCCAGTGATCCGGTCAACCGCTCATCAGTGTCACCTGCATCCTGAGCTCGCGCTCTGCGCCCGCCGGCACGATGAATACGCCCGGCTTTTCCGTGAAATCTCCGGTAAAGCCCACAGGATCTGCCATCCCGTGCCAGGGCTCGATACAGATGAAAGGCGCGCCAGGCTTGCTCCAGAGACCGAGATAGGGTGTATCCGGGAACTTGACGGCGAGCCCGGCACCGGTGTCTGCGCCGTAGCGCACGCCCCGGCTGCGGACGGCGTCGAGGATCAGCACGTCGTTTACGAACAGCTCATCGTCGAGCTGCAGACGCCGTGCGTGAATCGGCGTGGGATATCGGACAGGCGTCACCAGGCCGGCGGCATCGAGGCGGCGAATCGGTGCCGGTTCATCGAGATCGAACTCGATCGCGTGCAAGGCCCGCGCGGCGCCAAATGGCAACGGCCAGCGGAACGCCGGGTGATAGCCGAAGCTTGCAGGCATCGGCGTATCGCCCTCGTTCTGCACGGAGGTCGTCACGGTGAGCGTCGGGCCAGAGACCTCGAAGTGCACCTGCAGCTGGAAGTGAAACGGATAGACCGCCAGGGTCTGAGCATCTGCTTTCAGTCGCAACAGGGCCGAGGTCGCCGAGGTGCTCAGAACCTCGAAAGGTTTGTCGCGTGCAAAGCCGTGACGCGACAGCGCGTAGGTCCTGTTCGCAACCCGGTACGTCCCGCCGACCAGAGTACCCACGATCGGAAACAGCAACGGTGCCCGTCCGGTCCAGAAAGCCGGATTGCCGTCCCACAACAGCTCGCGGCCCGATGAGTCCCGCAGAATTGATAGTTGCGCCCCCGCGGGGTTGATCTGCGCGGCGAGCGCGCCGGAACTCACGGTAAGCCAGGCACTATTCAATGAGGTCGCCCCGTCGCGGTCGTGTTACGCGACCGCGAGCGCCGTAGCCACGGCCCGCCGGCGTCGCGTCTCAGTGTCTGGCAAATCGTTCAACCAGGCTCGCGTACCACCTGCGTTTGCCTGTCGGGGCTTCCGCAGTCACCGAGGACGGTGATTCGTCGCACTCGACGGCATCACTACGGCTCGCCGCGGCCGGTCTGTCGGCCGGCGTCTGGACCTGCCCCTCTACGTCCTCGATCTGTTCGCTGAGGCTGGTTTCAGACTCGGTGGCATGGGCGAAGGGATTGAACGCAGGGCTGTCGCTGACGCGCGGCTGCCATGGCCGAGGTAACTTCGATCGCAACATGGCGCTCTCCCGTAGCGCCGGTTGCTGCGCATCAAATGGCGCTACCGTGTCAGTCGATTTTACTCTTCTGATCGGTGCAAGTGAAACTGCCCGCGGAGTCCTCGGTGCCGGGCGCGCCCGTGAATTTCGGATACTGCGGATATTCACACAGCGGCCGGGTCCTGTGCGCATTCGGATTGGCGTCTGTCGCGATCAGGCCGGCGGGAGCCCTGCCACTCTCCACCCACCGCTCGAGCGCCGGCAGGGCGTCGAATTTCGCGTTGAACGCGCCGAAGCCGTGACTGAAGCCGGGGATGAGATAGAAGCGCAGGAAGCTGTGGAGTCGCTTCTGACCGAACTGGGCGAGTTGACGGTCGTAGTAGGCGATCGAGTTGTAGGGCGTGATGAGTTCGTCCACGGTGCCGTGCGTCATGATGATCTTCCCACCCCTTGCCCGAAAGCGCTCCAGGCTCTGGTCGGTTACGTCCATGATTGACGCGACGGTGGCGATCCGGGCCTGGTACTGCTTCGGATCGAATTGCAGCGTGTCGAACTGCGGATCCCGGGTGATGATGTACTTGATCGTTGCATCGCCCGCGCTATAGAGCAGGGGCTCCTTTCCGGACAGCGGATTGGAGGGCTGCGAGACCGTCCCAAAGTTCGATGGACCGGCGAACCTCGACCCTTCGAGGAGCGCCCACTTTGGGAACGTGGTCATTCCCGCGATGCTGAAGCCCGGGCTGTAATCCGAGGAGATCGTCTCGACCGCCTTCAGCTGCGCGTCGGACAGGCAGCTCGTCCCCGTGCCCCCATCCGGGCAGCGCAGCGTCTTCACGTCGAAGGCCGCGTCGCAGGCGGCCACGTCGCTGATGATCCCATCCCTGGCGCCGTCGAGCCCGTCGCACGTGGCCATCACGGCGTCCGTGAGCAGCCTGACGTGCGCCGCGTCCATCCAGCCGGCCCCATGATCCGCATACAGCGCGCGACCGACATTCCACGAACCCAGGTGCAGCATGGTCACGTCGTAGGCGGGGAAATCCGCGACGACGCCGTCGTAGTCGTCGGGGTAGCGCGCAGCGGCGTCGAGTGCCTCGTGTCCGCCCTGTGACCCGCCGATGAAATAGAATCGGCGCGGCCCGCGGCCATAGGCCTTGTGGATGATGGCGATGGCAACGTCGTGCGTTTTCTTCACCGACTCCTTGCCATAGTTGAGCAGCGCTTCATCGTCAAGACCGAACGTGCCGTCGAATCCACGGCCGCCGCGATGACCGCCATTGCTGCCGAGGGTGACGTAGCCGCGCTTCAGCGGCGTGTCCTCGCCCGGCAGCTGCAGCGTGTAGGGACCCAGCGCGTCCACGAGCGAGCCGTCATACCCGCCCCCGCCCATCTGCAGGGCACGACCATTCCAGGCATCCGGCAGGTTGATCTCGAATTCGAATACGGCCTTCGAAGTCGTGGCGTTCGCGATGATTCCCGTCAACTTGCAGAAGGCGCCGTCGACGTTGCCCGGCTCGGATGCCCTGACGGTCACCGCGGTCTCGACCGTCGCCCCACCGGTGGGCAAACCGATCGCAGAGGCTGGAATCGTGAAGCCCTTGAATGACCTGCAGTCGGCGCGCAGCCGCGTCGTCGACGCGGCCGCCCGCGCCGCCACGGGGGCCGCTCCGATTATCACGCAGGCACAGGCGCCGAAAATCAGCTGTCGGAATGCATCTCTCATGGGAGTGGCCTCGCAGGAGCCGGGCTTGAGGGGCTGTCGAGCATATCCGTACCGCATCCGCCGTCCACGGTAGGCTGCCTTCTACGGAGTCATAGAGTGACACGATGGCGCTGCGATGGCGACTTTTCCTCGCGTCGCGTCCGAGCGGCGTTGATTTTCCGGAGTCACTTCGCGGCCGACCCGGAAGCTGAGTCGGTTACGTGGGCGCGCTCCTCGAGCCATTCCCAGCGGGCAAATTTCTGCAGCAGCAGCGTCTCGAGCTCCTCGAGGCGCCGGCGGTCGGCGCGGATCTGCTCGCCTCCCATCCGATAATAGTCAGCCCCACTCATGCGGGCGCTGAGCTGCGCCTGCTCGTGCTCGAGCGCCTCGATCTCTGCGGGAAGCGCCGCAAGCTCACGCTGCTCCTTGTAGGTCGGCCGGGCGCGCGTCCTGGGCGCCGCATCCGGCGTGACCGCTGTCACCGGAGTCTGCGTGATGGTAACGGCGTGGTGGGGCCTCGCCGGGGATCGGTGCCGCAGGTAGTCACTGTAGCCGCCCACGTATTCACGCCATGACCCGTCGCCGTCGGCCGCGAGCGTCTGCGTCACGACGTTGTCGAGAAATCGCCGGTCGTGGCTGACCAGCAGCAGCGTTCCCGCGTAGTCCTGCAGCCGCTGCTCGAGCAGCTCGAGGGACTCGATGTCCAGATCGTTGGTGGGCTCGTCCAGGACAATCAGGTTCGCGGGCGCTGCGAATAGTCGCGCCAGCAGGAGTCGGTTGCGCTCGCCGCCGGAGAGCATCCTGACCGGCGAGTGGGCGCGTTGCGCCGGGAACAGGAACTCCCCGAGGTAGCTGGCGATGTGCTTGCGCTCGGCGCCGAGCTGCACCCAGTCCGAACCGGGGCTGATGGCCTCGGCGAGCGTGGCATCCGGATCCAGTTGTGTGCGCAGCTGATCGAAGTAGGCGACGCTCAGGCGCGTTCCGAGCCGCACCGTCCCGGCGTCCGGGGCGAGCTCGCCGAGAATCAGCCGGATCAGGGTTGATTTTCCGGCGCCGTTCGCACCAATCAGCCCGATGCGATCCCCGCGCATGATGCGCACGGAGAGTCCCTCGATGAGCGGCAGCGCCCCGAAGCGCTTGCTGACGGCATCGAGCTCGGCGACCAGATCGCCTGAGCGCTCTCCGGCATCGAGGGCAAACCGGATGTTCCCGAGCCGCTCACGGCGCGTGAGGCGCTCGAGACGCAGCCGCTCGAGCCGCTGGACGCGCCCTTCGTTGCGCGTACGGCGTGCCTCCACGCCCTTTCGGATCCAGGCCTCTTCCTGCTGCCAGAACTTCTCGAAGCGGCGCCGGGCGACATCCTCGGCCGCGAGCTCCTCGTCCTTGCGTCGCTCGTAGGCGGCGAAACTGCCGGGGTAGGAGCGCAGCACCCCGCGGTCCAGTTCGATGATGCGGGTCGTCACCCGGTCGAGAAAGGCACGATCGTGCGTGATGATGACGGCAGCCGGCACTTTGAGGAGCAGCTCCTCGAGGCGCTCGATCGCCTCGATGTCGAGGTGATTGGTGGGCTCATCGAGCAGCAGCAGATCCGGTTGCAGCGCGAGCGCAAGCGCCAGCGCAGCACGCTTGCGCTCCCCGCCCGAACAGGTCACCGGGGAGATCGTGCCCGTCAGACCGAAGCGATCCAGAAACTCACCGAGCCGCCACCCGATCTGCCAGTGCTCGTGTTCGTCGGCGGGCATGCCACTGATCGAAGTGGACAGCCGGGCGCGGAGCAGGAGACTGTCATGCAGGCTGTCGGCCGCGGGCAGATCCGGCTCCTGTTCCACGAGCGCGATGCGCAAGCCGTCACGCCGCTGCAACTCGCCTTCGTCGAGCTGCACGCGGCCCGCCAGCACCGCGAGCAGCGTCGACTTGCCGGTCCCATTGCGCCCGATCAGCCCGAGCCGCTCGCCGGCCAGCAGCGTGAGTTGTGCTCCGTCCAGGAGCGGCCGCTCACCGAAGGCGATACGCGCATCGCGAAGTGCGATCAGGGACATTCGTGCATTGTCCGGGTTGAATGCCATACCGGCAATGCGAATGGTTTCAGGTCAGGGTCGACCCAGGTTCTGCGCGCCGCGACGGAGAACAGCAGATCCTTGGACCAGTAGGCAAGGATCCAGTCGGAGCGACCATAGGGGCTTTCCAGCAGTTCGTTGAGGGCGGCGTGCAGGGCGAGCTGCGCGCGCTCTTCGAGCCAGGCCTGTCCGATGCGCAGAGACGCCACGGTGATGGTTTCGTGGTAGCCGCTGCTGTCGCCATTCACCACGCCGGTGGCCTCGTTATAGGCGCGGATCAGCGGCGGCAATTCGGTCATGGCCAGGGCGCCGCGCTGCCTCAGCAGCCACAGCGCCGCAGCGAAATGCGCCGCATGCGTCCACTCGGCTTTTGGAAGTGAACGATCGATGAGTCCCTGGGCGATACGCTCTATATCGGCTTCGGTGAAGGTACGTGTCATGTCGGGCTCCTGCGCGATAACGTCGCCGACGAAGCCCAACATGAACCCCGCCAGTGGCGGGACGGGTGGCGCTGAGGCCGGAAAGGAGGCTGCTGGAGGCAGCTACTGGCGCAAGCGCATGCCCGCCCGATCAGGACGGGTTTGTTGCTGCCGGATGCAGGTCACGCGCATGCCGGATAAGCTATCGATGCGATGCGGCCCTGTCAACGAACGATCATGCCATGCGAGTGCTGCTGGTAGAAGACGATCAGATGATCGCGCAGGGGCTGCAGACGGCCCTGCGGCAGGAGGGGTACACCATCGACTGGATGCGTGATGGCAACAGCGGCACCGCCGCGCTGCGTGCCGAGCATTTCGACCTGGTGCTTCTCGACCTTGGCCTGCCCGGTCGCGACGGGCTGGAAGTATTACGCGACCTGCGCCGGCGCAATGACGCAACTCCCGTGCTGATCCTGACGGCGCGCGACGAGCTGCCCGACCGCGTGGCGGGTCTGGACGCCGGCGCCGACGATTACATCGTCAAGCCCTTCGACCTGGACGAGGTGACCGCACGCATGCGTTCGGTGCTGCGCCGGGCGGCCGGCCGCGGCGACCCCGCCATCCAGCATCGCGGCATTCGGCTCGATCCGGTCACGCACTCCGTCGAGCGCGACGGCGCCCCCGTGCTGCTGTCGGCACACGAGTTTGCCGTGCTCGAGGCGCTGCTGCAGCGGCCCGGTGCCGTGCTGTCGCGTGCGCAGCTCGAGGATCGACTCTACGGCTGGGGCGAGCAGCAGGTGGAGAGCAACGCCGTGGAGGTCTACATCCATGCCCTGCGTCGCAAGCTCGGCAGCGATGCGATCCGCACGCTGCGCGGTGTCGGCTACTTCGTTCCCGCGTGATGCGCCTTAAGACCCGCTCAAGGCCCGCGTGCGAGGCTGCCGGTCGATGACCTCGATCCGTACGCGCCTGATGCTTGCGCTGCTCGGGCTCGTAGCAGTGATCTCACTGCTGGCCGGGGTACTGACCTATCGCCGTGTGCTCGCCGAGACCTCCACGCTGTTCGACTATCAGCTGCGGCAGATGGCGCTGTCGCTGGAGGACCAGGTACCTGCCGCTGGGCGGCTGGAGCTGCCGCCCACGGGCAGCGATTTTGTCGTGGAGATCTGGGATCTGCTCGGCCGCGTGGAATACCTCTCGCGTCCGGGTCTACCCTCGATCGATCGTCCCTACGTCGGCTACGAAGACGTCTCGCTGCAGGGACAGTCGTGGCGCGTCTACGGCCTGCAGACCTTTGATGGGGTGATCCAGGTCGCGCAGCCGGTCCGGGTGCGGGCGGGACTGGCGCGCGCCGCGGCGCTGCGCGTGGTCATTCCGCTGCTGGTGCTGCTGCCGGCGCTGGCGGGCGCGATGGCCTGGGTGGTCGGTGAAAGTCTCGCGCCCCTGCGACGCGTCGCTGCCGAGGTGCAGCGCCGCGACGTCTACAGCCTCGAGCCGCTCGCCTCCGCGCCCTTGCCCGAGGAGATCGCGCCGCTGGTCGATCAGCTCAACCGCCTGCTCGGCCGCGTGGACGCCGCCTTCGCGGCGCAGCGTGCCTTCATTGCGGATGCGGCGCACGAGCTGCGCTCGCCGCTCACGGCCGTCCGGCTGCAGCTGCAGCTGCTCGATCGCGCTCCCGATCCGGCGGCACGCGCTCAGGCCCGCGCGGAGCTCGGCATCGCCGTCGAGCGCGCCATTCATCTGGTCGGCCAGTTGCTGGCGCTGGCGCGCAACGAGCCGCAGGACGTGCGCGCCCGGGACCTGATTCCCGTCTCGTTGCAGGCAGTGGCCGCCGATGCGCTCGCGGAGATGCATACGCTGGCAACGGCCCGACGGATCGAGTTGTCGCTCGAGGCTGCAGCGTCAGTGGCCGCCGAAGCGGGAGCGCCGGTCGCAGCGGGAGCGCCGGTGGCAGCGGAGGCGCCGGTGGCAGCGGAGGCGCCGGTGGCAGCAGCGCCGGCGGCGGCGGACACGGTTTCGGGGGATCGCGAGGCGCTGCGCATCCTGGTGCGCAACCTGCTCGACAATGCCGTGCGCTACACACCCGAGGGCGGACGCGTGCAGTTGCTGATTCGCGCTAGCGCACGTAGTGGCGCCATCGAAGCCGATCACGCGGGCCCACAGCTCGAAGTCAGCGACAGCGGCCCGGGCATCCCGCCCTCCGAGCGCGCCCGCGCGTTCGATCGCTTTCACCGCCGCGCCTCGGCTCCCGAGGGGGGCTGCGGCCTGGGCCTCGCGATCGTCAAGGCCGTCGCCGAGCGGCACGGTGCCCGCGTAACCCTGGGCGATGCGGCCGGAGGCGGCCTGCGGGTCACGGTCGCGTTCCCCACGCCGAGGCCGCGCCCGGGTCCCGGACCGGGCGCCGGGTCGCCACCCGCTGCAGCATGACGCGCCTGGCTCGGGGGCCATTCCGGTCGCTCGCCAACTTCAACTATCGCCTCTGGGCGGGCGGTGCGCTCGTCTCCAACGTCGGCACGTGGATGCAGCGCGTGGCACAGGACTGGCTCGTGCTCACGCAGCTCACCCATCACAGCGCGAGCGCCGTGGGACTGGTGATGTCGCTGCAGTTCGGGCCGCAGCTGCTGCTGCTGCCATGGACCGGATTTGCCGCCGATCACCTGTCGAAGCGCAGGCTTCTCATGGTGACCCAGGCGACGATGGCAGCGCTGGCGCTCGCCCTGGGGGCGCTGACCGTCGCGGGGTGGGTTCGGTTGTGGCAGGTCTATGTGTTCGCGTTTCTGTTTGGTTGCGCGAGCGCCTTTGACGCTCCGGTTCGACAGACCTTCGTGTCGGAACTGGTGGGGGACGCGGATTTATCCAATGCAGTGGCGCTGAATTCCACGTCCTTCAACGCCGCACGCATGATCGGCCCGGCCGCCGCCGGCTTCTGCATCGCGACGCTGGGCACGGGCTGGGCCTTCGTCATCAATGGCATCTCCTTCGGCGCGGTGCTCTGCTCGCTCGCTCTGCTGCGCGTGCACGCGCTGCATATCACCGACCGGGCGGTGCGCACCCCGGGTGGTCTCATCGACGGATTTCGCTACGTCTGGCAGCGGCAGGACCTCAGAGCCATCCTGGTGATGCTGTTTCTGATCGGCACCTTCGGCCTGAATTTTCCGATCTTCATCTCCACGATGGCCGTCAGCGTCTTCCATCTCGGCGCCGAGCGCTATGGTCTTCTCAGCTCGTCCATGGCGGTCGGCACGGTCATAGGTGCGCTGCTCGCGGCCAACCGCGAGCGGCCGCATTTCCGGCACCTGCTGGCCAGCGCCGCCGCCTTTGGCGGCGGGTGCCTGCTGGCCGCGAGCATGCCCGATTACCGGTTGTTCGCCGCCGCCCTGGTGATCGTCGGCATCTCGGCCCTCACGTTTACCAATGGCACCAACAGCTTCATGCAGCTGGAGGCCGAGCCTGCGATGCGCGGCCGTGTGATGGCGATTCGCCTGGCGCTAGCCCTGGGCACCACGCCGATCGGTGCCCCCATCGTGGGCAGGGTGGCCGATTCCCTCGGCCCACGCTGGGCGCTGGCAGTCGGCGGCGCGTCGGGGCTGCTCGCCGCGCTGGTTGCGTTGCGGTATTGGCGCGCCGCGAGGGCGGTGGACGCCGATGCGGCGCCTTAAGGTTCGCTTAAGCGTTCGGGGCGAGCCTACACGACAGGTGCCATCCGAGGATGGCTTCGCTGTCACAGAAGATTGCCCAGGAGATTGCCATGTACCCTCACGCAAAACATTTGGCGTGGGCCGCAGCCGGACTGTTTGCCCTCGGAGGCGTGACCGGCTGGTCGGCGCCCTCGCTGCTGCACGCGCCGGCCGCGGCCGATACAGCCGCCGCCGTCCCCGACGCTCCGGCCCCTGACGCCTCGGCCACTGCCTATCCCAGTGCGATACCTCCGGGGACTGCGCCGGATTATCAGGCGATCTACGCGCACAACGAGGCGGCCGTGGTCCGCATCACGACCGTCGGCGAGACGCGTGTTTCCGATCAGCAGCAGTTCGACTTCGGCAACCCGTTCGGCCAGGATCCCTTCGGCAACGGCGATGACCCGTTCTCGCAGTTCTTCCGTGGGTTGCAGACGCCGCCCAGCAACGTGCCGACGCGGGCGCTCGGCTCGGGCTTCATCATCAATCCCAGTGGATTGATCCTCACCAACGCGCACGTCGTCAACGGCGCCAAGGAGGTGACCGTCACGTTGTCCGATCACCGCCAGTTCAAGGCGCGCGTGCTCGGCGCGGATCGTCCCAGCGATATCGCGGTACTGAAGATCGACGCGCACGATCTGCCGACCGTGCATCTGGGGAATTCCAACAAGCTGGCGGTCGGCGACTATGTCATGGCGATCGGCGCTCCCTATGGCCTGACGGAGACGGCCACCGCGGGTATCGTCAGTGCCGTGAGCCGCTCGCTGCCGGATGACGGCTATGTCGGCTTTATCCAGACCGACGCCGCGGTCAATCCGGGCAACTCCGGTGGGCCGCTGTTCAACGCCAGCGGGGCCGTCGTGGGTATCACCTCGCAGATCTACAGCAACTCGGGTGGCTACCAGGGCATCTCGTTCGCGATTCCCATCGATTACGCCCAGCAGGTCGAGTCGCAGATCGTGCGCACCGGCAAGGTGGAGCATGGACGGCTCGGCGTCGAGGTGCAGAACGTCGATCAGTCGCTGGCCGACTCGTTCCACCTGAAGACCCCGAGTGGTGCGCTCGTGTCCCAGGTCGAATCGGACAGCGCCGCGGCGCGCGCCGGCCTGCACGAGGGCGACGTCATTCTCAAGTACGATGGGGCGAACGTGGCGGACGCCGCCTCCCTGTCGATGCAGGTCAATACGACCGCACCGGGCAGCAAGGCCACGCTCGAGGTGTGGCGGGACGGCAAGCCCATCACGCTGACCGCCACCATCGGCTCCGTCACGCCGCCTTCGGGGGACAATGGCGGCGGCACTGCCGCGCCGCTGCGCACCGAGCTGGGCCTCGCGGTACGACCGCTGACGCCCGATGAGCGCGACCAGGCAGGGCTCACGCACGGTCTGGTCGTCGAGTCGGTGCGCGGACCTGCCGCCGAAGCGGGCATCCAGCCGGGCGACGTCGTGCTCGCCGTGAACGGCACACCCGTGCAGAGCGTCTCGCAGCTGCGCTCGCTCGCGGGGCGGGACAATCATCTCGCGCTGCTCATCCAGCGTGGCGATCAGCGGCTGTTCGTGCCGCTCGATCTGGGCTGAGTAAAACCACACCGCGCGGGCGGCTGCAAGCCGCTCGCGCGGTCGGCGCTGGCGCGATCGGCGCGCCGCCATCTCCCGCGGCCTCGCGCACCGCGCCACGCACTTCTGGTCGTTCGCATTCCTTCCGGCCCCGCAACGGCGCGGCCGACCGCAAGCGCAGTCCTGCATGCAGCTACGCTGTATAGCAATGTATACAACGACGATATATAGTGACGTATACAACGCGCCGGATCCGACGGATCACGGTATCGCGACATCACGGCTTGGCGGCGGAAGGCAGAGAAAGCATGAGCACAGCGTTCGACTTCAGGCTGATGGGAGTGCTGGGATTGGCGGGAATGCTCGGCGCCGGTGGCGCCTTTGCACAGTCGGCCGATCAGTCGACGAGCTCAGACCAGGCGGCGGGCGCGCAGGGCGGTGCCCAATCGACCCAGGGCGCCCTCAATCAGGTGATCGTGACCGGCTCGCGCGAGCCGGGCATCACGGCGGCCAACAGCGCCGCGCCGGTGCAGATCATCAGCCCCGAGGCACTGCGTGCGGCTTCCGGCAATCCGGATCTGCTTTCCACGCTGGCACAGATCCTGCCCTCGTTCACCATGCAGGGTTTCGGCAATGACATGGCCGGTCAGACGCTGCAGGCGAAGCTGCGCGGCCTCAGCCCCAACGACGTGCTGGTGCTCATCAACGGCAAGCGCCGCCACACGACGGCGAACATCGAGGTCGATAGCGGCCCGTTCCAGGGCGGCGCCGGTGTCGACTTCGACTTCATCCCCCTCGATGCGATCGATCACATCGAGGTGCTCACGGACGGGGCGGCCGCACAGTACGGCAGCGATGCCGTCGCCGGCGTCATCAACATCATTCTCAAGAAGCAGCCCACCGGCGTGACCGTCAATGGCACCTACGGCAACTACATCGACGGCGGCGGGAACACCGGCGATGTGTCCGCGAACGCCGGCTTCGCGCCCAGCGACAGCAGCTACCTCAACCTCACCGGCGAGGTGCATCACCATGGCGCGAGCAATCGCAGCGCGATCGATGAGCGCGTGATCAATCCGGCCAACCTCGCGACCTATCCCGACTCGAACATGACGGAGGTGGCCGGTTACCCGTACCTGGGGGCCGAGGAGGGCGACGGGGACTATGATCTGAAGATCTTCTCGCTGAACTCGGGGTTCAGCTTCGAGGACGGCACGCAGGCCTACGCGTTCGCCACCTTCGGTGACAAGGACGAGGCCTCGTATCAGAAGTATCGCCTGCCGAGCAAGGTCTCCTATACCGACCCGACCACCGGCGTCACGACCTATCCGTTTCCCTTCGGGTTCGATCCGCAGGAAGCGAGCGTCGAGTATGACTATTCGGCCACGGGAGGCTTCAAGGGCACGATCGCGCAGTGGGACTGGGACCTGTCCACCACCGCCGGTTCCGATCACTTCGAGGCCTATACGCTCAATTCGGCCAATGCCGGTCTGTATGGGTCGGACGGCGATCCGACACCGCGGAACTACTACGACGGACTGCTGCAGACCACGCAGTGGACCACCACGCTGGACGTGAACCGCAACTTCGACGTGGGGTTGCCCGGGCCGCTGAACGTCGCCTGGGGCCTGGAGTACAGGAGCGACGGTTACAAGATCGGCGCCGGCATCCCCGCCTCGTATCTCGACGGCGGCGCTCAGTCCTATCCGGGATTCACGCCGACCGATTCGGGCTCGCACTCGCGCGACAACGAGGCGGTGTACGTCGACTTCGCCACGCAGCCGCTCGCGCCGCTGCACGTGGATGCGGCCGGCCGCTACGAGCACTACACCGATTTTGGCAGCGCGACCGTCGGCAAGCTCACGGCGCGCTATGACTTCACCCCGCAGTACGCGCTGCGCGGCACGGTCAGCAGCGGCTTTCGCGCTCCGACGCTGGCCGAGGAGTACTACTCATCCACCAGCGTGACACCCACCAGCGCCTTCGTGCAGCTGCCACCCGATTCGGCGGGCGGCAAGCTGCTCGGGCTCGGCCAGGGTCTGCAGCCCGAGCACTCGGTGGATTTCAGCCTCGGCATGGTCTGGCGTCCGATGCCGGCGATGTTCACGACACTGGACTTCTACAACATCGACGTCACCAACCGCATCGTCAGCACCGGGGACCTGTACGGCTCGATCAACGGGGTGGCGCAGCCCTCGGCCAGCGCCATCGACGCCGCCATCGCGGCCAACGGCAACCAGCTCGACCCCTCGGTGGTCGCCAGCGGCAATACCGGTGTGGTGCT
>JASHSK010000168.1 GCA_030038755.1 Gammaproteobacteria bacterium
GTGACACCCACGAGCGCCTTCGTGCAGCTGCCGCCCAATTCGGCGGGCGGCAAGCTGCTCGGACTCGGCCGGGGTCTGCAGCCCGAGCACTCGGTGGATTTCAGCCTTGGTGCGGTCTGGCGTCCGATCCCGGAGATGTTCACGACACTGGATTTCTACAACATCGACGTCACCAATCGGATCGTCAGCACGGGCGACCTGTACGGCTCGATCAATGGTGTGGCGCAGCCCTCGGCGACCGCGATCGATTCCGCCATCGCGGCCAACGGCAATCAGCTCGACCCCTCGGTGGTGGCCAGCGGCAATACCGGCGTGGTGCTGTTCGCCAACGGCATCGACACGCGTACCGACGGCGCCGACCTGGTATTCACCTTTCCGGTCGACTACGGCGCGGCCGGTCAGGTCGACTGGTCGGTGGGCGCGACCTACAACGACACGGTGGTCACCAAGATTCCGTCCACGCCGCCGGAGCTCATGGGTCTGACGCTGTATGACGCCACTGCGATCTCGGATCTGACGACCGCGAGCCCCAAGTATGTCTTCAACCTGGAGGCGCTGTGGACCTGGCATCGCGCCACGGTGAACCTGCAGGAGCAGATCTACGGACCCTCGTCGGAGTGGGAGAACGACGACGGGGACAATCCTACCAACGAGCCTGAGTACTTTCAGACCTACGTCGCGGCAGCGCCGATCACCAACCTGGAAGTGGCCTATCATCTGACGCAGCATTTCCAGCTCTCCGCCGGAGCGAAGAACCTGTTCGACCGCTATCCGGACAAATACAACGCGACGCTCCTCGCGCACTACGACAACTTCAAGTACGGCGACACGCTCGGAGTGTTCCAGTACCCGATGTTCTCGCCGTTCGGCATCGACGGCGGCTATTACTACGTGCGCGGGTCGCTGACTTTCTGAGGAGAGATCGCAGGGGGATCGCGGGCGCTACGCGTCCCGCGAACCTTTTGACATTGTCATGCCGCGCACGTAGCGTGCAGCGGCCGTGCCGCCTTTCGATTCCAACGAGCCTTCGGTCCCCATGCCGGCCGCCCCGATGCGCATGCTGTTCGCGGTGGCGCTGCTCGCGCTGTACGCGTGCTTTGCCGGATGGCTCGCCTTCCGCGAACGCTCCTGGCCCTATGCGCTGGTTGCGGTCGCTGCGGCGCTGGGCTGTGTTACCGCCGCCATGCTCAAGCCCTGGTCGCGTTTCATCGTCTATTTGCTGAATATCGCGTTCCTCGCCGCCTGGGGCTATTTCATCCATGCGTATTATCGCACCGGCGCTTTGCGCCTCCTGAGCAACGGGCGGCTGGCCCGCCTGCTTGCCCCCGACACGGTGATGGTGCTGCTGATCTGCTACTGCAGTTACGCGGTGTTCATCAACTTCCGGGAAAGAAGGTGAGCGGTCAGCGTCCCCGCCGTGCGTGCCGATGGCGGTGATGCAGGTCGGGATAGTGCGGGTGGCTGTGCACGAGGCGTGCGTGTACGTGCCGGTGGCTGTGCGGCTCTCCGGGCGGATCGTCCGCGGTGTGCTCGTGGCTGTGCGTCTCGTCGTGCCGGTGACGGTGCTCGTGGGTCATGGTTTCGTGGACGTGCTCGTGCGCGTGCCGCTCGGACAGGTGCAGGTAGACGCCGATCGCCATCAGCACGCCCGCGCCGATCAGCGGTAGCGTCACCGGTTCGGCCAGCAGCAGCACGGAGAGCACCGCGCCGATGAACGGTGCCGTGGAGAAATAAGCCCCCGTGCGCGCCGCACCCAGCTGTCGCAGCGCGAGCACGAACAACACCAGACTCGCCCCATAGCCGATCAGCCCCACCAGTCCGGCGGCGCCGAGGGCGGCGGCCGGCGGCACGCGCGCTCCGCGCAGCAGTGCGATGGCCAGGTTGACGCCGCCGGCGATCAGTCCCTTGATCAGCGTGATCTGCACCGGATCGGCGGCGGACAGCTTGCGCGTGAGGTTGTTGTCGATGCCCCAGGCGAGGCACGCGCCGGCGACCGCCAGCGCCCCCGTGCCGGCGCGCAGCGAGCCGCCCGGCAAGGACAGCCAGACCGCGCCGGCGATGATCGCCACGGCCCCGAGGAACAGCCGTCGGTCCACATGCTCACGGAACACCACCCAGGCGATCGCCAGCGTCGCGATGGCCTCGAGATTCAGCAGCAGCGCCGCAGAGGCCGCCGGCACGCGCGCCAGACCGTACATCAGCAGCACCGGTCCGATGACTCCCCCGGAGAGCACCACCAGTGCCAGCCAGGGCAGATCGGCACGGGTGAGCGGCGCCTCACGCGCGGCCCGCCCGGTGAACCGCGCGCGCGCATGGGCGCCTGCATGCAGCACACCGAGCCCCACGCCCGAGCCCAGGTAGAGCAGTCCGGCCAGCAGCCAGGGATCCACGCCGCCGCCGAGGATCAGCTTGGCGCAGGGGGTGCTCGCACCGAATAATGCAGCGGACAACAATGCGAGGATCGGTCCGCCCGCGGCGAACCTCAGGGCGCTCGAATTCGAGGACATTGAAATCTCCGTGACCACTATACAGGTGAGGGCGCGTGCCGGCTGCGGCGGCCGTGCGGGGCATGTCCGCGACCACGGCTGACGAGGCGATCTGGGCGATCGCCGCCCTGGCGACGCTCGGCGTGCTCGTGCGTCCGCGCGGCTGGCCCGAGGCGATCTGGGCGGTCGGCGGCGCGCTGTTGCTGCCGCTGCTGTCGCTGCTGCCGGCCGCCGCCGCCTGGCGGGCGGTCGTGCGCGGTACCAATGTCTATCTGTTTCTGTTCGGCATGATGCTGCTGTCGGAGCTTGCGCGGCGCGAGGGGTTGTTCGACTGGCTGGCGGCGCTCGCCGCGCGGCGCGCGCGCGGCAGCCCGCGGCGGCTGTTCGCACTCGTCTACGCGGTCGGCATCGTCGTCACGCTGTTGCTCTCCAATGACGCCACGGCCGTGGTGCTCACGCCCGCGGTAGGGGCGGTGGTGCGCGCCGCGCGCGCAACACCGCTGCCGTATCTGTACATCTGCGCCTTCATCGCCAATGCCGCGAGCTTCACGCTGCCGATCTCCAACCCCGCGAACCTCGTGGTCTTCGGCAATCACCTCCCGCCGCTCGCGCAGTGGCTGGCGCGCTTTGCCCTGCCCTCGGTCGTGGCCGTGGCGGTCACGTTCCTGGTGCTGCGCTTCACGCAGCGGCGCGCGCTGCGCGGGCAGATCGCGCGCGAGGTACCGCTGCCGCCGCTGTCCCCCGGCGCGCGCCTGGCGGGCGCCGGCATCGTCGTGACCGCCGCGGCGCTGCTGGGCTCTTCGGCCGCCGGCATCGCGCTGGGCATACCGGCCGCTGCCGCGGGGCTGCTCACGGTGACGGTGGCGCTGGCGCGTGAGCGAGCTTCGGTGTGGCCGCTGCTGCGCGGTGTGTCGTGGGGCGTGCTGCCGCTGGTTGCCGGGCTGTTCGTGCTGGTCGCGGGCATCGATCGTACCGGCCTGTTCGTGCAGCTCGGGCGGCTGTTGCAGGCCGCCGCGCACGGGCAGCGTGGGGCGCTCTGGCAGGTCGGGATTGCCACAGCCCTGGCCTGCAACCTCACCAACAACCTGCCGCTCGCGCTGGTGGCCGGTACGACGATGGCCGGCGTGCCGCTGCCCACAGCCGTCGGCAACGCCGTACTCGTCGCGGTGGATCTCGGGCCGAACCTGTCGGTGACCGGCTCGCTGGCCACGATCCTGTGGTTGATCGCCCTGCGACGCGAGGGCGAGCACGTCAGCGCCGTGCGCTTTCTGCGGCTCGGTGCCGTCGTCATGCTGCCGGCGTTGCTGCTGGCGCTGCTGGCCATCCGGTTCCAATAGCGCATCTCTGATCTGCGTGCGCCGCGCCGGCGGCTGCGATCTGGTCGCGCCCGCGGCTGGCCGCGCCGGCGACGTCGCTGCGCCCGCGCTGCCGGCGCGCGCGCATTTGTTACGGCGATGTCACCGCATGCCTACCGGTTTGTGACTCATCCCGACCGCTTGGTGACCGCTCCGATACCGACTTGTGACTGCCCCGCCCCGCACCATGACGCCGCCCGTGGGAATTGCGGCGCGCGGGCTCGACGTGCTCTTCGCACGCGGGTGCGCGCGCGCGGCCGGGCGGTAGTCAACCGATCTGGGAGCACAAATTCAATGTACAAGCGGATTTTGACGGCAGCGGCGCTGGCGGCCACAGGATTGGGTGCGGCCACAGGGGCCATGGCGGCCGACGTCGGTGCCAACACCACCGTGGGCGGCCTGGTGTACGCCGACGTCAGTGATATCAATCAGCAGCAGAACGGCACGGATGTCGCGCCGACCGGCGTCGGCTTCGACATCAAGCGCGCCTACCTGATCGTCAACCACACCTTCAGCGATGTCTTCTCGGCGAATCTGACCACCGACGCCGAGTACATCAGCAGCACCTCGGGTACGGGTTACACCAACAGCACCACCAGCAACAGCGGCGGAGTCACCGAGCTGTTCATCAAGCTGCTGTACCTGCAGGCCCATATCAACGACGCATTCGTGGTGCACGCCGGCTCCTACAACGATCCCTGGATCACGTTCGTGCAGAATCTGTACGGCTATCGCTACATCGAGAAGACCGAGGTCGAACGGCTCGGCTTCGCCAACAGCGCCGACTGGGGACTCAACGCCAGCGGTATCGCCGGCGGCAATGGCATCTTCAACTACTCGGTCTCGGCGCTCAACGGCGGCGGCTACAAGAATCCGACGCGCACCAAGGATGTCGATTTCGACGCCGCCGTCATCGTCAAGCCGCTCACCTGGCTGAACTTCGGCGCCGGCTTTTACAACGGACATCTCGGGGAGATCACGGAGACCACCGCCGATTACGCCAGCAACACCGCCACGCGCTTCGACCTGACCGCCGCGGTGGTCACCAATCAGTTCCGCGTCGGCGGCGAATACTACAACGCCAAGAACTACAAGACCGCGAGCCCCACGACCGGGGTACTGTCGGGTCCGGGCGGGGTCGTGGTGGCGACCAATGCCACGACCAAGGACCCCACCGGAACGGTCGTCAGCGATGACGCCGATGGCTACTCCGCCTGGGCCTCATATTATTTCCTGAAGCGCTGGTCGGTGTTTGGGCGCTACGACGATTCCAAGCTCAGCAAGGATTACGATCCGAATCTCAAGGACCAGTATCTCAACTTCGGCGTGTCCTATGAGCCCATTCCGACGCTCGACCTGGCGCTGGTCTACAAGCACGAGAAGGTGACCGACGGCAGTGTCACGATCGCGGGCGCCGACGGCAATGCCTCCTACACCATCGGCGGCACCGGCGTCGCGGGGACCGGGATCAAGACCAGCGGCCAGTTCAACGAGGTGGGCGTGTACACGCAGTACTCGTTCTGAGCGGCGGTCATGCGCGGCGCCCGTTTGCTGCTCTGTGCGATGCTGCTGGCCGGCGCCGGCGTCGCGCCAGCTGCCGAGCCCGCGCACACGCTGCTGAACGTCTCCTACGACGCCACGCGTGAGCTGTATGAACAGATCAACACGAAGTTCGTGGCGTACTGGAAAGCCAGGACCGGGCAAACCGTGTCGATCGAGATGTCGCACAACGGCTCGTCCGCGCAGGCTCGCGCCGTGGTCGCGGGCCTGCCGGCCGACGTCGTGACCCTCGGCGTCGCCTCGGATATCGACGCCCTGCACGATCAGGCCGGACTGCTGCCGGCGAGCTGGCAGAGCCGCCTGCCGAACGACAGCACGCCCTATACCTCGACCATCGTGTTCCTGGTCCGTCGCGGCAATCCCAAGCACATCGTGGATTGGAACGATCTGGTGAGGCCGGGCGTCAGCGTGGTCACGACCAATCCGAAGACCTCCGCCGCCGCTCGCTGGATTTTCCTGGCAGCCTATGCCTACGCACAGCGGCATCACCCCGGGGACCAGGCGCAGATCAAGGCCTTTCTGAAGAGCCTTTACGGCCATGTCGCGGTGCTCAGCACCGGTGCGCGCGGCTCGACCCTGGCGTTCACCCAGCAGCACATCGGCGATGCGCTGCTCTCCTGGGAGAACGAGGCGTTTCTGGCGATCAAGGAGGCCGGGCCCGGCAGCTTCCAGATCGTCGTGCCCTCGATCTCGATGCTGGCGCAGCCGCCCGTGGCCGTGGTCGACAGGAATGCGCGGCAACACGGCACCGAGCAGTTGGCCGAGGCATACCTGCGCTTCCTCTATACCCCCGAGGCGCAGGAGATCATCGCGGAGAATTTCTACCGTCCCATCGACCCGGTGGTGGCCGCGCGCCACGCTGCGCAGTTCCCGCGGCTCACGCTCGTGAACATCAGCGCCTTCGGCGGCTGGCGCGAGGCCCAGAAGAAGTTCTTTGACGACGGCGGACTGTTCGATCAGCTCTACTGAGCTGTCTGCTAAAACTGTCTGTTGCAGCTCGCGGCGGCCCTGCCAACGCGCCGGCCGGCGGGCGATGACCCGCCGGCCGGCGCAACCTCACTGCCCCGCCGGCCGGCGCAGCCTCACTCGGTCACCGCTCACTCGATCGGGTTGTCGATGGCGAAGAACGTCGACTGCAGGTTGTGTACGCAGCTGCTGAACTGTCCCTCAGTGGGCTCGAGACCGAGGCTGGCACACGCCAGCTGCTCGCGGCGCTCGGTTTCATTGCCCGAAGCGTAGAAGAAGGAGCCGACGGCAACCGGTCCTGCCTGCGGGCTTTGAGAGCCGCCGCTGGCGGCGACGGGCGCAGAGGCAAAGCGTGCCGTATCAGGCCGCTGCTCCTCACGCAGAACGCACAGCGCGAGCGCGGGACTGCCGGCAGCGAGACCCTGCGCACGGCAGTCGACATCGGCGCGTTGCGCACTGGCGGCGCTGTCGGCCTGCTGCAGCGAGTCCGAGAGGCTGGTGACGCAGCCCTGGTAGTGGCTGGTCACCGGGGCCAGGTGGACATCGCCCGGCCAGGTGCCGCTCGAGGGGCGCTCGGACGGCTTCAGGCCGAGCACGTTCTGACAGATGCTGGCGACCTGCGAGAGCCGAGCGGCGGCCAGATGATCCGGATTGTCGGCAGTGTAGGGCGCGGCCGTGGCACAAGCGGCGACGCCCATGCACGCGGCCGCGGCCGCGATGGCGCTCGTCAGCACGCGCCAGCCGGAGAGCCGGCGCGCGCCGCGCGGCTGTAGCGTGTGCACGCAAAGTTGCGGGCAGGACCCATCGGATGTCGGGTTGCAGAGCTCGATATTCATCGTGAATCTCCTCGGCGCTGACGCATTACCGTGGAGACCTATTGCACGCCGTGCCGATTAGAGACGCGTTAGCGCCTGATTAAGAAATTCTCAGGCAAGAGATTTTCTGCAACCGCGCGCCGCTACCGGGATCTCGATGCGACGAAATCCCGTGCGGCCGGTGTGCGGAAGTCGTGTGCGATCGCGTGCGATCGCACACGGCTCACTCAGCGCACGCTGTAGCCGCGCCCCATGAGGCACGCGGCCTCGGCACGCAGATAAGCCGAGCGCTTGGCCAGCAGCGCATCGGCCGGTGGTTGGGCGAGCGCACCCGTGGTCGTCGCGGTCGACGCTGCTGCTGGCGTTGCCGGCGCCGCTACCCCCACCGGGCTGTAGCCGCTCTGGCCGCGCGCCCACGTGCGGCATTGGGCTTTATCGGTGGCCTGTTGTTGGTCGGATTGGCCGTTCTTCGGGTAGGCGAACAGCTCGGTTTGCGCCGGCGGTTGCGCTGCGGCCTCCCGCGTCACCTGCGGCGGGGGCTGTACCTGCTGGTACTCGTCCACCTGCGGATCCCAGGTGTAATAGGCATCGTCGGCGTAGTAGTACGGATAGCCGTCCCACCACAGCGTCTCGTAGTCCCAGGGCAGCACCGAGAGCCACAGTCCCAGCCCCAGCCCCGCTCCCAAGCCCCAACCCCAGCCACCGTAGCCCCAGCCGCCATAGCCATAGCCATAGCGTCCGTAACCACCGCGACCATAACCGTAGCCGCGACCGTAGCCGCGGCCGGCAAAACCGCCGAACCCGCGACCAGCAAATGCGGCGTGGCCCCCACCAAAACCGGCATGGCCACCGCCGAAGCCGCCCCCTCCGTGGCCACCACCACCACCGCCACCACCACGCGCGAGTGCCGTACCCGGCATGGTCGTCACCAGCAGCAAGGTTGCGGCGGCGACTCCCGCAGTGCGTAGAAAGTTGACGTGTTTCATACCATTACCTCCGCGCAGGGGCGCGCGTCAGATCTGCAGGCGCAGCCGCTTGGTCGCGATGATGGGAAATACGCGCGGGGCCGCCTCGGTAGAGGCGGGTGCACTGCAGGTTTGTGCCCATGCCCGGCTGTCCATTATGTAGCCTGTCGCGTCGAATCGCGCAACGGCGCATGTGACACGCTACGACGCGCACATTAGAGCGCTCTGAAGGGAACATTAAGGCCAGCGTGACGCGCTGCTCGAATCCCTCCGATCGTCGCCGGACTACACGCGTTTCGGCGAATCGCGCCCGCAAATGAGCCGGGACCGCATTTCCCGGCGGTTCTAATGGATCCTTCACGATCTTCTAATTTGTGACCTCTAGGCTCCCGCGTCATGGCAGCTGTCATCTCCACGGGAGAGTTCGCCGAGCCGGATGATGATCAGGTATTGGTGAGCCGGGTGCAGTCCGGTGATCGCAGTGCCTTCGATCAGCTGGTGCGCAGATATCAACCGCGGGTCCTGAAGCTTGCCATGCGTTACACGCATGATGCTTCCGACGCCGAAGATGCTGCGCAGGACGCATTCATGAAGGCCTATCGCGGCATGCAGCACTTCCGTCGCGAGTGCTCCTTCTACACGTGGCTGTATCGTATCTCGGTCAATTCGGCCAAGAATCTGGTGGCGGCACGCAGGCGCAGCTCCGCACTGTTCCTCAGCGAAACCACGGACACGGCGGACGGTGTGCCGAGCACCGAGATCGGGGATGCGGCGACGCCCGAGCATGTGCTGTTGACCGAGGAGATCTGCCGCATGGTGACCGTGGCCGTGAAATCACTGCCTGAGGAGCAGCGCAGGGCGGTTCTGCTGCGCGAACTCCAGCGCAAGAGCTATGAGGCGATCGCCCAGATCATGCATTGCCCGCTTGGCACTGTACGTTCGCGCATCTATCGCGCTCGCGAGGTCATCGACCAGCGTCTGAGACTGGTGTTCGAAGAAGGGATCGGGCGTGATCACGCGGGTCGCACCCGGCAGATTCGAGCCGAAAGGGGCCGATTCTGAAAGGATTTTAATGGTGTGCTTGTGCCCGTTTAACGCTCCCTGACTAGCATCCGCGCATGAGCTGCGCCCACGCGGCGGGCCGAACGGCGGCACCGTTCGCCCGCGTGTCTCCTTCGCCGAGCTTGAACGAACCGGGCCGCCCCGGCGAGCAGCCGTCGTAGGAGCCGGTAGCCCATGTGGATCGTGCAACTCGCGCTGCGGCGTCCCTACACCTTCGTGGTGCTCGCGGTGCTGATCGCGCTGTTCGGCGTGCGCGCGGCCCTGATCACCCCGACCGATATCTTCCCGAACATCAACCTGCCGGTGGTCAGCGTGGTGTGGACCTACACCGGGATGCTGCCGTCGGATATCTCCGGTCGCATCGTGTACTTCTACGAGCGCACGCTGTCCACCGAGGTCAACGACATCCAGCACATCGAGTCGCAGTCGGTCAACAGTTACGGCATCGTCAAGATCTTCTTCCAGCCCGGCGTGAATATCGCCAATGCGGTCGCGCAGGTCACCGCGGTCTCGCAGACGGTGCTCAAGTACCTGCCGCAGGGCATCACTCCCCCCTACGTCCTCGCCTA
>JASHSK010000169.1 GCA_030038755.1 Gammaproteobacteria bacterium
GCCGCCAGTCTGGGCACCAGCGCACGACCGGCAGCGGTGAGTCCCACGTCCTGGAACCGGCGGTCCCGATCGGCCTCGACGCGGCTCGCAAGACCCTTGCGCACCAGTCGCTCAACCAGCTTCGACACTGCCCCGCGGGTCAAACCGGTGGACGTGGCGATCCTTCCCGGAGAGGTCTCGCCCACGTCGTAGAGCTCCCTGAGGATCACCCACTCGGCGACCGTGGCACCGCTGCCGGCGAGCTTGCGCGCGAAGCCGTGCGACACGTGGTTGGACACGAACCTCAGCCAGAAGCCGGTATGGCTCGTGAGAGCACTGACGCTGGCAGCGGGTCGGAGTGTCATGCCCGCCATAATAGTTTCCTAGGAAATAGTTGTCAAGGATAGCGTGGCCCGACGTCCACCGACCGGGCCGGACCGCTGCGACGCCCGGCCGGCCATCTTCATGTCACACTTCGAGCGGCTGACTCGTCATGTCATCGCAACCCCTCGAACGGAGAGCTGACCATGACGTCACGATTGACCCGGACGACCCACCTGTTGAGTCTGATCAAGCCCCTGATCGATCTGGGAATGTCTTCCCGCGAAGGCATCGACCCGACGTTGTCGGAACTGATCCTGATCCGCGCTTCGCAAATCAACGGCTGCAGCGGCTGCCTGTTCATGCATACGCGTGACGCCCGGCAGCGCGGCGAGACCGAAGAGCGCATCTATCAGCTCAACGCCTGGCGCGAATCGCCGCTGTACACCGAACGCGAACGGGCCGCGCTGGCGTGGACCGAGGCGCTGACGCGACTGCACGAGCGCGGGGCGCCCGACGAGCTCTATGAGAACCTCCGGGCTCATTTCAGCGAGGAGGAGCAGGTCAGGATCACGCTGCTCATCGGCACCATCAACGCCTTCAACCGCCTGAATGTCGGGTTCCGGCTCGGAGATCCGGCCGCGGCGACGCGCAAGGCCGCCTGATGAGCTCTGCCGCGCCGCGGGACGCAGCGGGTTCGTTCGACCCGCTGCGTCCCAAGCTGATCCGCATCGCCTACCAGATGCTGGGGTCGGTGGCCGAGGCCGAGGACGTGGTGCAGGACGCGTTTCTGCGCTGGCTCGACGCGGATCGCGCCGCGGTGCGTGAGCCGGAGGCGTTTCTGCGGCGCACCGTCACGCGGCTATGCCTCGATGTCATGAAGTCGGCCCGGCGCCGCCGCGAAACCTACGTCGGACCCTGGCTGCCCGAGCCGGTGGTCGACACGCAGGCGGATGAGGTGGAGGACGTGACGCTGCCGCTGATGATGGCGCTCGAGCGCCTGTCGCCACTCGAGCGGGCGGCCTTCCTGCTGCACGACGTGTTCGGCGCCGGCTTCGATGAAATCGCCGAGAGCCTCGGCCGGGATGAAGCCGCCTGCCGCCAGCTCGCCAGCCGCGCACGCACGCACGTGCGTGCGCAACGCCCGCGGTTTCGGATCCCGAAGGAGCAGGGACTGGCGATCGCCGAGGCTTTCTTTGCCGCTTCCCGCGGCGGCGATCTGACGGCGCTGAGATCGCTGCTCGCCGCCGATGTGGTCGCGCACGCGGACGGGGGCGGGAAGCGGGCCGCGGCCATGGCGCCGATCGTCGGCGTCGATGAGGTCCTGCGGGCGCACGCGATCCTGGCCCGCCGGTTCGCCAGCCACCCCTCGCAACTGGTGCGTTGCTGCATGATCAACGGTCTGCCGGGCCTCGTGACGCGGGAAGCCGACGACATCCTGCAGACCACCGCGCTCGACATCGTCGACGGCAGGATCGTGGGCATCTACGTGGTGCGCAATCCCGACAAGCTGCGGCATCTGGATACCGCCGTGCACTGACCGATCGACTGCCGCCCGGTGCTGTCTGTAGACAAGCCGCCGTATGCGCCGGCAGGCTATAGCCATGCCGTCATCGCGCGTCTCGACGAGCGCCACGCTGCTGGCGTTCGCCGCGATCTACATCATCTGGGGCACCACCTTCCTGTGCATCACGCTGATGCTGCGCACGGTGCCGGCGTTCTTCGGCGGGGCGGCGCGCTTCCTGGTCGCCGGCGGGCTCATGTATGCGTGGCTGCGCTCGCGCGAGCGGCGGCCGTTCGCGGGACTGCGCCTCGGCGGCACGGCGCTGTGCGGGGTGTTGCTGACCGGCATGGGCAACGGCTTCGTGATCTGGTCGCAGATTGCCCTGCCCTCCGGAATCGAGGCGCTGTTCGTGGGCGCGCTGCCCGTCTCGGTGCTGCTGCTGGACTGGGCATTCTTCTCACACCGCGCGCCGCGGCCGCTGGCGGCGCTCGGCGTGGCGCTCGGCCTGGCCGGCGTCGTGGTGCTGTCGCTCAATACGCAGGCCATCGCGCACGATGCGCGGCCGATCTACGTGATCGCGGCGCTGACGGCCCAGTTCGCCTGGGCACTGGGCACGCTGCTGCAGCCCCGCTACGTCGGACCGGCGCGCGTGGTCAATTTCACCTGTCTGCAGATGCTCTTCGGCGCCGCGTTCCAGCTGCTGATGGGACTGCTGGATCGCGAATGGGTCGGGCTTGCGCCCGGGCACGTCTCGCTGCAATCACTGCTGGCGCTCGCCTATCTGATCATCTTCGGCAGCATCATCACCTTCAGTTCCTACTCTTTCCTGGTGGCGCACGTGGCAGCCCAGAAAGTCTCCACCTATGCGCTGGTCAACCCGGTGATAGCGCTGGCGCTGGGTGCCGCGGTACTCGGCGAGCGCATCACGACCGCGGCGATCATCTCCACGGTGCTGGTGCTGCTCGGCGTGGGACTCGTGCTGCTGCAGCGCGATCCACAGAGCACGCGGGCGCCACCGACAGAACTGGCGGCGGTGGGCCGCGCGGAGCCGTGAATCATCTGCATGCGTCGCTACCTGACGCGCGCCGCGTGTGTCCCACCCGGGCT
>JASHSK010000170.1 GCA_030038755.1 Gammaproteobacteria bacterium
CGGCTATGGCATGTTCTCGGTGATCGAAAAAGCCACGGGACGGTGGATCGGGCGCGTCGGGCCCTGGGCGCCGGAAGGTTGGCCCGGCACGGAGATCGGCTGGGCGATCAGCCGCGACTGGTGGGGTCGCGGGTATGCGACCGAAGCCGCCATCGCAACGATCGACTGGGCCTTCATCACGCTGGGATGGAGCGAAATCATTCATGCGATCGCTCCCGACAACATGGCCTCGCAGGCCGTGGCGCGCAAGCTCGGCTCCCGCAATCGGGGCCCGGGGCGCCTGCCTCCGCCCGCCGACGTGACGGTGGACATCTGGGCTCAGAGCCGCACCGCATGGGATGCGCGGCGAGCGGTGCTCGGCGCGCCGGCGCGTTGATCGCCAGCCCCGCTGTCCAGCCAAATCCACATCGCGGCCGCGCAGCAGGACTCGCCCGGCTGTACGCCGGACAGTGATGAGGAGCGGCGGTTAGTCACACCCTGACGCGGCAAATGCGGCGGCTTTGGGCGACGTAGCGGCCAGGAAGCGCTATATTTGCCGCCACATAACGCTCGCAACGTGCGGCGCAGCGGTCGGGTCAGCAAAACCGCAGCCGCTGGATACATCGCTCGTCGTCGGCGCACCGGAGAAGCTCGATCATGGTCCTAGCGCTGCTGGCATTCCTGGGCGGGACACTCACGATCATCAGTCCCTGCACCCTGCCGGTTCTGCCCTTCGTATTCGCCAAGACCGACCGGCCGTTCATGCGCAGTACGCTGCCGCTGCTGCTGGGGATGGCGCTGACATTCTCGGGAGTGGCTACCCTGGCGGCCGTCGGCGGCGGCTGGGCAGTTCGCCTCAACACCGTAGGCCGGGTGCTGGCCCTGCTGCTGCTGGGCCTGTTTGGCGTGGCACTGCTTTCAAAGCGCGTCGCCGAATGGCTGGCCCGTCCCGCCATTGCGCTGGGCAACCGCCTCCTGCAATCGGGACCCGGCGGCGGCACGGCGGATGCGATTCAGTCCGTGCTCCTCGGCGTCGCCACCGGGCTGCTCTGGGCACCCTGCGCAGGTCCGATCCTCGGACTCATCCTCACCGGCGCCGCCATTCACGGCCCGAATGCGGGCACCACGCTGCTGCTGTTGGCATATGCGCTGGGTGCGGCCGTCTCGATCGCCGTGGTGACGTTGGCTGGCCGGGGAGTCTATGGCGCCTTGCGGCGCTCGCTGGTGGTTGGTGAAGCACTGCGCCGCGGCCTTGGCGTGCTCGTGCTCGCCGCAGTGCTGATCATCGGCCTCGGTTGGGATACCGGCATTCTGACGCAGCTGTCCGTGGGTAGCACCACACGTCTGGAGCAGGCACTGCTCTCGGCCTTTCCGAGCGGGCCCACAGCCGCAGCACTGCCCGGCGGATCCCCACCCGCCACCAATATGATGATGAGCGCAGGCGCGCACCCCGGCGCCGCGACCCACCCGGCGCGAGCCCCGGAACTGCCGATCGAAGGACAGCTGCCACCGCTGACCGGCGCCATCGGTTGGATCAACTCCGCGCCGCTGACCCCCGAGGCCCTGCGCGGCAAGGTGGTGCTGATCGATTTCTGGACTTATTCCTGCATCAACTGCCTGCGGACCCTGCCGTACATCAAGGCCTGGTATCAGCGCTACCGCGATCACGGCCTGGTGATCATCGGCGTTCACTCGCCCGAATTTGCCTTCGAGAAAGACCCTGGCAACGTCAGGCGTGCCGTGCGCGACCTGGGCATCGATTATCCGGTGGCCATCGACAGTAATCTCGCGATCTGGCAGGCGTTCGACAACGAGTACTGGCCGGCGGATTATTTCGTCGACGGGCTGGGGCGCATCCGTGGGCATGCGTTCGGTGAGGGCGGTTACGCTGCCTCGGAGCAACTCATCCGCCAGTTGCTGACGCTGGCCGGCGATCGCGACCTGCCGGCACCCGTGTCCCCCGACATCCAGGGCGTCGGGATCGAAGCGGCCCCAGATCAGACTGACATCGGGTCGCCGGAGACCTATATCGGGTATCAGCGCGCCTCGGACTTCGCCTCCACACCGGCGATCGTCCCCGACAAACCCGTCGATTATCACGCCCCCTCGATGCTGCAACTACAACTGAACCAGTGGGGACTGAGCGGCAACTGGAGCGTCGGCGGCCAGGCCGCCGTCCTGCAGACCCTGCCGGGCACGATCGTGTTCCAGTTTCACGCCCGTGACCTGCACCTGGTGCTGGGACCGGGCACCGCCGGGCAGCCGATACGCTTTCGCGTGCTGCTCGATGGTCGCGCTCCCGGCCAGGATCACGGTACCGATACCGACGCACAGGGCTTCGGCGTCGTGCGCGAACAGCGGCTCTACCAACTGATTCGCCAATCCGGTGAAGTCGGCAGCCACACCTTCAGCATCGAGTTCCTCGCGCCCGGCGTGCACGCCTACTCGTTCACATTCGGCTGACGCACCCTCGTGCCCCACGGAGATCCGCCCATGTCGCGCCCGATTCGTTACCTCCTCGCCGTTGCCCTGCTCCTCGGAGCCGCCTGCTACATGACCATTCTGCTGCCGCGGGCGCAGGCGAGCTCGGCCGTCGTCGTTCCCTCGCCCGCGCTCGATGCGCCGCGAGTCAGCGGCCCTCTACAGACAGCCGTGCTCGCCGGTGGCTGTTTCTGGGGGATGCAGGGCGTGTTCGAGCATGTGCGCGGCGTGCATCAGGTGCTCGCCGGCTACGCCGGCGGCGAGCGCCGCACGGCCTATTACCCGCTGGTGAGTACCGGCACCACCGGTCACGCCGAGTCGGTGCAGATCACCTTCGATCCCGGCCAGGTATCCTTCGGCCAGCTGTTGCGCATTTATTTCTCCGTGGCACACGACCCCACGGAACTCGATCGCCAGGGCCCTGACGAGGGCTCCCAGTACCGCTCGGTGATCTTTTTTGCCGACGACACGCAGCGGCGCATCGCCCAGGCCTACATGACGCAGCTCGACAAGGCCGGAGTGTTCTCGCGCCCGATCGTCACTCAGCTCGTGCCCCTGAAGGGCTTCTACGAAGCCGAAGCGTACCACCAGGACTACCTGATCAAGGATCCCGACTCTCCCTACATCATCGATAACGATCTGCCGAAGATTCGCAACCTGCAGCTGCTCTTTCCGACTGAATATCAGGGTCGACCCGTGCAGGTCGCGCATCTAAGCCCATGAGCCAGCCAGCCGGCATGGCACCGCGGCTCCGCTGCCGGCCTAATTGACTGTACGGTTGATCTCGGTGTTCTGAGCGGCCGCAATCAGCCACCCGACATTCTGCCGGAATCACGCCGTGAGCGATGCTCCCCGGGCGCGAAATGCCCGGCACAGATCGTCGACCACCTGCCCCCAACCGTCTTCCGAGAGGCACGCGGCGTGTATCGATAGGACCAGATCGTCGAAACATTTGGAACTCGGCCGCATCATCGTGCCCGATCAACGCATCCGTTCCGTCGAGACCGTCTGTTGGAAGACGCCTGCGTGATCGGCCTCCGACGTGGCTTGCCTTGTCCAGCGATGGAACAGCCTGTTCTTCACCCGCCGGCCCCAAGGACACTCCGGCCCGGCTCCAGTGGATCAATCCTAATCTTACGGGGGACGCGTGCACGACGCGTGCCTACCTGTTGGCGCGCGTCGCGGATTTGAGAACCCTCGGCATCGGGCGTCAAGCAGTGTCAAGACGCACCAATGAATTGAATGTGCCCGCACCTCGGCACGGGATTATTGCCCACCAGGCTGCGGTGGGTGTTGCTCGATTCTGATGCGGGCTGGCCGGTGCTGCTCCCAATCAGAGCAGCCAACCCAATGGCATCGACAAGCCGGACAGACCAGCCGTCCGTTTCAGCGGAAGCCAAAGTCACCGGTTGGCGCAGCACTGGTGGCCGCCGATCACGATCCAGTCGCACTGCCGATGGTGTGTCTGGATGATCGGCTCACTCAGGCTGCACAGCGCGAAGGGTTCACGGTGATTGGCGCTTAGCGCCACCTCACGGCTGGCGCAGGCGCTCGCGACCCTGACCTATGAAGCTGACACGGCACACCGCGAGACGCGCGGCTACTGAAGCCGAACAGTCAGTGCTCTCAACCCCTCAGGCTCCGGGCCACTGACAGCTCCCGCGATGCTGCTTCAACTCTGCCAACCGCTTCGCATCACCCCACTCGCTCCCGTCCGTAAAGATAGCCGCACCCACATACGCCTGCATCTGCCTGACCGTCAGTAGCGTTCCATACCCCTGTCTCCACTGCTGATTCGGTTGCCAGGCCGGATGATGATCCACGCACGCATCGACAAGTGCGTCGCGCCATATTCCAGCCGTCACCGAGTTCCGATACACAACCATAAATGCGCTGAGCGGCAAACGACTCAGATTTGTCACCACGACCGAAATTTCAGCGGCCGCATTCTGTCCGACGGTGACCACGTCCGCCCTGACCGGGGCAGCTTCTTTAGCCACCAGCCTATCCGCCGGCGCAACCGGCGCCTGGCTGCCCGGAGGCGCGGCCCGCGCCAGTGCCGCCGCCGGATCAAAGTCGGCGGCCGCCCCCTGGTACGGTTCGCCGTTCCAGCGCCGAAACAACTCATGCAGCTCCCCGGGATTGTTCGTGAGCTCTCCACTCAAAATCAGGTCATTCGCCTGAAATCCGTCTCTCTCGCTCAGCGATACAGCGCAGCTTCCTGTAAAGGTGATTTGCTCGCCACGCTTCACCACCAGTCGCGCATCCGCACCCAGCGAATAGGTCCGGTCCTTGGGATCGTTACTCAATATCTTTTCGATCAGCGCCCGGTCTGCCGGCAGTCGGTTCATCGAGTGCTCCACCCAAGTCCCCGGCGGTGTCAACTCCAGGAAACGATAGCGAAAATGGCTCGCGATACGGCTGAAACCCTGGCCACCGATCTCCTTATATTGAGCCAGCACATAAATCCCGCTTAAGTCGGAAGTTCTGCACGGTCGTGTCAACGGCGCGGCCGCCAACCCCTTGCCGTAAAGGGCGAAAACAAAAAACAGACAAACGGCGAGTTTGCTGATCGTTGGCTTAATCCCTTCGATAGCGATGTAGATCGACATTGTGTCGTCATTTATCCGTGGCCGATGGCCCGACCGAACCGCAGATTTTACTCGTAATGCCGTCACGCGGGACCGCTAGTCTTTTTTAGGTACTCGATGCGGAGGGGCTGCGTGCCATGAGTACCGCCGAAGTTGCATTTGCAAGGATCTCGCGTCTATACGAGTAGCGACATCCATTACTTGCACGACGACAGCTCTGTGCGCACTGCCGCCGGTCATCGACGACCGCTTTGCAGCCGGCGCATGGCTTTGGCGGACCGGTTACCTTCCTGGAAGGCCGAATGGAAACGGGCTATCTGTGGTGCGACGCGCGCCGCAGAAAGAAACGGCGAAGCCCTTGCGGACTTCGCCGTTCCTGCTCAAGCGCTTTTACATGCGAACCAAGGTCATCCGCATTGCAACTGCTTTGGAGCGTCCTTCCGTTGGACTCGGTCGCGCGCGTGACAGTTAGCCTGCGCGCATCCTCTAGGGTCTCCTGACCCTACGAGAGCACGATTAGCCGTGCACCTCGCATCGCGTCAGGGTGGCTAGATTTGCGACTGAACCAACGTGTGAATGTGCCACTTGGATCACCTCCTTCAGTTGCTGTGGGCTGCTTGTCGGCGCGCGCCGCCCACCGAAGCTTCTACGCCCAGCCCGATGATACGCGACTTAGGTAAGAAGCAGAAAGTGGGATCTTTTGTCGCTATCGACCCGGAAGCCGTCGGTCAGCGACGGCTGCTGTCGGGCAGCGTACTCGCTGGACTGACTGGTGACGTCCACGCTCGGCCCGAGGGCTCCTTTTTGCTGCACCGTAGACAGTCAGGCGTCAGACGGTCTCAATTCCGGTTGGATGTAACCATTAGCCCCGACCGGCCGAAATAGACCTGTATGAGTGTACTCACCCGCGTCGGCAGGCTTGCGATGTCCCCGTTAAAGGGAGTGCCATCCGAGTGGTACGCCCTTCCGATCCGGCTCATCGTTGGTTTCGGGTTTATGCAGCACGGCTACGCCAAGTTGGCTCGCGGTCCGGAAGATTTCATCAACATCCTGCACGCAATAGGTGTCCCCGCGCCGGCTCTGGCCGGATGGGCGACCATCCTCGTGGAGTTGGCTGGGGGGCTGCTCATTCTCTGCGGCGCCCTGGTTCCGCTGGCTACGATTCCGATGAGCTTTGTGCTGCTCGTCGCCATATTGACGGTTCATCTCCCGAATGGATTCAGCTCCATCAAGCTTCAATCATTCGATGCGGCCGGCGCTCACTTCGGACAGCCTGGATATGAAACGGACCTGCTCTACCTGGCCGGTCTCGTTGCTCTTTGTATTGCAGGGGCGGGACCGTTTTCCATCGACAAGGCGCTGACCGCTTGGCAGAGTAGACAACGCCCCGCATAGACGCAGTCGCGCGCAGCCCGTAGCGCGACCCCTTCAACCCTGAACCGCCAGTGGCGAACGGCCGCTTCGGGATAGCCTGGCTACTCATGCGATCTATGATCGCAGCGTCACGCCGCGTAAAATGCCGCTCGCCAGCCGAGCTGCCCTACGGGACATCCCATGCGCGGAACAACAATTGTCACGGCCGCATTGCTTGCCGTCATCAGCGCTGCGGCTACGGCTCCGACTTATGCACAGCCAGTTCCAGCTACAAACGGCGTTGCCGCCAGCTACCCGGGAACCGTTCCCACCCCGTTGGCTGGATGCTTCCAGCTACTCAACGATCAAATGCCGGCAACAGATATTGCCCGGCTGCGCGCAGGAGGCATTACGCTGGCAGACGAGCAGCGCATGCAAAAGGTGGTGCGCCGTGCGTGCATCGAACCCGCAGGCTCGGCGCTGGTGAATTATTTCCGCTCGCGGGGGATCGACTATCCGGAGGACATTTCCGACATTGTGGTCACTGCTTATGGTAGGTGGCTGCGTCCGGAGCGGATGTTGCTCGACCAAATGATCAACGCACGGCGTGAACACCGGCGCTTCCTGGCGTGGCGGGAGAAGCAGCCCATCACCACCGTGTCGAGCACGGATCTGACGATGCCGTTCCACACGCCTGGCAATTGGCAATTTGTGATCAGACAAGATCCGCCCCAGGAAGCAGGACCCGGTACCGTACCCGGGGATTTACACTTTTGCTTCGTGAACGGTGGCGCTCGGAGATGTTTCGACAGTCCCCTCAATATTCTGGATTCATCCAGGATCGTATATCCGACTCCGACGTCGCGGGAGCCGCTACTGGTGGTCTCACTAGCCGACGGAGTATCCGTCACAGGCGGCGGGCGTTCGACGCTCATCTGGGCCTACAACTCCAATAGTGGCCAGTTTGAGCAAGTGCTCGATCAGATCGTCAATCGCAACACCAATGGGGAGATACGGCTGATCACATCTGGACCGTTGGCTGGAGACGTCGTCATTGACAGGCCGGGACCTCGCCCCGCTTATCGCTACCACATTGACGTCTATCGCCTGACGGACTCAACGTCCACAACCATCCTCAGCTACTACGGGAACTCGAGGTACAACGATGGGAGTGGTCTACCCGTCATCGATGCAGAGATGGCTGAGATCGAGCGTCGGCTACATCTCTGGAAACCTGGAGATCCTTTGCCGAGCCCCACGAGGACACGGTGCGACAAGCTTGAGCTGCGGCATGGCGTGGAGTGGTGTGGATAGTCCTTCGCGACCCTTTCGGGCCGTTCGTGATCGGCAGCGATCGGAATGCCAGAATCTCCCTGGATTCGGAATACATCTTGTAGCAGCGGACTGGCATACACTTGGCGAGCCATGAGCCATGGGAGGAGCCGGCTATGAGACGCTTGCCGATGCTTATGCTTGCCGCGGGTCTGGCGCTGGCGGCGTGCCGGGTCACCCTCGCGCAGCCCGAGAGCCGCCCGGCCGATCGCTGCGACCGGCACTGCCTGCTGCAGATCCTCTGGGATTACACCGAAGCGCTCACCGATGACAAGCCCACCGAGGTGCCTGCCGCAGGCAACATCCGCGTGACCAGCAACGGCCGCGTGGTCAAGCTCGGTCACGGAGCGGTCTGGGGAACGCCGCGCCGCATTCCCTACCGCCAGGCGCTCGTTGATCCGACGACCGGAGCCGCCATCTTCTACGGCGTGGTGACCAATGACATCCGGCCTCGCCGCTCGGGCGCGCTCATCAGCCCCGACACGCTGTCCAGCTCCGACGGGCGCGCTCCAATCACGTGGTGGTTCTACGTCGTGCGCCTCAAGGTCGAGAACCGCCGGGTGAGCGAAGCCGAGGAGGTCGCCTACGCCGGCTCCTCGATGGGCGCGGACGCCAAAGCGCTCTCGCTGCCAGACCGTCTATTCGACACGTTGCTGCCGGAGGACGAGCGGTCCTCGCGCGAGCAGTTGATGCACATCGCGAACGAGTACTTCGACGCCGTCTCCGGCACGCTGAGCTACCGGAAGGTACCGTGGCATCCGGACTGCCAGCGCGTGGAGCTCGGTGTGTTCACCGTCAATGCGGCGACCTCGCCCGGATCCTGCGGAGGTGAATTTCAAAATCCGTCCGTGCGCTGGAACGTTGTCAATCGCCGCTTCTATATCGTCGATGTCGAGCGGGGCCTGGTGCTCGCGATCGCAAATTTCACGACACCGCCCAATCTGCCGCACAACAACGGCTCTGTCGTGTTCGAGCTCTTCAAGATTCAAGATGGCCTGATCCGGCAGATTCAGGCGTTCTTCCGCGGCAACGGGCAGCTGCATTCCGGCTGGGGTACCGGCCCGGGCTCGTGAGCCAATGCACGCCGTTCGAGGAGAAGACTGCAAACGGTAACGCGATGGTCTGCGCACGGAACCGGCGCCGCCGGAGCGCGCCGGCGTCTTTTGTGTCCGGCTGGACCGTCTACTCGAAGATGTCCTCCGGGGAGGGCTAGAGACCGATGAAATCGATGCGCGGCGCCTGTCTTTACTGGCGACAACACCCGGGCATGGGGTCCGGTGGGAGCGAGAGCCATGGGCCAGAGCGCATTGAGAGGCAGAAAGGTCGTGGTGGTCGGAGGAAGCCGTGGGGTCGGGCGAGAAATCGTCCGTCGTGTCGCTGAGGAGGGCGCCGCAGAAGTGCTCGCCGTGGCACGTGGGCGCGAGGCGCTGGCGCAGCTGACCCGTGAGCTGCCGGACGTTCGCACGCTGGCACTCGATGCCACCACCGAGGGGGCGCCGCAGCTGGTGTTGGAGGCCCTGCGGCCGGACGTCCTGGTCATATGCGGTGGCGCAATGCCTGCCACGGCGCCGCTGCAGGATCTGTCGTGGGAAGAGTTTGCGGCGAACTGGGATACCGATGTGCGAATGTCGTTCCTTTTCTGCCGCGCGGCCCTGCGCACGCCGCTCGCATCGGGATCGTGCGTGATTCTGATCTCGAGTGGCGCCGGACTCGCAGGCTCGCCGATCTCGGGCGGCTATGCCGGCTCCAAACGCATGCAGATGTTCATGGCAGCCTACTGTCGCAAGGAATCGACTCGTCTTAAGCTCGGTATCCGCTTCACCGCGCTCGTGCCGATGCGGATCATGCCGGAGACCGATTTAGGACAGGCCGCGGTGCAAGGCTATGCTCGCTACCTAGGCATCAGGCCGGTGGATTTCATCGACGGTATGAAGGAGCGGCAATCTCCGCGCGATGTGGCTGGGGCGGTGGTGCAGATCGCCACCGATCGCGGCGAGACAGAGAATGCGGTGATGGCCGTCTCCGCGGCCGGACTCGCGCGCGTCGCATGAACCAGGGCAGCGGCCGAGGTCCCGGAGTCCCCGCGGGCCTCAATCGCGACACATTCGCGCGTTTCGCCGAGCCGCACCGCCAGGAGCTCAAGCTCCATTGCTACCGGATGCTGGGCTCGCTGCAGGACGCCGAGGATGTCGTACAGGAGACCTTCGTCAAGGCGTGGAATGCGGTCGATGAGTTTGAGGGGCGGGCGCTCTTCAAGAATTGGCTCTATCGCATCGCCACCAACGCCTGCCTGAATGCGCTTGCCAGCCGCTCGCGGCGCAGCCGCTTCCTGCCCGCGCAACTCGGCGCACCGTCGACGGAGGTGCCCCGAGGGCAGCCGGACACGGAGGTATCGTGGCTGCAGCCCTACCCGGATTTCGAGCTCGAGAGCATCGTGGATATCAACACCGGACCCGAGCACCGCTACGAGATGCGTGAGGCCGTGCGGCTTGCCTTCTTGGCGGCCATTCAGCAGTTGCCGCCGCGGCAGCGAGCTGCGCTCATCCTCGCGGACGTTATCGGCTGGTCGACCGCGGAGATCGCCTCGCTCCTGGGTGGCTCCGCGGCCTCCGTCAATAGCATCCTGCAGCGGGCTCGCGAAACCATGCGCTCGAGCTACCGCAGTGACGCGACGGCGACCCGTCCAATCGGAGATGCCGGTCAGCAGGCGCTTCTTGATCGCTACGTGCGCGCCTGGGAGAGCACCGATCCGGATGCCTTTGCGAATCTCCTTAAGGACGACGCGACGTACTCGATGCCGCCCTGGCGCGAGTGGTACCAGGGCCGCGATTCGATCGCCGCGTTCTTCGGCAAGGTGTGGAAGGCGTACGGCGGCTTTCGCCTCCTGCCGGCCGGCGCCAATCAGCAGCCGGCGTTCGCTCTTTACTCTCGCTCGAAGGGAGGGGGTGACTGGAACGCCCACTCCCTGCAGGTGCTCTCAGCGCACGATGAGCGCATCGCCTCGCTGACGATGTTCATGAAGCCGCTCACCCTCACACTCTTTCCCGCCTTTCGCCTACCGCTCACGCTCACGGTCTGAGCTTTTACGGGTGACTTCCGCCAGCTCGTGCTGATTGCACCGATGAATCGGTGTCTTCTCGGCGGTCTCTAGTACGCAGCGTCACGAACGTGCCGGAAGACGCGCTCACGCGTCCGGCGTATCACCTTCACGAGGAGAGCACCCATGGGACACGCTACAAGGATTAGATATTTGATCGCTGGCGCCAGCGGAAGCCATGGCGCGACCGGCAACCACGTCGTGCGGCAACTGCTCGAGAGGCAGCTGCCCGTGCGGGCCTTCGTTTTCCACGCCGATCAACGTTCCGAGCGGCTCGAGGCGCTCGGCGCCGAGGTCGATGTGGGAGACCTACGAGATATCGGGGCCGTGCGGCGGGCGATGGCCGGGATAACGCGCGCCTACTTCGTGTATCCGATGGCCGATGGGTTGCTTGACGCGATCACTGTCTTTGCCGTCGCGGCGAAAGAGGCGGGGGTCGAGTTCATCGTCAACATGTCGAATATCACCTCGCGAGAGGATTTTCCGAGCCAGGCTGCGCGACGCTACTGGCTGGGAGAGCGCATCTTCGACTGGAGCGGCATTGGCGTCACCCATCTGCGGCCCACGCTCTTTCTGGAGAACTGGCTTGCCTTCGCTGAGGTTGTTCGCAACCAGTCGATACTTCCCTTGGCCTACGGTCAAGGCAAGAGCGCGCCGGTTTGCGCTGAAGATGTTGCGCGCGTGATCGTCAATGTTCTCGAGAATCCGGTGCCGCACCGGGGTAAGACCTACGTTCCCTCAGGCCCGCATTCCGTTACCATGTCTGAGATGGCGGGGATCTTCGGGCGCGTGCTCGGCAAGCCCGTCGAGTACGTCGATCCGCCACTGGATCAATGGGCGCAGGCCTTGGCCCAGGCTCAGAGGGCGCCATACACGATCGAATATCTTCTGAAGGTAGCGGAAGCCCACCAGCGCGGCGAGCTCGACGTCCAGACCGACGTCGTCCAGCAGATCGGAGGTGCGCCCCCGAAATCGATCGACGCGTTCGTCGCCGAACACCGCGCAGCATTTGGCGGCTGATCGAAACAGCGACGAGGAGAGGGCAATGGCACTCGAAATCTTCTGGGGTAGCGGCAGTCCGTTCTCGTGGCGTGTACTCCTTGGCGCCGAGATCAAAGGGCTCGCGTACGAGTCGCGATTGCTGGAGTTTTCCGAAGGACACTTGAAGACTCCGGAATTCTTGCAGATGAATCCGCGCGGCAGGGTCCCTGTGATCCGAGATGATGGATTCGTTCTCTTCGAGTCGCTCCCCATACTCGAATACCTCGAAGATAAGTCACCGCAGGTCCCCCTCTTCGGTGAGGATCGACAGCAGCGGGCCTTCGTTCGCCGACTCATCTCGGAATTCGAGAACTATCTGCGCGAGCCAATTTTCAATCTTACGCTCGACCTTCTTCGCACAGCCGGGGCAGGACCACCGGGGAGCGTAATGACGCCGGGCGAGTTCGGCCAGACCGTCAAGGCGGTGCGACGCGAGCTGAGTATTTTCGAGGAACGGGCTGCCAGGGGCACGTGGCTCGTCGGTGGGCGGCCATCCGCTGCGGATGTGGCGATCTACCCGTTCGTTGCAACACTGCGGCACGCGGCGACGAAGGCCCAGGCACAGGCTCGCGCGATCGGATTGCATTCTCTCGGCCAGGTGTTTCCGGGCGTCCACCGTTGGATGGGCCTCATTGAAGCAATGCCGGCGTGTGAACGGACATATCCGCCGCATTGGCGAGCCGGGCGATAGCGGCGTGGTGGTCGTCCACGGGCTGGGCCCCCGCAGTTGGGCCGTCTGCGACCCTCCTTCGCCTGCGGGTTCCAGCTCCGCGAGGTTATCGCGCATCAGTTGCGCGTCGGCAGCTCGGTGAACGCGCGTGACCGTTTACGTCGCTGTAACATGAAATTCCGCCATTTCGTGGTGGAATTTCATGGTGGGCCCGGTAGGATTCGAACCTACGACCAAGGGATTCACTTTGCCCCGGCGTTTCCGCCGGGAGTGGACTATCTCTTCACCCGCGCACGCTGCGTGAACCAACGCCGCGTGCGGAAGGGTGCGGGACGCTCGAGCCTGTCATCAAGGGCACTGCAGCCCTCAGGTAGTCTCTGCACCTTCCGG
>JASHSK010000171.1 GCA_030038755.1 Gammaproteobacteria bacterium
GCGCCGTCCGGCGGTGCCGGCGCCGCCGGCGCACGCACCGGGGCGGTGAGCGCGGCGATCCAGGTCTCGGTGCGCTCGCTCTTACCGAAGCGCGCCGGCAGCAGCTCGGCCAGCGCTGCATAGCTCGCGCGCACCGAGTCGTCATAGACGCCGTTCTGGGCGCGTGCCACGTTCAGCTCATGGATCGAGATCGCCTGCTCTTCGAAAGGATAGGCCTGATCCTCGAGCAGCGACTCGTATTGCTCGAGCTCCTCGGCCGACATATGTCGTGGCCGCTCGGAAGCCAGCAGATCCTGCGCCAGGCGGTGATAGAGTTCCGCGGTCTCGTAGGTGGCAGCCGTCGTGGTCTGCGCCACCTGATAGGCCGCCACGTCGCGGTAGGCCTGCACCGCGGCCTCCAGCGCGCGCTTCTTCTGTTCCAGCGAGCGCTTGAGCGGAGCGACCAGCTGGATGCCGCGGAAGCGGTCGCGCACCGGCGCGGCGAGCGCCAGATCGGCCTGCGCGGCCAGGAAGCGCGTGCGATCGGTGCGGGCGGCTCCCGCCTCCGCGTCCGCCTGCACGATCTCGCGCTGCCAGTAGAGCGCGCGCTGCGTGTCGCCGGCGCGCGTGGCGAGGTCGACCAACCGTGCCCGCACTTCGATCGCATCGGGCACCGGTGTCGGGAACTGCTGCACGAGTCGCTCCAGCACCGCGGTGGCGTGCACGTCGTCGCCGGACTTCTGATACAGATCGGCGGCGCGCGTCAGCGCCTCGCGCTGCACGGCCGGGTCCTGCCCCGGGGTCGCGGCGATGCGCTCGAACTCGAGGGCCGCCGCCCCGGCCTGCCCCGCAGCCACATACGCCACGGCGAGCTTGCTGGTGATGCCCGCGGCGTACTGCCCGTGCGGATCGGAGCGCCGCAGCTCCTCCAGAATCGGGATCGCCCGCTGCCACTGCTGCGCATCGATCAGCGAGGCGGCCGCGTCGTACTGCGCGGTCTCGACGATCCTGGAGCCGCCCGCCACGCGCGCGACCCGCAGGAAATCCTCGGCGGCGGCCTCGGCATGGCCGGCCTGGCGCTGCGCATCACCCTGCCGGTAGACCGCGGCCGCAAGCCGCTCGGTGAGGTCCGCATGCTCCGGATCGCTGCGCCCCGCGAGCGCGAGCGCATGCGTGAAGGCGTCCTCGGCGCCCGCGTAGTCGCCCTGATTGAAGCTCACCTGCCCGACGATGCTCCAGCCGATGCGCTGCTGCGCGGCGTCGACACCGGGCCTGGCGAGCAGCAGACGCGCGGCCTGCAGCGCACGCGGTTGCTCGCCGGCGGTGAACAGGTCCTGTGCGGCGCGCGTCAGCACGCCGGCGCTGGCCGCATTGTTCGGAAAGGTCTGCGCAAACTTCAGGCCCGATTCGACCGCGCGCAGGTGCACGGCGGCACGCGCCGCGGCCGGCAGGGAATCCTCGTACTTCTGATACGCGACCAGCGCGGCGTAGCCCGCGTCGGCCGCCTGCTTGTGTGGCGGATAGCCGTACGCCGTGTGCTCGTATTCACCCGCCGCGGGCAGATACTGCCCGCTCTCGAACAGCGCGTCGGCCAACAGGTAGTTGGTGGCCGCCGAGTCGCTCTCGCCCGGGAAGGAAGCCAGGTAGGCGCGATACCAGTCAGCGGCGGACGCGTAATCGGTGCCGCTGTGGGTCTTCTGCGCGAGCGCGTGGTAGTACTGCGCGACGTCCTTGAGGTTCACCTTCAGCTCGTCGACCACCTGCGGGTAGTCCGAGTGGGCCCGGCCCTGCCAGAACGGCGCGGGAAAGCCATAGCGCTGTACGTATTCGAGCTTCCCCTGCAGCATCAGGTCCGGGAAGCCGCCCTGCCGATACGCCTGGATCGCTGCCATGCTCAGCACGGGTGCGTGCTCGTCGATCGGATCGCGGGCGACGAACGCGCGATACGCGCCGGCGGCGTCCTGATAGCGCTGCTTGCTGACGTACAGGTCCCCGAGGCTGCGGTAAAGCATCCACGCGTAGGGTCGCGAGCCGTGCGCCGCGAGCAGCGCATCGATCGCAGCCGGTCCGTTCAGATACGAAAAGCTGATGCTCATGACACGCAACGTGTCGTCGACCAGATCGCGGTCGGCGCGCGCCAGCGCCTTCGGGTCGCGCATGTGCGAGCCGCCCGGGCCACCGAGCAACGTGTAATCGAGCAACTGCGCGAAGGAGTCCAGGCATTGATCGTTCAGGTTCTGCTTGAACTGCGACCAGCCGCGCTTGTACAGGCTCTGCTGATAGAAGGCGGAGCCGCGCGGGCCGAGCGCCAGGACCGCTTCATAGGCGCCCTGCGCATCCGCATAGCGCTGCGCGGAGAACAGCAGCTCGCCGCGCCGGAACTGCACCTCCCCGATGTCGGCGAAGTGCGGATATTGCCGCACGATGCGCTCGAGCGTCGCCAGCGCCAGCGCGCTCTGCCCGGTGGTGTCGTAGGCGCGCGAGAGCTGGTAGAGCACTTCGTCGTTGTGCGGATAGTCCGGGTAGGCGGCGAGCAGCGTCGTGTACAGACGGATGGCCTGGGCGCCGTGCGGGTCGAGCCGCGCCATGTCGGCGGTCATGCGATCGAGCTCACCGGCCTGCAGGTTCAGGTCCGCCAGACGCCGCATCGCCTCGGCGCGCAAGGCGGGATCGGTGTTCTGCAGCTGCAGGAACTGGCGGTAGTTGTCCATCGCCGCGGTCGGATTGGGCGGGGGCAACGCGCCACTTTGCACGGGCACGGTCGGCTGCGCGGACAGATCCCCGATCGTCGTGGGCCGCGGCGGCGGGCCATGTGCGCAGCCCGCCCCGAGCGCTGCGGCAGCCAGTACCGCCGCCGTGGCGCCCGCGCGCGCGTTCATGGCGGCTGCCCCGCGTGAGCGGACGGACCGGCCGGGGCCCGCCCCGCGCCCGAGCGGGCTGCGGGCGATGCATTGGCGGCCCGATCGTACAGGTCGGCGAGCGCGAAGCGCGCCTGCTCTGCGTAGGACGCCAGACGCGTGCTCTGCTCCTGCAGCTGCGCCTCGGCCAGGCCGTCGAGGTAGTCGGCCTGCGCGCCCTGTACGTTGGCCAGATCGGCCTTCAGCGCCGTGATTCGCGTCCCCAGCGCCGCGACGCGCGCGGCGAAACCACCGTTGGTGACCGGTACCGCCGCGCGTGCCTGCTCGACGCGCACCCAGCGATTCTGCAGCTCCTCGAGCGCCTGATCGACCTCGTGCAGCGCGCGCTGCTGCTGGTAGCTGCGGCTCCTGAAGGCCGCCTGCAGCTGCCAGTACAGCACGCCGCGCACCACTCGCAGCCGGTCGGCGGCCGCGTCGCGCTGCGCTCCGGCGGGCAGCTGCGCGATCAACCCCTGCAGCGACTCGATGCGCTGCCACTGCTCGCGCTCCTTGGGCGTGGCCAGCGCCACCACGTCATCGCCGGTCTCGATCGCCTGCAACTGCGATTCGGCGTCGGCGCGCAGCGCGCGCAGTCGCGTCGGCGCGTTGGTCGCCAGCAGCGCATCGGCCGCGGGCACGCGCACCGCGTAGGCGCGCCGCCGCGCATCGAGCATGGCCGAGAACGCCTCCATGCTGCCATCCCAGCGTGACAGGCTCGCGCGCATGAATCCCAGCTCGCGATAATTCTGCAGCCCCTGCTGGAAGTCGTTGTCGGCCAGCAGCTCGTACAGGTAACGCGACTGCGGCGCGTCCGGCAGCGTCTGCAGCTGCCAGGACCAGCCGTGCTGTGCATCGTCGGGACCGAGCAGATCGGCGAGCAGTCCGCCGTCCTGCACGTGCGTGATCGCCGTCTGCAGATTCTGCTGCTCGCCGCTGAAGGAGTTCAGCGCCGTCTGGTAGTACTGCGCCGACTGCGCACCGGCATTGAGCTGGCCGAAGGCATAGGGCACGGCCAGATACGACTCCTGCACCGCGGCGTCCAGCAGGCTGAGACGCTGCAGGGCGAGCCATGGCACCAGCGCCGCGCGATACTGCCCCAGCGCCGCCAGTGCCCAGCCGTCGGCGAGCAGCGCGCGGCTCGAGTACGGCCCGTCGAGACGCACGCGCGCCACCGCGGTGCGCGCCAGAGCAGGCTGGTTGTCCTGCAGGTAGGCGAAGCCGAGCGCGAGATTGGCGCGATCGCTCAGGCTGGCGAGCTCCTCGGTGGAGCTCTTGAGCGTACCGACCGTGGTCAGGATCGGCGCCGCCTGCGCCAGATTGCCCGCACGCACCAGCGCGACGCCCAGATTGAAACGCGCGAAGGCCATCCAGTCCTGCGCGCCCTGCCAGCTCTGCAGCGCCGCGATCGCCTCGCCGAAGCGCTGCTGGCGCATCAGCGAGTTCACCAGCAGATCGTTGCGCTCACCCTCCTGCTCGGGGGAAAGCCTGCCCTGAATGCGAGCGAGCGCCTGCTCGCAGCGGTCGTAGTAGCCGCGTTCGTACCAGAGGCGTGCCAGGTAGAACCACGCGCGATTGCGCACCGCGACCGGCACGCGATTGTTCAGCAGCATCGCAAAGCGCGCGCCCGCCTCGTTGTAGATGCCCAGCTGCAGATACAGTGCGGCGGCGAGCAGCTGCGCATCCGCGGCGTGATGCGGCATCAGCCCCCAGTGCTGATAGGCCTCCAGGCGCGTGAGCGCCGTGAGGCCTCCGTCGTCGTCCGCCCAGTAGTGAAACAGCACATCACCGTAGGCCAGATCCTGGATCTTCACGGGTGGCAGCGCACTCGGGTCGGTGTGCCGCGCAGCCAGGGCCGCCGCCGGCCCGGCGGCCCACAGCACCCACAGCAGCGCGAGCGTTCGCAGCCCGATTCTCAAGCGCGCCCCCTACTGCCAGTCCTTGATCTCGAAATCCGGCTCCTGGGCATGCTGATGGTCGGTGACCTTCAGCTCCAGGTACTTCGCGCCCAGCCCCTTTTCGAAGCGGATGCTGGCGGCACGCCGGTAGTAGCGATCGTTGGGCCCCTTGCCGTTGAAGAACGCAACCAGCTCGTGGTCGCCGGACTTGAGGTTGCCCACGTACAGACGCTGCACACCGCCCTTGAGCAGCGCACTCACCTCGCGTGGCGTATAGAGGTAGTCGCTCACCTCGCGGTTGTCGATCTTCAGCGTGATCGAGTCGAGCGCGAAGAATTCACCCACATCCACCGACACGAACACCGCCACCTGCGTATTCGCGGGGAACAGCAGATCCTCCTCGAGCACGAACAGATCGCGATTGAGCTCCACCGTCTGCCTCTTCAGATCCTGGATGCGCTCATCGAGCGAGCGCGTGTCGGTGGACGTCGCGGCCCCGGTGGACGTCGCGGCCGCAGCAGGCGCCGCGGCTGCAGCAGGCGCCGCGGCTGCAGCAGGCGCCGCGGCAACCGGGGGTGCCGGCGCGGTGA
>JASHSK010000172.1 GCA_030038755.1 Gammaproteobacteria bacterium
GATCACGGGGGCCGATCAGCGGGCGGCTCGTCGGGAGGCGTTGATCCGCGATCTCGCCCCGGCGTGTACTCTGCTGCCGGAGTGAATCCGACTCCGTCTTGCATGCTCCAAGCCGTTGCAATTGAGAGCCGAGACCCTTGCCTGCAGAAATGAATGTGCAACTACGCAGCTACCTCAACGTAGTCTACACGGCTGGACGGTTGAGGAATCGGAGAGCCATCCTCACGCATCCCCTCAAGATGAAGGGCAATGGCTTCTCGGATCAGAAGCTCTGCTTCCTCGACTGTGGCTCCGGTCGATACGCACCCTGGCAGGTCAGGAACGTATACGGAGTAGTTCGATCCGGCGTTCTCAATAACAATGGCATAACGCATAGTCGCTTACCTTAATTTCTTCAGCACCGCCTGCTTCAGAATACTGTTGAGCGTGCCGGGCGCCAAATCGTCGCTCGGCTTTCCCGCCACGGTCACGCGCCCCGCCTTGGACGGGTGCTTGAACTGACGGTGACTACCTCGAGTTGTAGTGAGGTACCACCCGTCGTCCACCATGCGCCGACCCTGCCGGTTACGGACGATGATCCAGCTGCCGGCGGCCCGTACGCCGGCCATGGGGCCGTCGGGTGGCCCGACGTAGGTAATCTCGGAGAACGGCCAGACTTTCTTCGTCCAGAAGTTTCGGAACACCAACCGGTCCGGCTGGATCTCCCAGTACTGCAGGAAGTAACTCGCTGCGGCGGCTACCACCACCCCCGCCATCCACTCCAGCGCCTGTCGCAGGGAGTCGTTGACGATGGCTTGGCGGACCAACTCCGAGATCCCCAGGCAAAGGATGATCACCGGAACGCTGGTTTTGCGCCGATACTTCACGCAAGCCCGCCACGCTCGCGCATGATCGACCCACCCGTGCACCCACGGGCACTGCTCGCAGTTACTTGTTGATATTGTCGATCGCCCGCTTGTCGCTCGCGAGCGCAGCCTCGTGCAGCGCCTCGGCGAGCGTCGGATGTGCATGGATCGTGCGCTGCAGGTCTTCGGCGCTGGCCTGAAACTCCATCGCGAGGGTCGCCTCGGCGATCAGCTCTCCGGCGAGTGGCCCGATGATGTGCACACCGAGGATGGAGTCGGTGTCGCCGGCGGCGAGGATCTTCACGAATCCGACCGCCGCCTCCATGGCGCGCGCCCGGCCATTCGCGCTGAAGGGAAAGACACCAGTCTTGTAGGCTGTCCCGCTCGCCTTCACCTGCTCCTCGGTCTGCCCGACCCAGGCAATCTCCGGGGCCGTATAGATGACCGACGGGATCACGGCATAATTCACGTGCGCATAGCGTCCCGCGATGCGGTCCGCGACGGCGACGCCCTCTTCCTTGCCCTTGTGCGCGAGCATCGGGCCGCGCACACAGTCGCCGACGGCCCAGACGTTTTCCGCGCCGGTGCGGCATTCCGCATCCACGCTGATGAATCCTTTCTCATCGAGCTTCACCCCGGTATCGGCGGCGAGCAGATCGGCGGCGTACGGCTTGCGCCCGACGGCCACGATCACCTTATCCACCGTGACCGACTGGCTGCCCCTGGCATCGGCATATTCCACCCTCACCGTCCCGTCGGCGACACGCGCACCTGACACGCGCGCGCCCAACCGGACGTCCAGTCCCTGGCGCTTGAACTGCCGCGCCGCCTCGGCCGCGAGCTGCTGGTCGGCGACCGCGAGGAAATTTTCCAACGCCTCGAGAATCACCACCTGCGAGCCGAGCCGCCGCCATACGCTGCCGAGCTCCAGACCGATGATCCCCGCACCGATCACGCACAGCCGCGGGGGCACCGCATCGAACTCGAGCGCATCCCACGAATCGCAGATGCGCTGATGATCGAAGCGCATGGACGGCAGCTCCACCGGCACCGAGCCGCTGGCGAGCACCACGTGGCGTGCCGCTATCTCGCTCCTGGTCCCATCGGGCGCCGTAATCTCCACCCGCCTTCCGGACAGCAGGCGCCCATGGCCGTGAACCGCGGTCACGCCGGCCGCCTTGAACAGCGCCGCGACACCGCCGGTCATGGTGCGCACGATGCTCGCGCGTCGCTTCTGCATCGTCGCCAGATCCACCGCGATGCCCTGCGTCTTGATGCCGTGCGCGGCGAACTCGCTCTGCGCGCGGTGCACCAGCTCCGAGGACTCGAGCAGCGCCTTCGAGGGAATGCATCCGGCGTTCAGGCAGGTGCCCCCGAACGCCAGGCTGCCGTCGCGGTTCTTCCATTCATCGACGCAGACGACCTTCAGGCCGTTCTGTGCCGCGCGGATGGCCGTCGGATAGCCAGCCGGACCCGCGCCGATGACGGCGACGTCATAGGTGTCAGCCATGATCAGACTCCCAGCAGCAGACGGCCCGGATCTTCGAGGCAGTCCTTGATGCAGACGAGGAATTGTACGGCCTCGCGGCCGTCGATGATGCGGTGATCATAGGTGACGGCGAGGTACATCATCGGCCGCACCACCACCTGGCCGTTCACGACCATCGGCCGCTCCTGGATCTTGTGCATGCCGAGGATGGCGCTCTGCGGCGCGTTGACGATCGGAGTCGACATCAGCGAGCCGAACACTCCGCCATTGGTGATGCTGAAGGTACCGCCGCTCAGATCCTCGAGCGTGATCGAGCCGCTGCGGGCGCGCGCGGCGTACTCGGCGATGTGCTTTTCGATGTCCGCGAAGCTCATGGCATCCGCATCGCGCAGGATCGGTACCATCAGCCCGCGATCTGTGGATACGGCGACACCGATATCGAAGTATTCGTGATAGACGATCTCCGCGCCTTCCACGCTGGCGTTGACGATCGGAAAGCGGCGCAGCCCCTCGATCGCCGCCTTCACGAAGAAGGACATGAAGCCCAGTTTCACGCCGTGCTTCTTCTCGAAGAGCTCGCGATGGCGTGCGCGCAGCTCCTGCACCGCGAGCAGATCGACCTCGTTGAAGCTGGTGAGCAGCGCCTGTGTCACCTGCGCCTGCACCATGCGCTCGGCGATGCGCGCGCGCAGCCGCGTCATCGGCACGCGTCGCTCTGCCCGCGGCCCGCGTGCCGCCACCGGGGGCTGCCCCG
>JASHSK010000173.1 GCA_030038755.1 Gammaproteobacteria bacterium
CTCCAATCGATTACTGGGCGCGACTCAATTCCTATCAACCTCGGGCCATGACCAAAGCCCAATCCCGTGCACTGCACGATGAGAACCGTGGCGAACGCTGATTCGATCTACGTTGACCCCAGCGCTCTCCTCAAGCTCTATTTGAGAGAGCCCGAATCACGGGCGATGGCCGCGTGGCGCAATAAGGTCGGCGACCCACTCCTCGTCACCCATCATGGGCGCGTCGAATTGACCAACGGCATCGGCCTCGCGGCGTATCGCGGGATCATCAGCGACAAGGTTCACGATGCGGCAATGGCTGCCCTCGACGACGACTTCGCCCAGGGGCGCTACAAACAGGGTGATGTTTTATGGCGCGCCACCCTGAAGACAGCGGGCGAACTGAGTCGCAAGCACACCCGGTCGATCGGGTGCAGGTCCTTGGACATAGTGCACGTGGCAAGCGCCATGGAGCTGGAGTTCAGCTACTTTGCAACCTTCGATGTCCGTCAACGGCAATTGGCGCGAGCTGCGGGCCTGAAGGTCATCGTGCCATCCCCCTAGCCAGGGCCGATCAGCCTCACGAGGAGCTCATCATGTCGACCATCCTACGCCGCTCGTGGTCCTGTTCTCCCGCGCTGGGCGCGCTAGCCGCGCTCGCGGCGCTGGCGCTGCCGCTGCTCGCGCGCGCCGATGTTCCGCCTCCCTCGGATCCGGCGGTCATCGCCTACGCGGATAAGGTGCTCCACGATCCGGCTTCGCCAGTGATGGGCAATCCCCACGGCGATGTCACGATCGTGGAGTTCTTCGACTATGCCTGTCCGTACTGCAAAGCCATGCAGCCGCGCCTGGAACGGCTGCTGCGCACCGATCACGGCGTGAAGCTGATCGTCAAGGAGTTCCCCATTCTGACCGACGAGTCGCAGGTGGCCACCAAGGTCGCGCTGGCTGCGGCCCGGCAGGGCAAGTACGCGCAGTTCCACGATGCCATGATGGACTACCGGGGTCCGTGGGACACGGACGCGATCTGGCAGACCGCCCGGGCGGTAGGCCTGGATCTGCCGCGGCTGCGCAAGGACATGGCCTCGCCGGCGATCACGCAGGAGATCATCAACAATTTCAATCTCGCCCGCGCGCTGCGCATCTTTCAGACCCCCGGGGTCATCGTCGGCACGCACATCCTGACCGGCCCGTCGGCGCAGTTCGATTTCCCCAGAGAGGTGGCGCTGGTGCGGGCGGCACGTGCCGCGCGGCGCGGCTCGGCGGCAGGCTAGTCGCGCACGCGCCTTGCCCGGAACCGAAAATGACGTCCGGCGGCGCCGGACATAGCCGGCACCGGATATCGGCCGGATTAGTGCTTGAGCTTCGCGTCCAGCAGCGCGAGCAGCGATTGCCAGTGCCGCTCCGTGCAGGCGGCGTCGTAGATGGGAAAGTCGCGCATGACCCAGCCGTGCTTCGCCGGGTAGGTCTCGATCTTGTGATCGACGTGTGCGCTGGTCAGTGCGTCTTCCAGCCGCTGTTTCATGTCGTCCGGGAAGCTCTGGTCCTCGATCGCGCCGGCGACGTAGACACGTGCCTTCATCTTCGGAGCGAGGCGGTGGGGGCTGTCGGGCTCGTCGGTGGCGAGGCGCCCGCCGTGATAGGACGCCGCGGCGGCGATGCGATCGGGATAGGTGCCGGCGGCCGTGAGCGACATCAGACCGCCCATGCAATAGCCGGTGGTGCCGACCGGGCCCGGCTTGACCTCGCGCTGTGCAGCGATGTGGTCCAGGAATGCCTTCGTGTCGGACATGACGTTGGCGGGTGAGGCCGGTCCGAAGAACTTCTCGAACAGCACCTTGCGCTTCTCGGGGTCGGAGAAGGCGGTGCGCGGGTCCATCGGCTCATAGGGGCCGGAGCGATAGAACAGATCGGGCAGCAGCACGTAGTAGCCGCTGCTGGCCAGGCGCTCGCCGATCTCGAGCATCACCGGCCGTATGCCGAGTCCGTCCATGAACACCAGCACGGCCGGCCACGGCCCGGTCCCGGAGGGCTTGTAAACATAGCTCGGGCAGGTGCCGTCCCGTGTCTTGATCTGGATGGTGCTCATGGAGTTTTTTCCACCAAGTCCTGGAGGGGCTGCTTTTTTACCACACCCTCCAAGGAATTTCCCGCGCGCCCGGCAGCGTCAGCTCGAATGCCGTGCCGTGCCGTGCCGTGCCGCGCCGATGCCGAGCCGGCAGCTGCGCAGCTACTTCAGGCGCTGTACTCCCTCTATCTTTGCAAGGTCCCCATCGAAGGTGCCGAGCGGCACGTGACCCGCCTTGCGTGCAATCTCCACCACGAGACAATCGGAGAACCCGAGCGCCGGACGTTTCCGGAAATGCTCCAGTGCAGAAGTCACCACCTCGGCGTCCTGAAGCGTGATCTCATTGTGATTGAGGAGCATTTCTACGGCTGTCGAGATCTGCCGGGCACTACGCTCGTACACGGCATCGAGAACCCACACCGTCTCCGCCAGTACGAGATGCGACACCCATGCACCGCCGGCGATAAATTTCTCTGCCGCACCGACCTGCGCCACATCGTCACGGACGATCAGGCGCACCAGAATGTTCGTGTCAACGGCGCGCATGGCGCTTGCGAACGTACTTCCGGATCCCTGTCTTTACGTCCGCCGAACCCGCCTGGGCAGACCCATCCGGAAAGAGCGCCTGATGGACGTCCTGCGAGCTATACCGGACGGCCCGACGGACGATGACCTGACCCTCCTGTTCGTGCCACTCGAGCACGGAACCGGGGCCCACGGCCAGTTTCCTGCGGACCTCCGCCGGAACCGAAATCTGGCCCTGGGCCGTCACTCTCGATCGGGCGATAGCCATAGCCGGTAGACATTACCATGGTAATGCAAGTGCGGCAACCGCCCGAGCGGACCACCGCGCAGTTCCGCCGGTCGGATCATTGCGCTGCGGAACTGGGTATCGGCTGCCTAGACCGCCAGCGCGAATAGCACTGCGGCCGTTGGCGCCGCGCACTCCTGGACCTCGGCTCCGACGGGCGCTAAAGTCGCTGCGCGCGCCCCCGCGCAGGGCGTGGGCACCGGGGGAAAAATAACATGAGCCGGCCTGTTTCGAGGGCGCCCGCCGCGACCATCGGCCGCACCCCTGCCTCGCATACCCTTTGTCTGCCGGTGCCGGCCGACACTTCCTGGAGAGAGCCGTGCTGAAGATCCAGTATCCGAAGGAGCAGATGCACCGCATCCGCTACACCAAACTCTCCGAGCGGCAGATCGCCGCGAAGCTCGACGCGGCGCGGGCCGGCCCCACGTGCGCATCGCCGTATTCGGACGCGCTCGCCGGCCAGGCATTGAAGATCGTGTGCGACGACGGGTTGGTGCTGGAATACAGTTTCGACGCCCGCAACCGGCTCGCGCTGTCGCAGAGCGGCGCTGCCGGCAATGGCGCGGCGCGCGCGCACGCCGCCTATGGTGCCCTGACGCTCGGGCGGATCGTGCTGTTCTCGCATCTGCTCCCCGGGACTCAGAGCGGCTATCAGGTGATCGTTGATCGCGACAACAACCTCGCGACCGTCTTCGAAGTGTGGTTCAGCGGTTACACCGACAACCGCGAGGTGCAGCGCCTGATCCACTACGGATACGTGCAGACGGCGGGGGATGCGGCGCCGAAGGCTCGCCACGGCCTCACCAACCGCCTGGAAGGCAGGGGCTTTCACTGGACGCAGGACACGGGCATCGAGACGCTGGAGATCTATCCTTCAGTCCTCTATTCCACCTTCGTGGAGCTCACGCGCCTCGGCGGCGAGCTGTGCTTCTGCGGCCCGTCGGACTACGTGCGGCTGGACGATGATCTATACGTGTATTCGCGGGTCGAGGCGGAGTTCTCCGGCATCCTGACCCTGTACGTGCTGGCTCTGAACGAGGGGCGCCAGATCGGCGTGCGGCTCGGATTCAACGCGACGGATGCGCTCGAGTACTACATGTTCGCGGGCAGTGGCGCGACCGTCGGCCAGATCGCGCTGTTCGAGCCCTTCGATGACGACGGCGGGAAGATCGTGATGGGCGGTAATCCTCCGGCGGCCACACGCAGGGGGGAGCGCCCGGTCTATCGCCCGCTGCTGACCAGTCCGGCGATGACTCACGAGCAGGTTGAGGCCGCCGTCGCCCGCAGGACCGTTGCGTTTGGTGAGCCCAGTGGCATGGCGGGCAACGTGCTGCCGGACAGCCGGTTTCTGGTCGGCAGGCGATTCACGCTGCGCTACGACGACGGCGGGCCGGCGCTGCAGTACGAGGTCGATGAGCCGACGCAACTGCGCTGGCGGCCCGCGGGCGAGAGCGCCTGGCGCACGGAGACCTATCGCGCCTGGGAGCCGGCGCCAGGGGTGATCTTCTTTGCCCATCTGCTGAGCGGCGCTGCCCGCCATGACTGCGTGGCCGTCGCGGTGGATTTCGACAACGGATTGACCAGCTGCGTGCACGGCATGCTCGGCACGCCCTACATGGCCAACGAGGCCTCGCGCGAGACGTGGTTCGGCATCATCGAGATCGAGGGGCTGACGCCACCGCAATACCTGCGTCACCGCTTCACGGACGAGCTGGTGGGACGCACGCTGACGTGGCACTACTCGCCGGGTCTGACCTCGATGCATGTGTACACCACGCCGTATTCCTACTCGTGGATCATTTTTCTGCCGAACGACGCCGGAGGACTGGAATGGAGTGGCCCGGCGCAGTACGTCAAGCTGCGCGACGACCTTTATCTGTTCAACTGGCTGGAGGAGGCGTGCAACGGTACCCTCGGGGTGCTCGTGATCAACACGCGCATGATGCACGACTGCGGAATCGACTATCACTGCGGCCAGGATGGGCTACGGCTGGGCGCCGTGGGAGCGAAGGCCCGTAATGCCGGGCAATTCGATCTGAAGCGCTTCTACGGCCCGAAGTGGATCTGAGGAGCTGGCATGAGACACGAAGCTGCAGCGGATCGGGAAATAGCAGATCCGGACAGGGCAGATCCGGGAAGTGAGCGCCCCACCCTCGAGCGCCGCTCCTTCCTGCTGAGTGCGGGCGCCGCGGTCTCCGCGGGTCTCACCTCTGCCGCGCTGGTTGCAGCGCCGGCGAGGGCGGACGCCGAGTCGCGGCCACTCGATACACAGGGCACGCCGCCGCCGGATCGTTTCGCGCTCCTGCAGGACACGCAGGCGATCCGCGCCCTGCATCGGCGCTTCGGCGCCGCGCTCAACGAGGGGCGGTACGAAGACATCGTGGATTTATTCGCCGATGAATCACAAGTGCAGCTCAACGGCGGCATCTTCTCGGGCAAGCAGCGTGGCGTGCGCCGGCTGTATGTCGGATATTTCGGCGTGCACGCCTCGGCCGCGCGCGCCGCGGCGTCGGGCCGCCCGCAGAGCGGTGATACGGAATCGACGCACGCACCGGTGCTGCGCCGGTTGCTCGATGAGCCCGAAGCGCTCGAGCTCATCGAGGTGGCGGCGGATCGTCGTGCCGCGAGGGCTCGATTTCGTTGCCTGATGCAGGCGGAAGCCGCGCTCGCCGTGACCGGCTCGCTGGCTGACATGGCGCGCCAGCAGGGTCAGGGCGTGGTGCGCTGGTGGGAGAGCGGCGAGTTCGAGAATGCCTACCTCCGGGAAGGCGGAGTGTGGAAGATCCAGAGCCTCGTGTATCGAGCGAGCGCGGGCGCGGCCGCAACCGCTAGCGCGACTGCAACCGCTAGCGCGACTGCAACCGCGAGCGTGACCGCGGCCGCTGGCGCGCCGCCCCGGCTCTCATCCGAACGCGGCGCTGCACGCCCGCGCGACATCCCCGCCTTCTCCAGAGTCTATCCGCAGGACCCGATGGGCCCGGACGCGCTGGTCAGCTGACCGCGCGGCTGCAGTCATGCAAGCCACGCCCCAGGCGGACTTTTCCAGCGGTGTGTCCCTCGATGATCTACCCGACGGGCACATGCTCGCGGGCAAGATCGGCGGCGAAGACGTTGTGCTGATCCGACGCGGCGAGTCCTGCTTCGCCATCGGGGCTGCCTGCACTCACTATCACGGGCCGCTCATCGATGGGCTGCTCGCCGGCGATACCATCCGCTGTCCATTGCACCACGCGTGCTTCGACATCCGCACGGGGGTGGCGCTGCATGCCCCGGCGCTCGACCCGATCGCCTGCTGGCGCGTGGAGCGAGTCGGTGACAAGGTGTTCGTGCGCGAGAAGCGCCCGGAGGCGGTGGGCAGCGCGCCGGCCGGCGCACGCCAGGCTGCCGAAGGGCCTGCAGCACGCGCTACCGCGGCATCGACTTCGTCTTCGGTGGCTCGTGGCCGCGCCGCGACGCCCGGCTCGATCGTGATCGTCGGTGGCGGGGCAGCGGGGCTGGCTGCCGCGCTGACCCTGCGCCGCGAGGGCTATGCGAATGCGCTGCAGATGATCAGCGCCGATGACTCCGCGCCGTACGACCGACCGAATCTCTCGAAGGATTTTCTCGCCGGCAATGCGCCGGACGAGTGGATGCCGCTGCGTGCCCCGGAATTCTATGCGGACAATGGCATCGAGCTGCTGCTCGGGACGCGCGTTGCATCACTGGACGCGAGCGGGCGACGCGTGACGCTCGCGGACGGCCGGCGTGTGGCCTTCGATGCACTGCTGCTCGCGACGGGCGCCGAGCCGGTCCGGCTCGACATCGCCGGGGCCGCTGTCGCCACCAGCGCCAGCGCCACTGTCGGGCCTGGGGCCGCTGTCGGGCCCGGGGGCGCCGCCAGCGCCAGCGCCGGGGCCGGGGCCGGGCAGGTGTGCTACCTGCGCAGTTTCAGCGACGGCCGCGCCCTGGTCGCGCGCGCCGCCACGGCGCGGCGCGTGGTGGTGCTCGGCGCGAGTTTCATCGGGCTCGAGGTGGCCGCATCGCTGCGCACACGCGGCATCGAAGTCGATGTGGTGGGGTTGGAGCGCGTGCCGATGGAGCGCGTGCTGGGAACCGAAGTCGGGCGCTTCGTGCAGGACCTGCACGTCTCGCATGGCGTCAGGTTTCATCTGGGCACCACTATCGCGCGCGTGCACGATCGGCGCGTTGCGCTGACCGATGGGGCCACGCTGGAGGCCGACTTCATCGTCGCCGGCGTGGGTGTGAGGCCGGCGCTGGCCGTGGCGCAGTCCGCTGGTATCGCGCTCGACCGCGGCGTGCTCGTGGACCAGTTCCTGCAGACCAACGCCCCCGGTGTGTTCGCCGCCGGTGATATCGCGCGCTGGCCCGATGCACTCTCGGGGGGAAGCATTCGCGTTGAGCACTGGGTGCTCGCAGAGCGTCAGGGCCAGACGGCTGCCAGGAACATGCTCGGTCAGGGCGAGCGCTTCGTCGCGCCGCCCTTCTTCTGGAGCCAGCACTACGACGTCGCGATCAACGTCGTGGGCCACGCCGAGAGCTGGGACAGCATCGAGACGGACGGAGCGCTCGCCTCGCGCGACTGCACCCTGCGCTACCGGCGCGCCGGCCGCACCCTCGCGGTGGCGACCGTTGGTCGCGATCGCGCCAGCCTGCAGGCGGAGCTGGAGATGGAATCCGCGCAGCGGTGAGTGGCAAGCGGTGAGTGACACGTGGTGAGTCACACGTGGTGAGTGACACGCGGTGAGTGACAACAGGCAGTGAGCGGCAAGCGATGGACAATTCCATGAGCGACCGATTCTCCAATCACGTGGTGCTCGTGGCCGGTGGCACCGGCGCGCTCGGTCGCGCCGTGAGCGCAGCGTTCCTGGCCGAAGGCGCCACGCTCATCGCCACCTACCGCGCGACGGGCGAGTTTGACGAGCTCGCGCGGCAGGCCGGAGCGTCGCGCGAGCGGCTCGAGGGCCGGCGCGTCGACGTGACCGACCCGTCGGCGACGCAAACGCTCGTCGAGGAGATCATCACCCGCCATGCGCACATCGATGTGCTGGTCAATGCGGCGGGCGGCTACACCGGCGGCGCGCCCACGTGGAAAGTCGATCCTGCCGACCTGGAGCGCATGCTGAGCCTCAATCTACGCTCCGGGCACGCCCTGGCGCGCGCCGTGGTGCCGGTGATGCTCACGCAGAACCGCGGATGCATCGTCAATGTCATAGCCAAGGCCGCTCTCGATCATCCCGCGCGGGCGTCGGCGTACGCGGCATCGAAGGCGGCGGCGCTGGCGATGATGGGTAGTCTGGCGGCGGAGCTGGTGGGCAGCGCCGTGCGCGCGAACTCGGTATTGCCGAGCATCTTCGATACGGCGGCGAACCGCGGTGCGATGCCCAAGGCGGATTTCTCGCGTTGGCCGAAACCGGAGGACATCGCGCGCGTGATACTGTTCCTGTGCAGCGAGGATGCCAGGGTCATTCGCGGCGCCGCGATTCCGGTCTACGGGGACAGCTGATTGCCCGGTGATCCCCCTGCGGTCGGATAGGACGAAACGGCCAGCGCAGCACCCATGGCACAACCACCTTCCGCGCCGGTGAGCCAGCCACATGGGCTGCGCGGCGACTATTCGCGCGCAGCCGCCGACTACACGGTGTCCCAGGATTGGGAGCGCTACACGCCGGAGGATCACGCGGTGTGGGCGGCGCTGTACCGGCGGCAGCTCGAGCTGGTATCGCACTACGCGGCGCCCGAGTTTCTCTCCGGTACGCGCGCCCTGGGAGCCTCGGCTGCGCGCATTCCGCGCTTCGAGGTCGTCAACGAGGTGCTCGCCGGGGCGACGGGCTGGCGTATCGTCGCAGTGCCCGGATTGATCCCCGATCAAGCGTTCTTCGATCATCTGGCGCAGCGGCGCTTTCCGGTGACAGTGTGGATCCGGCGACGCGAGGAGCTCGACTATCTCGTCGAGCCGGATGTATTTCACGATTTCTTCGGCCACGTGCCGCTGCTGACGAACCCGGTGTTCGCGCGCTTCATGCAGGCCTACGGGCAGGCCGGCCCCAAGGCCATGGCGACCGCAGGCGGACTGCGCATGCTGTCGCGGCTGTACTGGTACATGGTTGAGTTCGGCCTGATCCGCACGACCGCGGGGCTGCGTGTCTACGGCGCGGGCATCCTCTCGTCCAAGGGCGAGACGGTGTACAGCATCGAGGGCGCGCAGCCGCAGCGCCTGCGCTTCGAGCTGGCGCGTGTGATGCGCACCGACTACCGTATCGACGCCTTCCAGCGCACCTACTTCGTGCTGGAGAGCTTCGACGAGTTGTTCCACGCCTGCTACGGCACCGATTTCGCCCCGCTATACCTGCGCTATGGCTCCGACGAGCCGCTCGCCGCGGATGCGCGATTGCCGACCGATGAGGTGCTGTCCGCGGACACGCAGCCGCGCTGAGCCGGCCCTGAGCGCGGCGGGAAAAAAATAGGCGCATCGCCTGGGAGTGGCCACGATGCGCCTAATAACGCAGAACAAGTAGCTTGACGGCTCGACAGGGAGGGATAACCGCCAATATGTCCTACCTGCTGCGGGCCAGTACTAACGTAGGGAGCATGACGCATGCCGATCAAGCAGTCCCGGGAATTCTGCGGGCGCGTGCGACGCTTCAAAACGTCGATATATCAGGCGTTTGCCTCGCGGCTGTAGGACGGTGCCGACGTCGCATCGGCATGTAGTCGAAGCCGTCGCTCGCTGCCCGAAGGCGGTGTGCCCGTCGGGGCAGGGGGACGTCGCCCGCCAGCCTGTAAGGCTTGCAGGCGTCGGCCGGGGTTGAGCATTTATTGCGCGGCGGGGGATCGCGGGCGCGACAGCCGCATGGCGGCCCAGATGGCCCCGCTGCCCAGCACCAGCACGGCAAGCCCGACGATTTCCGCCCGCGAGGCGAGCGCGATCGTGGCGAGCATGCAGCCGATGGCCACGAGCGCGGCAATCCCGAGTCCACGGAAGTTCAGCGGCGCGCCCGTCTGCGCGATGTGCCGATGCCGCAGCCACCACGCCGCCGCACAGCCGGTGATGTAGAGCGCGGCGGTGGCGAGCGACGAGAGCACGGCCAGCTCGGCGAACGTTCCGGAGAGCGCCAGCACGATAGCCACTGCGGCGTAGGTCAGGATGGCGACGTGCGGGACGTGCGTGCGCGCGTGTACGCGTCCCAGCACGCGCGGCATCAGTCCATCGCGCGCGAACGCGAACAGCATGCGCGGCGTGCCCAGGATGTCGGTGCCCAGCCAGCCGAACATCGAGACGGCGGCGCCGGCGAGCATCAGCGCGCGCAGCGCCGGGTGGATGCGTGCCATCGCATCGGCCAGCGGTACGCTCGAGGTGGCGAGCGACGCGCCCAGCAGGGTCTGTGCGACGAGCTGGATGGCGACGTACAGCACCGTCACCGACAGCATCGCCGCCCCCAGGGCACGTGGAATGGTGCGTGCCGGATCGCGCACCTCGCCGCTGGCGGCGAGCGAGGTCTCCATGCCCATGAAGGCGAAGATGCCGAGGATCAGGCCGCGGCCGATCCGGTGCGGCGCCGCCGAATGCGGCGCCGCGCCCGCAGGCAGGACCGCGCCGGCGGCATGTGCGCCCGCGGTCGGGTGCAGCGTGTGGCCTGCAAGCAGCACCGCGGCACCGGCGAGCACGAACACCAGTAACGGCAATAGCTTCAGGACGGTCGCGAGGCCGATCAGGCGTGTGCCGCGTGCGACACCGCCGATGTTGATCAGCGCGATCGCGCTCGGAACGCCCACGATCAGGACGGTGCGGGTAGCGGCCGCGAGCGATGAGGGCACGACGCTGGCACCCACGGCGGCGAGGGCCGCGACGATGCCGCCGCAGGCCAGGATATCCCCCACCCACAGCAGTGTGCCGGCGACGTAGCCGACGAGAGGGCCGAAGGCCTCGGAGACGTACCCGTAGATACCGCCGCTGGTGGGCACGCGACTGCCGCCCTCGGCAAGACACAGTGCCACGGCGCCGACCGCCACTGCGCAGGCGAGAAAGGCGAGGGGCGCGTACGAGCCGAGCGAGGAGGCGAGGGCTGCGGGCAGCACGAAGATCCCGGCCCCGACCACGACATTGATGACACTGACCGCGAGGCCCCACGAGCCGACCGCCCGCAGCATGCCGGCATCGCGCGCTGCGTGCGGGCCGGCGGAGGCAGTCGGGCTCGGGGGTTGCGGCTGCGCGGGCGAAGACACTACGCTAATCTTAGCGCCGCGCGCGAGCCCAGCGCCGCGCGCCAGCCGCAAATCATGCCCAAAGCGATCCGTATCTACGAGCACGGCGGCCCCGAGGTCCTGAAGTGGGAGGACGTCGAGTTGCCGGCGCTCGGCCCGCGGGACGTACGCGTGCGGCACACCGCCATCGGATTGAACTTCTCGGACGTGTACCTGCGTACGGGGTTGTACGCGCGGCCGTTGCCCTCCGGTATGGGATCGGAGGCCGCAGGCGTGGTCGAACAGGTCGGCCGCGGCGTGCGCGGACTGAAGCGCGGCGACCGCGTCGCCTACTACTGGGGCTCGGTGCTGGATGCCTATGCCACCGAGCGCGTGCTGCCCTACGAGGCGCTGCTGAAGCTGCCCGCGGGTGTGAGCGATGAGCAGGCCGCCGCGGCGCTGCTGAAAGGTCTGACCGCCTGGTACCTTTTGCGCGAGACTTATCGGCTGCGCCGTGGAGAGGTCATCCTGGTGCCGGCGGCGGCCGGCGGTGTGGGAGTGATCCTATGCCAGTGGGCGCGCGCTCTGGGAGCGCGCGTCATCGGCGCGGTCGGAGAGGAGTCGAAGGCCGCGATTGCGCGCCGGTACGGCTGCCATCAGGTGCTGGTTGGCTATCATGATCTGGCGGCGCGCACACGCGCACTCCACCGCGGCAAGGGTGTCGACGTGGTCTACGATGGCGTGGGTCGCGATACGTTTCACGGCTCGCTGGATGCGCTACGGGCACGAGGGCTGATGGTGACATTCGGTAACGCCTCGGGCGCCGTCGAACCATTCACGGCCCTGGACCTGCAGCGTCGCGGCTCTCTGTATGTGACGCGGCCTGCGGCCGCGGATTATCTGCATGACGCGCAGGCGCGTGCGCGTGGAGCGCGCGAGTTGTTCGCGCTGATGAAACGGCGCGCGATCCGCGTGCACATCGGACACACTCACCCGCTGGCCGATGCGGCGCAGGCCCAGCGGGAGCTCGAAGCAAGACGAACGATCGGCGCGACGGTGTTGCTGCCATAAGAGTTGAGCGGGAGGCGAGGGATGAGGGGCGCGCTCGGGTGGATCAGAACCTTCAGCCTTTGTGGCGCGGTAGCCGCGGCCGGCGGCTGTGCGACTTCCGCCGTGCTCGAGCAGGAGCTGACCAAGACCAACACGCAGACGGTGCTGGCATTCGAGGAGACGGTGTTCAATAAACACGAAGTCCTGGAGGCCTTCGGTCATTACGTCGGGCCGGGCTTCGTGGAGCACGATCCGCGTCTCGCCGGCGGGGATGCTGCCGGGTCCGGCGATCCGCCGCAGACGCGGGTGGCGCGCACCGCCTACGCGGCGCTGCTCGCACGGCTTGGACCCGGATCACAGCGCGTATTCCTGCGCACGATCGCGCAGGGGGATCTGGTGGCGACGCAATCGCGCTGGACCGTCGGCCCCGCGCCCGCCATCAATGTGGTGGACATCTATCGGCTCAGCGAGGGCCGCATCGTCGAGCATTGGGACGTGGTCCAGGGCCGCGGCGGCGCTCAGGATGAGGACACCGACAGTCAGCGTGACCGGAAAGGTGCCGTCCCTGGCAATCGCCTCCCTCCCTAGTCCGTGTGCGCGCCGATGCACCCGGCCTCGCCCCCGAGCCTCCGGCGCGGCCATCCTGTCGCTGCGCCCCGCAGTTTATTCTTGCTGTTGCCGAGGCGCCGCTGATGCAAAGCTCGCGCTTGGGAACTGTGAGCCTGTTCTGCAAAGCTTGCAAGGGTTCGGGCGCGGCGGCGCCAGATTTAATTGTCGCGTCGACGCGACCCGTGGTGCGGCGCCCTCGTCGGTCAGGAGCTCTGCGGCACACGCAACATATAGCCGACGCTGGGGATGGTGCCGAGCCAGCGCGGATGGTCCGGGTCGTCGCCGATCTTCTGGCGCAGGCGGTGCACCAGTTGCTTGAGGAGCTGGCGATCCCCACCGCCGCGATGACCCCAGACATGCACCAGCAGCCGGTCGGTGTGCACCACCTGGCCGGCGTTAGCGAGCAGCAGCTGCAGCAGCCGTGATTCGAGCGGCGTGATACGTATCTCGCGATCCGCTATGCGCAGGACCAGCAGTTCGGTGTCGAGTATCAGCTCGCCTGCGCGTGTCGGACTGGGCCCCTCCTGGCCGGCCCGGCGCAGCAGCGCCTTGACGCGTGCCACCAGCGTGCGTGGGCTGAAGGGTTTGGTCAGGTAGTCGTCGGCCCCGAGCTCGAGTGCGCGTACCAGATCCGCCTCTTCCCCCCGTGCGGTCAGCATCATGATAGGTGCGTTGCTTTCCTTGCGCAGCTGACCACACAGCTCGAATCCGGAGCCTCCGGGCAGATTGATGTCCAGGATCGCGAGGTCCGGCTGCTCACCATGGAAGGCCGCAAGCCCCGTCCCATAGCTGTTGGCCGTCACGACCGGGAAGCTCGCCTGGCGCAGCGCGAAGCTCACCACGGCGAGCATGTCGGCATCGTCGTCGACGACCAGCAGCTTCACGAGCCACCCCCGGGCCGCCGCGCGGCGCCCCGATGCGCTGGCGATGCGCTTGCGGGTCTCACCCGAGCACCTGTGAGGGCTCGGTGGTGATCGGCTGCGCGAGAGGCAGCAGCAGCGAGAAGCGGGTGCGCTGCTCGGCGGTGCGCTCCACGCGCACGCTGCCGCCGTGCCGCTCGATGATGGACTTGACGATCCACAGCCCCAGGCCCAGGCCCGGTGCCTCCGGCTCGGTGCCCGCGCCACGCTGGAAGCGCTCGAAGATCGTGCTGCTGCTGTCGGCGGGCACTCCCGGCCCCTCGTCCTCGACCCACACCTCGATCTGGCGGCTCTGC
>JASHSK010000021.1 GCA_030038755.1 Gammaproteobacteria bacterium
AGCGGGGAGACATCGCTGAAATCGCGGCCCCAGGCCACCGCGACGTGATCGCCGGCCACGCGCGTGTCGTTGGTCGGATCCAGCTCCACCCACCCGAGCGGCGGACTGTACACGGCGACCCAGGCGTGCGAGGCGCCATCGACAGCCGTACCGCCATCGACAGCCGCACCGCCATCGACAGCCGCACCGCCATCGACGGCCACCGCGCCATCGACAGCCGCCGCCGCGGCCCCATCGCGGCGTGGCAGCCGGCGCACGTAGCCGCTCACGTAGCGCGCTGCCAGTCCGCGCGAGCGCAGGCACGCGATCATCAGATGCGCGAAATCCTGGCAGACACCGCGGCGGTGCTCGAGAACCTCCAGCAATGGGGTGCTGATGGCGGTCTCTCCGGGCGCGTAGCGAAATTCACGGTGCAGCTTGGCCGAGAGCGCATCCGCACACGCCAGCAGCGGGCGGCCGGGCTCGAAGCAATCGTCCGCATAGTTGGCGAACGCGCGCTTGATGCGCACGTAGGGGGACTCGTGCCGGAATGCCGCCGCCTCCAGCTGCTCGCGCGACGGCGGAGCATGCGCGCGGTAGCAGAGTGTCTCGCGCACCGCCTCCCAGGGAGCCGAATCCCCGGCCAGCAGCACCGGACGTGCATGCACCTCGACCTGCATGTCGGCGATCACTTCCAGTCGCCGGTGCGGATGCTGCAGCTCGATGCTGGTCATCGGGTTGCCGAAGACATCGACGGCATCGCGCCGCTCGTACACCGCCGGGCTGATGTGCAGGCGATATTCGACGCATTGCTGATACGGCGCCGGCCGCGGCACCAGGTGCAGCAGCTGGCGCGAGTGCACCACGTCGGCGCTGTAGCTGTAGAGCGTCTCGTGACGCACGCGGTACTGCATGCGCGCCTCTCGCCCTCGCTAGCTCGCCAGGGCCTGGGTGTCCAGGCGCGTGTGCGAGAAGTAGCGCATCGACAGCCGGTCCGAGAGCTGTTCGGCCGCGGCGCACAGCCCGCGCAGCTGCCCGGCGAGGTCCGCGCGCGCCGCGCGCGCCTCCGGCCCCTCCAGCACCACCAGCGCCGCATCATCGAGCTCCGGTGGCGTCGCGCACAGCCGCTCGTCGGTGCCGCTGCCATTCCAGGCGCTCAGCACCGCCAGATCGCTCGCCAGCGCATCGCGCTGAAAGGCGAGCGAGCGGGTGTGCTGCGGGTCGCGGATCAGCAGATCGAGCGTCGGCCCGAGCCGCGGCGCAACCGCGTAACGCGGCCGGTATACCCGCAGGCTGTCGCAGGCCTCGAGCAGCCACTGCACGTACTCCGGCTGCGTGGCCGTCTCCGAGGCCAGGTGGCGCGCGAGCAGCGTGCTGGAAAACTGCAGCCGCTCGATGCGTCGGCCGATGCTCAGCAGCCGCCACCCCTGATCCTGACGCATATCGTCCAGCGCCAGTCCGGTGAAGGCGGCCAGCGCCAGCAGCAGGTCCTCGATGCCCTTGCGCTGATCGACCCGCAGCCGCGTGCCCTCCTGCAGCTGGCGCTGCAGTTCCACGACCGTGCGCCAGTAGGTGGCCGACAGGCGGCTGCGGATCTGCGAGGCACAGCGCACCAGTCGGCGCGCATCGACGATGATGCCGTGTGAGCCGATCTCGTCGCGCAGTACGGAGGCGGGATCCGACTCGGCCGCCAGCGCGCCGAGCTCGCGACAGCAATGCACCGCCGCCTCGTACAGAGGCGCGTCGATGCGCGCGGCCAGCGTCGCGCGCAGCAGTCGTGCCTTGTCCTCGCAGCGTGCGCTGTAGCGTCCGAACCAGTAGAGATTCTCGACCAGGCGCGAGGGAATCTCGTCGTGGCGCACCGGCACGCTGGCGGCCGGCGCAGCCGCCTCCGGCACGGCGGCCGGAGTGCCGTGCGACAACACCCACACGTCCTTGCTGCCACCGCCGCGCTGGTTGGACACCACGTCCGGTGCATCGTCACTCGCGACACGCGCCAGCCCTCCGGGCAGGATCGCGTAGCCGTGCGGCCCGGCGAGTGCGTACACGCGCAGCGACAGCGTCTTGGCGGCGATCGTCAGGCCGCCCTCGGGCTGCAGGCTCGGCCCCTGCGACAGCACCACCGGCGGCTGCGCGACGTACGCGTGCGGTTGCGCGCGCAGCCGGGCGAGCAACTCCTCGCGCTGCGACAACGTCCGCGACCGTACTCCCTCCCCCGGCGCCAGGCGCTGGTTCGGATAGGTCGGCAGGATGACCAGCCGCTCGAGCTCGCGGAAGACGTGCTCGAGCGCGGCGCGTTCGCCGCACCACCAGGTCGGCACGCCGGGCAACCGCAGCGGCTCGCCGAGCAACCGCTCGGCAAGGGCCGGCAGGAACGCCAGCCAGGCGGCCGACTCGAGCACACCGCTGCCGAGCGCGTTGGCCAGCGTGACGGTACCGGCGCGCACGGCACCGACCAGACCCGGTACGCCGAGCGCCGAGCCGCTGCGCAGCTCCAACGGGTCACAGTAATCATCGTCCACGCGACGCACGATGGCGTCCACGCGTCGCAGTCCCCCGAGCGTCTTCAGATAGACGGTGTCACCGCGCACCGTCAGGTCCGTTCCTTCCACCAGCGGCCAGCCGAGCTGGTGCGCCAGGTACGCCTGCTCGAAGTAGGTCTCGTTATAGGGTCCGGGCGTGAGGATGACCGCCAGTCGATCCCCATCCTCCGTCCCCTGCTGCAGCAGACGCTCGCGCAGGTCGCCGAAGAAACCGCGCACGCGTCGCACGCCCAGCTCGCGGATGGCGTCCGGCAACACCTGCTCGATGATCTCGCGGTTCTCCAGCGCGTAGCCGGCACCCGAAGGGGCCTGAGTGCGGTCGGCCAGCAGCCGCCAGCGCCCGTCGGGCGCGCGCGCCAGATCGGCCGCATACAGGTACAGCCACACCCCGTCGCGCGGCACGACACCATGACACGGCCACAGGAAATTCGGATGGCCGAACGGTATCTGCGGCGGCACCAGCCCCTCGGCGATCAGCCGCTGCGGCCCGTACAGATCGGCGAGCAGCGCGTTGAGCAGTCGCGCGCGCTGCGCCACGCCCTGCTCGATCAGTGCCCATTCCTGCGCGGTCAGCACCAGCGGCAGCGGATCGAGGGTCCAGGGCCGGTCCGCGCCATGCGGATCGGCGTAGACGTTGTAGGTGACTCCATTCGCGGCGATCAGCCGCCGCGTGAGCTGCAGGCTGCGGTGCGTGCTCTCACGCATGCCTCCGGTGGCGAGCCGCTCCATCAGCGGCCGCCAATGCGCGCGCAGCGCGCCGCCGGCGTCGCGCAGCTCGTCGTAACGGTGCGCGTCCGGATGGTAGCCCGCGAGATCGTTCGTCGTGGCGGCAACCGGCCGCAGGGCCGTCATGATGCGCGGACCCGCCGCAGATCCAGGGTGAAGGGGAAGTCCGGATTGTCGGGCTCTGGCGGTGCGACGGCCACGCCGGGGGTATGACCCATGGGGAAGAAGCGCGCGCGCCGTCGCGCCTCCGATTCGTAGGCGTTCACCGGCAGCGTGTCGTAGTTGCGTCCCCCGGGATGCATTACGTGGTACTGGCAACCGCCGAGCGAACGCTGCATCCAGGTGTCGAGCAGGTCGAACACCAGGGGCGAATGCACGCCGATGCCGGGGTGCAGGCTCGAGGCCGGCCGCCAGGCACGGTAACGCACCCCGGCGACGAACTCGCCCGCCGTGCCGGTCGGCCGCAGCGGCACCCGCCGTCCATTGCAGGCCAGGCAGTAGCGGTCCGGCGCCAGTCCGCTCACGCGCACCTGCAGCCGCTCCAGCGAGGAGTCCACGTAGCGGGTCGTGCCGCCGCCGCCGGCCTCTTCCCCGAGAACCGGCCAGGGCTCGAGCGCCGAGCGCAGCTCGACCTGCATGCCCTGTACGGCAAACTCCCCGAACTTGGGGAAACGAAATTCGAACTGCGGTGCGAACCACTCGGCCTGCAGCGCATGGCCGGCGAGGTTCTGCTCCGCGATGACGTCGTTGAAATCCTGCTCCACGAAATACGGCAGCATGAAACGATCATGTAACTGCGTGCCCCAGCGTGCCAGCCGCCCCGGTGCGTAAGGCGTGCGCCAGAAGCGCGCCACCAGCGAGCGTAATAGTAGCTGTTGCGCGAGGCTCATGCGCGGGTGCGGCGGCATCTCGAAGGCGCGCAACTCCAGCAATCCGAGCCGTCCCGTCGGCCCCTCGGGCGCGTACAGCTTGTCGATGCAGAACTCGGCGCGATGCGTGTTGCCGGTCACGTCGATCAGCAGATTGCGAAACAGCCGATCGGTCAGCCACGGCGGACAGGCGCTGCCCGCGGCGGGCAGCTGCGCGCAGGCGAGCTCCAGCTCGTAGAGCGAGTCGTTGCGCGCTTCATCGATGCGCGGAGCCTGGGAGGTCGGACCGATGAACAGTCCGGCGAACAGATAGGATAGCGACGGGTGGTTGTGCCAGTAGGCAAGCAGGCTTGCCAGCAGGTCCGGCCGGCGCAGGAAGGGCGAGTCGGCGCTGCCGGACGCGCCCATGACGAAGTGGTTGCCGCCGCCGGTGCCGGTATGACGGCCATCGAGCATGAACTTCTCGGCGGCCAGACGGCACGCATGCGCCTGCTCGTACAGGTGCATCGTGCGCTCTTCGAGCTCGCTCCAGCTGGCGGACGGATGGATGTTGACTTCGATGACCCCCGGATCGGGCGTGACGCGAAAGCACTCGAGCCGTGGATCACGCGGGGGCTCGTAGCCCTCCAGCGCGATCGGCTGGGCCAGCGATGCCGAGGCGGCCTCCACGACCGCAACGAGTTGCAGGTAGTCCTCGAGACTGGCCACCGGCGGCATGAACACGTACAGCACACCCTCGCGCACTTGCGCGCACATGGCGGTGCGCGCAATCCAGCCTGGCGTGGGCTGCAGTGCGGCCGCCGGCGCAGGTGACGACTGCGCGGGCAGCAGTTGCGCGGGCAGCGCCTGGCGCGGCGCGGTCGGATCGGGCGGATAGAGATGCGGGTAGTCCACCGGCCGCACCCACGGCAGCGAGTCGAGCGGCAGGCGATAGCCCATGGGCGAATCGCCGGGGCGCAGGTAGCAGCGCGCGCCGCGCAGGAACCACGGGCTCGAGCGCCAGCCGCGCGCCTCCTCGCGCGCCAGCGGCAGCACGTAACCCGCGGTGCGCGCGAGACCGCGCGAGAACAGTTCCGCCAGGCGCGCACGCTCCTGGGGATCGACCAGGCGCGAATCGAACGGGTCCACGTTGGAGGGCAGCTGCCGCTCGCGCCAGAGGTAGTAGTACACGTCCTCGTAGGCCGCGAATGCGTGATCCGACGGCACCCCGAGCCGCTGCGCGACCGCTTCCAGGAAGCGGCGCGGGGCTTCCTCGTCCGCCGTGCCGCCCGCGGCGGTATCCTCCAGCAGCAGTTCGCGCTGCCGCCACAGCGGCGCGCCGTCGCGCCGCCAGAAGCAATTGAGCGACCAGCGTGGCAGCGGCTCGCCCGGGTACCACTTGCCCTGTCCGAAGTGCGCGAGCCCGAGCGGCGCATACTGCTCCTTCAGGCGGCGGAACAGCGCTCCGGCCAGGCGTCGCTTCTCCTCGCCCAGTGCGGCACCGCTCCACTCGAGGGCCTGCGGATGCTCGGCCGACACGAAGGTCGGCTCCCCGCCCATCGTGAGACGCACGTCCATCGTCGCCAGATCGGCGTCCACGCGCAGTGCGACATCCCGGATCGCGGACCACTGCTGCTCGCTGTAGGGCCTGGTGACCCGTGGGGCCTCGAAGATGCGCTGCACGCGCATCGCGTGCTGCAGCTCGACCTTGCAGCGACCGACCACGCCGGTGATCGGCGCGGCCGCCGCGGGCTCCGCGGTGCAGGCAAGCGGCACGTGTCCTTCCCCGGCGAGCAACCCCGAAGTCGGATCCAGTCCGATCCAGCCCGCGCCCGGCAGATAGACCTCGCACCAGGCATGCAGGTCGGTGAAGTCCTCGGTCGGCCCGGAGGGGCCCGAGGGTGCAGGCACATCCGCCTTCAACTGAATGAGGTAGCCCGAGACGAAGCGCGCGGCCAGCCCCATGTGCCGCAGCATCTGCACCAGCAACCAGCCCGAATCGCGACACGATCCGCTGGCGCGTGTGAGAGTCTGCTCGGGCGTCTGTACGCCCGGCTGCAGACGTATCACGTAGCGCACATCGCGCGCGAGCTGCCGATTCAGCCCGACCAACCGCTCGACGGTATCGCCGTGGCCGCGCGGCACCTCGGCGAGATACGCTCGCAGCCGCGGACCGGCACGTGACTTCGACAGGTAGGGCGCGAGCGCACGCCGCTCGGCCGTGGTGTACGCAAACGGATGCGTCCGCGCGTGCGGCTCGAGAAAGAAATCGAACGGATTCTGCACCGCCATCTCGGCGACCAGGTCGACCTCGACACACAGCGTATCGGTCTCCTCCGGGAACACGAGGCGCGCCACGTGGTTCGACTGCGCATCCTGCTGCCAGTTGATGAAGTGCGTGGCCGGATCGACCTTCAACGAGTAGGCGAGAATCTGCGTGCGACAGTGCGGCGCCGGACGCAGCCGCACGACCTGCGGTCCGAGGCGTACACGGCGGCTGTAGCGGTAATGCGTGCGATGATTGACGGCAACGTGAATCGACACGGGACCTCTGGCTCGCGCGGCACCGGCGCCTGTCGTGGCAGTATCCGCGCAGCTCCGCATTATACGGACGCCAATGCCCCGCTCCGCTGCACTCGTTTGGCGCACGCCGGAACAAAACTGCACCAACTTGTTCCACTCGTTTGCCGCCGACGGTATGCGTTGCTATGGTTCCTATCAGAGGCCGCCGGCCGCCACAGGATGCGAGCGCTCAGCATGCAGGTGGACTGGGGCGCCTATTCGGCGCCGGGACTGCACGATGAACTGATGGGACCGGGTGGCCGCCCGCGCGCCGCCGGGCGCGCGCTCATGCGGCATCTGTCCGCGCTGGACGAGCAGGAAATCGGACTGCGCCAGCAGGCCGCCGAGCTCGCCATCAAGGCGATGGGCATCACCTTCACCGTGTATCACGAGCAGGATGGTTCCATCGACCGCGCGTGGCCACTGGACATCATCCCGCGCACCATCGCGCGCAGGGAGTGGCAGCGGATCGAGGCGGGGCTGCGCCAGCGCGTCACGGCGCTGAATCTGTTCATCGACGATATCTATCACGATCAGCGCATCCTGAAGGAGGGCGTGGTCCCGCAGGACCTGATCGCCTCCTCCACCAATTTCCGCCCCGAATGCGTCGGGATCACGCCGCCGCTGCGTTGCTGGGCGCACATCTGCGGCACGGACCTGGTGCGCGACAAGGACGGCACGGTGTACGTGCTCGAGGACAACCTGCGCGTACCCTCGGGCGTGTCATACATGCTCGAGAACCGCCAGGTCATCAAGCGCGTGTTCCCGGAGATGTTCGACAGTGCCGCGATCCTGCCGGTGGACGACTATCCGTCCAAGCTGCACGAGATGCTGCTGGCGCTGTCGCCGCGGCGCCAGCAGCGCGCCGAGATCGTGGTGCTGACGCCGGGCGTCTACAACTCCGCGTACTTCGAGCACGCCTACCTCGCACGTCAGATGGGTTGCGAGCTGGTGGAGGGGCGCGACCTGGCGGTGCACGACGATGATTGCGTGTACATGCACACGGTGCGCGGCTGGACGCCGGTGGATGTGATCTACCGGCGCATCGACGATGATTTTCTGGACCCGGACGTATTCCGGGCCGACTCGACACTGGGAGTACGCGGCCTGATGCGCGCCTGGTCGAAAGGCAACGTGGCGCTGGCCAATGCGCCCGGCGCCGGAGTGGCCGATGACAAGCTGATCTATACGTACGTACCGGACATGATCCGCTACTACCTCGACGAGGACGCCATCCTGCCGAACGTGCCGTCGTGGCGCTGCTGCGAGCCCAAGCAGCTCGAGTATGTGCTGGCACACCTGGATTCACTGGTGGTGAAGACCATCGACGGATCCGGCGGCTACGGCATGCTCATGGGACCGAGCGCCTCGCAGGCCGAGCGCTCGAAGTTTGCCGCCGCCCTCAAGCGCACCCCGCGCGGCTACATCGCGCAACCGGTGGTGACGCTGTCGACCGTGCCGACCTTCACGGGCAGCGGCCTGGAGCCGCGCCACGTGGACCTGCGTCCCTTCGTGCTCAGCGGCCAGCAGACCCACGTCACGACCGGTGGGCTGACGCGCGTGGCCATGCGCCGCGGCACGCTGATCGTCAACTCCAGCCAGGGTGGCGGCAGCAAGGACACCTGGGTCGTGGACACGGAGGCCTGATGCTGGCGCGCACCGTCGAGAACGTCTACTGGCTGGCGCGCTACCTGGAGCGCGCGGAGAACACCGCGCGCCTGGTCAGCGTCAACTCCCACCTGCTGCTGGATCTGCCTGCGGGGATCGCTCCGGGCTGGTTGCCGCTGGTGGACATCACCGGCAGCCGCGCTCTGTTCGATGCGCGCTACAAGCGCGCCGCGGAGCGTGACGTCGTGCAGTTCCTGGTCGCCGATCGCGACAACCCCGGCTCGATCGTCACCTCGCTGAACCTGGCGCGCGAGAATGCGCGCGCGCTGCGCGGCGTGCTGCCGGCCGAGATCTGGGAGGAGCTGAACCGCTTCTTCATGCGCTTCTCCGAGGAGCTGCCCGCGGGCCTGAGCCGCGCCGCGCGCTTCGACTTCCTCAAGCGCAGCGTGCTGGTGTCGCAAACCCTCACCGGCATGCTCGACGGCACCATGAGCCGCAACGATGCGCACACGTTCATGATGCTCGGACGCAACCTCGAGCGCACCGACATGACCAGCCGCATCATCGACGTGCGCTCGGCGCAGCTGCTGCCGGCCGATGCCTCGGAACTGCGACCGTTCGACACCATACAGTGGATGAGCGTGCTGCGCTCGCTGTCCGGCTACGAGATGTACCGGCTCGGCCGCGAGCGCGTGAACCGCTCCGACGTGCTGGAATTCGCGCTGCGCGATGAGCGCTTCCCGCGTTCCTGCCTGTTCTGTCTGCTGCAGATGGAGCTGTGCCTGCACGGATTGCCGCGCAGCGGCGGTGCGCGCAGCGCGCTCGTGAACACCTGCCACTTCCTGACGGGCGTCGACCTCGGCAGCCTCGACCAGGAGGGGCTGCACGAGCTGATCGATCAGGTGCAGCTGCATCTCACCGCGCTGCACGACACGATCGCCGGCAGCTATTTCCCGCGGCAGGCGGCCGGCGCGCCCGGGGCGGATGTGCTGGCTGCTCCGGCTACGAGCGGCGCGCTGCAGATCGAGCGCGCCTCCCAGGTGCAGCGCCCGCTGGCGCTGTTCCGCTGACGCACACGCTGCCTC
>JASHSK010000174.1 GCA_030038755.1 Gammaproteobacteria bacterium
CAGAACCTCACCGTCGCGATTCCCGTGGGATTGCTGACCTGCGTGACCGGCGTATCCGGATCGGGCAAGTCCACGCTGGTGGAGGATACGCTGTTCCGGCACGCCGCCGCGCGGCTGCAGGACAGCTCGCTCGAGGGGGCGGGCATCTGCGACGGCATCGATGGGCTGGAGCGCTTCGAGCGGGTCATCGAGATCGATCAGGCGCCCATCGGGCGCACTCCGCGCTCCAATCCGGCGACTTACACGGGGCTGTTCACCATCATCCGCGAGCTGTTCGCGCAGGTCCCGGAGGCCCGTGCGCGCGGCTACGACGCCGGGCGCTTCAGCTTCAACGTCAAGGGCGGGCGCTGCGAGGCCTGCCAGGGCGACGGGGTGATCCGCGTCGAGATGCATTTCCTGCCGGACGTATACGTCCCCTGCGACGTGTGCGGCGGCAGACGCTACAACCGCGAGACGCTCGAGATCCACTACCGCGGCAGAAGCATCCACGAGGTGCTCGACACGACGGTCGAGGAGGCGCTGCGGCTGTTCGAGAACGTGCCCGCCGCGGCCGCCAAGCTGCGCACCCTGCTCGAGGTGGGCCTCTCCTACGTGCGGCTGGGCCAGAGCGCGACCACGCTCTCGGGCGGAGAGGCGCAGCGCGTGAAGCTCGCGCGCGAGCTCGCCAAGCGCGGCAGCGGGCGCACGCTGTACATCCTGGATGAACCGACGACGGGATTGCATTTCCACGATATCGCGCAGCTGCTGACCGTCCTGCATCAGCTGCGCGACGCCGGCAACACGCTCGTGGTCATCGAGCACAACCTGGATGTCATCAAGACCGCCGACTACGTCATCGACCTGGGACCGGAGGGCGGTGAGCGCGGCGGGCGCATCGTCGCGCAGGGCACCCCGGAGGCGATCTGCGAGAGCGGTGAGTCGCTGACCGGTCAGTACCTGCGTGCGCGACTCGCACAGGCTCACGCGCACATGAGCACCACCGGGGGTGCCGCCGGCAGCGCTGCGGCGGCCCGTGCGGTGAGCGCGCCCCGCGCGGTTGCAGGCGGTACGGCCAGTGCCGCTACGCAGATCGCCCGTGCCGCCGGCCGGACATGAAGCGCTGCTGCACTTCGCCGTTGACGATGCGCTCCTGGTAGCGCCCGCCGGTGTAGGCACTGACGACCCGACGCCAGAAGCGTACCGCCGCCTCGTTGCGTAAGTGCTCGGTGATCAACCACGAGCCCTCGAAACGATCCAGGATCAGCCGCACCGCCTGCGCACCGATACCGCGGCGCCGCCAGGCGCGCGCAATGAAGAACTCCGCCATCGAGAACTCCGCCGCCGGTGGTGCCGCGGCCAGTGGTGCCGCGGCCAGTGGCGCCGCGACCGGCGCAGCCGCGGAGGCCGGGGTCGTACGCGTGGCGGGTGCGGCGGCTTCGGATCCCGGCCCGCGCACCCCCAGCGCGCTGATCTTGGCAAACCCGACGCGCTCTTCGGCGAAGCACACCATCAGCACGGCCCCACGCCCCGAGAACAGCCGCGCGATCTGTTCGGTTTCGCGCTGACCGATCTCCGGCAGCATCGGGTACAGACCGGTCGCCGAAGGTGCCAGATCCATGAGGTAGTCGCGATACACGCTCTGGATCCAGTCGTGATCATCGAGGCGGCTGTCGCGAACCCTCACCTGAGGCATGTGCACTCCCAGAAAACAGGAAAGCCCGGCAGACCGGCATCGCCGATCTGCTCGGGCTTTCCCGCGAGCCGCGAAGCTCTACGGGCCGAATCGTCCGCCGTTACTGCTGTGGCGGAGGATTGTTGCCGCCCGCGGCAGGCGGACTGGCAGCCGGCGGAGCAGCCGGTGCAGCGCCCGGAGCTGCAGGCGGTGCAGCGCCATTAGCGCCGTTATCCGGAGCCGGGGCTGCGGCTTGCCCGTTGTTATCCGCCGGCGCAGCCGGCGCCGCTGCAGCCGGTGCAGCGGGGGCCGCCGGCGCTGCAGCCGGAGCGGAGCTTTCCTGTTGGCCGCTGCCGCACGCGACGAGCACGAACGCCGCCGCGAGAGCGCTGAGAGCGAGCTTTGTTTTCATCGATGAAAATCCCCAGAGGTAATTGGAACGGGAACGGGACCGAGGACGTTGGTTGTCAATATACCCGCAAGTCATTCTATAGCGGTTTAATGAAATTTTAAACCAACCGCCTTCGGTGGCCAACGATACACGCACAGCGCTGCGCATGTTCGCCCGATCATTGTGCCACGACCCGTACGTGCTCGATAGCGCAGCAAACAGTAGGCGCGCGCCGCCATTGGCCGCGTCGATTCAGGCGCCGTTCAGCGTCTGTTGTTGTCGCACTCGCACTCGGAACCGCAGATGGATGCGATTCAGGTGCCGTTCAGCTAGCCGCCGCCTGTTTGCGCCGTCGTGCCGGCTTGCGCGGCTCTGCCGCGGCATCCGCAGCGCTCGCGCCCTTGCCGCGCCGTGTACGCTTCGACGATGTCTTGTCGCCTGCGGCCACGGCCGCCGCTCCCTTGGCTGCCGGCGGCGCCTCCGTCTGCGCAAGCGCGCCCCGGTCCACCAGCTGCATCAGCGCCATCGGCGCGGCATCACCGGGCCGCGGCACCATGTGCAGGATGCGCGTGTAGCCGCCGGGTCTGGACCGGTAGCGCTGACCGATATCGGTGAAGAGTTTCGTCACCACCTGCGCGTCGCGCAGCCGTGCGAAGGCGAGGCGGCGTCGCGCCTCACTGTCGGTCTTGGCGAGCGTGATCAGCGGCTCGACCACGCGCCGCAACTCCTTTGCCTTCGGCAGCGTGGTGCGAATGGTTTCATGCCGCAGCAGCGACGCGGCCATGTTACGCAGCATGGCATGACGGTGCGGGCTGTTGCGGGAGAGCTGGCGGCCGGAAAGCTTGTGACGCATGAGATGTCTCTGGCGGGAGCGCTTCTACTGGAGCACGGTGGCAGGCGGGTCATACGTGCGTGGGCGCGCGCGCAGCCGCGCGCGCCGGGCGCCGCGTGCCGCCGCCTTCAGATCAGCCCGCTCGCCTCCTCTTCGTGTTTGAGGCCGGCGGGGGGCCAGCCTTCCAGGCGCATGCCGAGCATCAGGCCGTGGCTCTGCAGCACCTCCTTGATCTCGGTCAGCGATTTCTTGCCGAGATTGGGTGTGCGCAGCAGCTCCACCTCCGTGCGCTGCACGAGATCGCCGATGTAGTGGATGTTCTCCGCCTTCAGGCAGTTGGCGCTGCGCACCGTCAGCTCCAGCTCGTCCACCGGTCGCAGCAGGATTGGATCGAACTGCATCTCCGTGGTCTTGGCGGCCGCCTCCTCCTCGCCCTGCAGATCCACGAACACCGACAGCTGATCCTTGAGGATCGCTCCGGCCCGGCGGATCGCCTCCTCCGGCTCGATCGTACCGTTGGTCTCGATGTCGATGATCAGCTTGTCCAGGTCGGTGCGCTGCTCGACGCGCGCGGCTTCCACCGCGTAGGTCACGCGCCGCACGGGACTGAAGGAGGCATCGAGCAGCAGCCGTCCGATCGGGCGGCTCTGCTCCTCGAAGCTCACGCGCTGCACGGCCGGGCGATAGCCGCGCCCGCGCTCCACCTTCAGCTGCATGCTCAGCTCGCCCGCCTTGGTGAGATTGGCGATCACGAACTCCGGATTGACCACCTCGATGTCGTGATCGACGCGGATGTCCCCGGCGGTCACCGGGCCCGGGCCCTTTTTGTGCAGTCGCAGATCCGCGCTGCTGCGCGAGTGCATGCGCAACGCCACGGACTTGAGGTTCAGCAGGACGTCGACCACGTCCTCCTGCACCCCCTCGATGCTGGTGTACTCGTGCAGCACCCCATCGATCTCCACCTCGGTGATCGCCGCCCCCGGCATCGAGGACAGCAGCACGCGCCGCAAGGCGTTACCGAGCGTGTGGCCGAAGCCGCGCTCGAACGGCTCGATCACCACGCGCGCCTGGCGCGGCGCTACCGGCTGCACCTTGACGACACGCGGCTTGAGAAACTCCGATACCGATGCTTGCATGCTAGATACCCCAGGATGGAAAACCATCACTTCGAATACAGCTCGACCACGAGGTTCTCGTTGACGTCGGGCAGCACTTCGTCGCGTCCCGGCACCGCCTTGAACACCCCGCGAAACTCCTTGTCGCTGACCTCCACCCACTCGGGGAAACCGACCTGCGCCGCCACGGCCAGCGCACCGGCGATGCGCAGCTGCTTGCGCGCGCGTTCGCGTATCTGAACGACGTCACCGGCGCGACACTGGTAGGAGGGGATGTTGACCGTCTGGCCATTGACCTCCACCGCGCGGTGCCCGACCAGCTGGCGCGCTTCTGCGCGCGTCGCTGCGAACCCCATGCGGTACACCACGTTGTCGAGACGCGACTCGAGCAGCTTCAGCAGCGTCTCGCCCGTCGCCCCGGTGCGCCGCGCCGCCGCCTGGTAGTAGTTACGGAACTGGCGCTCGAGCACGCCGTACATGCGCCGTAGCTTCTGCTTCTCGCGCAACTGCAGCCCATAGTCCGAGAGGCGCTGGCGCCGCTCGCCCTTGATGCCGCCCGGCGGCACCTGCAGCTTGCACTTGCTCTCCAGGGGCTTTGCGCCGCTCTTCAGGAACAGGTCCGTGCCTTCGCGGCGGGCGAGCTTGCACTTCGGACCGATGTAACGCGCCATGGGTTGCTTCCTCTCAAACGCGCCGCGTCAAACGCGGCGCTTCTTCGGCGGTCGGCAGCCGTTGTGCGGGATCGGCGTGACGTCCGCGATGCTGGCGATCTTCAGACCGCAGGCGTTCAGCGCGCGCACCGCCGACTCGCGCCCCGGTCCCGGACCGGCCACGCGCACCTCGACGTTGCGCACGCCGTGCTCCTGCGCGGCGACGCCGGCCTTCTCCGCGGCCACCTGCGCGGCGAACGGCGTGCTCTTGCGCGAGCCCCGGAAGCCGCAGCCCCCGGAGGTCGCCCAGGACAGCGTGTTGCCCTGCCGATCGGTGATCGTGATGATCGTGTTGTTGAACGACGCATGCACGTGCGCGATCGCATCGAGCACGTTCTTGCGGGCCTTCTTGGGCTTCTTGGCCGCGGCCGTGCCCGCTGCCGCGGCGCCGCCGCCCTGCTGCTGTGTCTTCGAGTCAGCCATGTGTGTGGTCGCCTGCCTGTAATTTCAAGTCTCTATGCCTTGCCGGGTGGCGCATTCAGCTTGACCGCCTGCTTGCGCGGTCCCTTGCGGGTGCGCGCGTTGGTGCGCGTGCGCTGACCGCGCACCGGCAGACCCTTGCGGTGACGCAGCCCGCGCCAGGTCCCCAGGTCCATCAGCCGCTTGATGTTCATCGACACCTCGCGACGCAGGTCACCTTCGACCGGCACCTTCGCGACCTGCGAGCGGATCGCCGCCACGTGCGCCTCGGTGAGATCCTTGACGCGGGTGGCCGGCGGGATGCCGGCGCGCTCCAGGATGTCGAGCGCGCGTGCGCGGCCGATGCCGTAGATGTGGGTGAGCCCGACGCTCACATGCTTGTTCATCGGGATGTTGATGCCGGCTATGCGTGCCATGACGATATCCTCGCGCCTGCGGTCGAACGCTGTGCGCTCAGCCCTGACGCTGCTTGTGCCGCGGCTCGCTGCAGATCACGTACACCACGCCCCGGCGGCGCACGATCTTGCAGTGCTTGCAGATTTTCTTCACTGACGGTCGAACTTTCATCGCGACACCCGTGCTTGCGGTACCTGTACTTGCGCTACTCGTGTTTGTGCTACTCGTGCCTGCGCCACTCGTGCCTGCGCGCCGCTAGCTCTGGCCGGCGCCGCGGCCGCCCATCAGATTGGCCTTCTTCATCAGGCCCGGATAGTGGTGCGACATCATGTGCGCCTGCATCTGCGCCATGAAGTCCATCACCACGACCACGACGATCAGCAGCGAGGTGCCGCCGAACTGGA
>JASHSK010000175.1 GCA_030038755.1 Gammaproteobacteria bacterium
CGCGGCAGCCACGAGAGCACGCCGTTACGCACGTACTGCGAATCCGTGTACAGCCGCACGTCGACCGGCCGCCGCAGCGCCTGCAGCGCGGCGATGACCGCCTGCAGCTCCATGCGGTTGTTGGTCGTGTGGCTCTCGGCGCCCGAAAGCTCCTTCTCGCGGCCATCGATCGACAGCAGCGCGCCCCAGCCGCCCGGACCGGGATTGCCGCGGCAGGCCCCATCGGTGTAGATCTCCACGAGCTCGCGGCCGTTGCGCGGGCGGGTGGGCTGCTCGGGCGGCGCGACCACGGGCTCGTGCGCGAGCGTACTCAGACGCGCGGGCCGACCAGGCCGCCGATCACCGTGCGCCACTCGCGCAGTCGCGGGCGAATCGGCGTCAGGGTGTAGACGCGCTTGCGCGCCTTGATCACGTAGGCACCGGCGGGCCAGGGATAGAACCAGCCGCGACGGAGCATGCTGGGAATCACCGAGTCGGCGCGGCCACGCGGAGCGCGCGGCAGATGATAGAGATAGGGTCGCACGCTGACGATCTCATAGCTCAGCAGCCGCAGCCAGTCGCGCACGCGCGCGGCGGACAGCGTGCGGCGCAGGCCCGGTGGAAATCCGGAGCGCGAGGCTGCCGCGGCCAGACCCCACAGGCTCCCGGGCCGGAAGCCCAGCACGATCAGCTGACCTTCGGCCGCCAGTATCCGATCGGCCTCGCGCAGTACGGCGTAGGGGTCGGAAGCGAGCTCGAGCGTGTGAGGCAGCAGCACCGCATCGACCGAGCCGCCGACGATCGGCAGGTGCGCGAGGCTCGCCACCAGGTCACCGCACGCCGGGGCCTGCGCGTCCGCCACCACGCTCTGGCGCCAGATGCGCGCGTGCGCCAGCAGCTCGCGCCCCACGCCCCAGCTGCCCAGCTGCACCAGCTCCAGGCCGAAAACGTCGTCGAACGTATCGGCCAGCAGACGAGCCTCGGCCTGGATCAGCGCCGTACCCAGACGTCCCGCCTGCCATTGATGGAGAACAGAGAGCAGATCTGTCATGTTATGTCCCGAATGTGACCGGGTCGTTCCAAAACGCTGGCAATCCTGTGACCTCGCGGGTTAAATTGCCTGCGGTCAGCCACCGGAGCATTTGAGGGCCCGGTGGGGCACGGCGTTTCAAACGCCGTTACCGTATCACGTTCCCAGAAATACGTTGCGGGGTGCAGATTGAGCCGAGCGAAGCCGATACGCCTGCCCCCTCGAGCAGCGCTGCTCTGCCTCGCGCCCCTGGCCCTGCTGGCCGCCTGCGTCTCCCAACCACGACCGCAGTCTGCCGCCTCCACCGCTGTGACGCCCGTCACGACGCTCGCCGCGGCGCCCGTCACCGCCAGCGCGCCGGCTGCTGCATCCGTCTCCACCACGCCGGCCGCTGCGGCCGCGCCGGGCACAGCATCCGGTGCCGCGGCCATTGCGGGCGTGACCCCGCAGGGATTGGCTGGCGCCGAGCCCGCAGCGGGTGGCAGCCAGACCGCCGCCGCCGGCGCAGAGCTGGGGCTGGCGGGACCGCAGGGAGCGGCCCTCGCGGAGGATCTGTCCTCCCCGCCCGCCGACAGCCTGGTGACGGCCCGCCCTGCCGACCTCTTCGACCGCATCCGCGGCGGCTTCATGCTTGAGGACGTCGACGAGCCCTCGATCGACAGCCAGGTCAATTGGTTCGCGAACCACCCGGATTTTCTCGAGCGCACCTGGAGCCGCGCGTCGCTGTGGCTGTACTACATCGTCGGCCAGCTCGAGCAGCGCAACATGCCGCGCGAGCTCGCACTGCTGCCGGTCATCGAGAGCGCCTTCGAGCCGTATGCCTATTCGCGCGCGCGCGCCTCCGGGCTGTGGCAGTTCGTGTCGGATACCGGGCGGCGCTTCAACCTGAAGCAGGATTGGTGGTACGACGGCCGCCGCGATCCGATCGCGGCCACCAGTGCCGCGCTGGATTACCTGCAGGCCCTGCACAACGAGTTCAACGGCGACTGGCTGCTGGCCATCGCGGCCTACAACTGCGGCGAGCTGCAGGTCAGCCGCGCGATCCAGCGCAACGAGCGTCGCGGGCTGCCCACGGACTTCTGGCACCTGCGGCTGCCCGCCGAGACGCGCGGCTACGTCCCCGAGCTGCTCGCCATGCGCCGCCTCGTGGCCGACCCTGCCCGCTATGGACTGGAGTTCAGCCGCATCGATGATGAGCCCTACTTCGCCGAGGTCGACACCGGCGGGCCCGTCGCCCTGAAGGTCGTGGCGCAGATCGCCCACGTCAGTGTCGATGACCTGTACGACCTGAACCCGGGCTTTCAGCAGTGGGCCACCGACCCGACCGGTCCGTTCCGCATCCTCGTCCCGACCGATGTCGCCGAGGGACTGCAGCAGACGCTTGCGCAACTGACGCCCGATGAGCGCATGGACGTAGTGCACTACACCGTCAGCCGGCACGATACGCTCTCGAACATCGCACGCCGTTTCGGCACCACCCCGCAGGCGATCCGTGAGCTCAACGATCTGACCGCCAGCGCCCGGCCGGTGATCGACACGGACCTGCGCATTCCCTCGCGGGACATCCAGCTGCCCGAGAAGGTCGAGCGCGCGGCACTGCTCGCGAGCCTCCCGGCCCGCCGCCTCCGACGCGGCTACGGCCGGCCGCGCATCCATATCGTGCGCCGGGGCGACACGCTCTATAGCCTCGCCCAGCGGTTGCATACGAACGTCAACACCCTGGCCGCGCTCAACGGCATGAACCCGGACGATCAGCTGCGGGCCGGACAGCGCCTGCGCGTCAGCGCACGCGCACCGACGACAGCCCGGCTGCGACCGCTCGGAACGAACGCCGCGGCCACGCCGGCCGTGCGCGCCGCGAGCGCGCGTACCGGCGTCAGCACCGCCGGAGGCCGCCGCCTCAGCTACGTCGTGCGCCGTGGAGACACCGTCTACGGCATCGCGCGGCTGCTGCAGGTCAAGGTTCGCGATCTGCTGGCCTGGAACGGGCTGAGCGGGCACACTCACGACCTGCAGCCCGGGCAGGTCCTCGTCGCCTTCGTCAAGTCACGCAGCTAGCAGCAGCTGGCCGAACGCGAAGCTCGGCTAGCCGGGGCGGCACATCGCAGCCCCAGCCCTGGAGGGCGATCACGTGGGGATTCTGGCAGGCAAGCGCGCGCTGATCATCGGCGTCGCCACCGATCGCTCCATCGCCTGGGGCATCGCACAGGCCATGCACGCACAGGGCGCCGAGCTGGCGTTCTCTTACGCGAACGACAGGTTCAGGGAACGCGTCGAACCGCTCGCCGCACAGCTCGGCTCTCGGCTGCTCATGCCGCTGGACGTGCAGTTCGATGAGCAGATCGACGCCGCGTTCGCGCTCCTCGGTCGCGAGTGGGGGCATCTGGACGTCCTGGTGCATGCCGTGGCGTTCGCGCCGCGCGAGGCGCTCGCCGGCAGCTTCACCGCCAATACCACGCGTGAAGCCTTCCGCCTGGCGCACGAGGTGTCCAGCTATAGCTTCACGGCGCTGGCGCGCGCGGCGCTGCCGCTGATGCACGGGCGCGCCGGAGCGTTGCTGACCCTCTCGTACCTCGGGGCGATGCGCTCCATGCCCAGCTACAACGTGATGGGGCTCGCCAAGGCCAGCCTGGAGGCGAACGTACGTTTCCTGGCGGCCGATCTTGGGCCGCAGAATATCCGGGTCAATGCCATTTCCGCCGGGCCCATCAAGACGCTCGCGGCGGCCGGGGTCGGCGGCTTTCGCAGAATGCTCACCACGGTCGCACAGGTGGCGCCGCTGCGGCGTAACGTGACGCTCGAGGAAGTCGGCAATGCCGCGGCGTTTCTGTGCTCGGACATGGCCTCCGGCATCACCGGCGAAGTGCTGTACGTCGACAACGGCTTCAGTACCGTCGGCATGAGCTTCGCCGAAGGGGACGACTGATCACCGGACAAAGCGTACCTGAGGCGCTGGCTCGCGCCCGCAAGGCTACTGGAATACGCTCGGGTTGCGCTTGATGCTCGCGTTGCGCTGCAGCTCGAGCAGGTAGGCGCTGAACTCGGCGTCGCTGTCGCGCTTCATGTACTCGTCCACGAGCTGCTGGTCGGCCTGGGAATTGGTGCCGGGCTGTCCGGCCTTCACGGCGCTGATCTCCAGCACCGCGGCACCGCCGTCATCCAGGGTGACCGCTTCGTAGTCGGGTTTGCTGCCCGGAGGTGGCCCGGCGAACGCGGCCAGGCGGACCTCCGCAGGTACCTGCGGGTCGCCGCGGGCGATGAAGGCCGCAGGGGCAGCGGCGACGCCCAATCCCTGCGCGACCATGTCGAAGGAGGAGCCGCTCTGCAGCTGCTTGACGGCGCCATCCGCAGCCGCGCGGGCCGCCGCATCGGTGCGCGCCCTGGTGATGGCCGCCACCACCTGCTCGCGCACGCTGTCGAGCGGCTGTGGAGCCGGCGGATGGTGCGCGAGCACGCGGAAGATCACGATGCTGTCATTGCCCAGCGCGAGCGGCCCGATGACGCGTCCGCCCGTCAGCGCATCATCGCTGAACACCGCGCTCAGCAGCTCCGAGGCCTTGCCCAGCGGCGCACCCCCGCCCGTCGCCGTGAAGTCCTTGATCTCTCCGCTCTGCATGCCGAACTGTTTGGCGAGCCCCGCGACGTCCGAGCTGCCGTTATCCAGAGCCTGCTGCAGCTGGTCCTGTTTGTCGCCGAACAGAGCGCTCGCCTGCGAGCGCTGATATTCTGCCTCGATCTGCGAGCGCACCTGCTCGAGCGGTTGTATCTGCGCCGGCCGAATCTCATCCAGGCGGATGATGTGGTAGCCGTACTGAGTCTTCACCGGCTGGGGGTACAGCCCCGGCTGCTGCATGCCGAAGAGTGCGTCGGCGAACGCCGGCACATACACGCTGCGATCGGCCCACCCCAGGTCCCCGCCCTTCGCCGCGGAACCCGGATCGGCCGAGTACTTCCTGGCCAGCTCTCCGAAGTCCTTGCCCGCCCGCAGATCGGCGAGGATCTGCCTGGCCTTGGCGAGCGCCGCGGCGTCGGATTTGGGATCCTTCGGATCGGCCACCGTGATCAGGATGTGATGCGCGTGGCGCGTCTCCGGCTGGCTGAAGCGGCTCTTGTTCTTCTCGTAGTATGCCTGCAGATCCGCGGGCGCGACGGTGACCTCGGCGGCGACCGAGGAGAGCTGCAGCTGCGCGTACTGCAGGTCCACGGCGTCCTGGCTGAGATAGTCGGACTGGTGGCTGTGATACCAGGCAGCCACGTCGGCGTCGCTGATCTTCACCGTGTTCGCATAGCGGTCGGCCGGCAGCAGCGCGTATCGCACCTGGCGCTGCTCGTTCTCCAGCGCATAGATGCGCCCGAGCTCGCTCGGGGTCAGGAAATCCGAATTCTCGATGCCCTGCGAGAGCTGCGCGACCTGCAGCTCCTGGGTTTTCTCCGCCTCGTAGATGTCGGGCGTCATACCCGCCTGCGCCAGCATCGCGCGGGCGGCTCGCGGATCGAACTTGCCGTCCACCTGAAAGGCCGGTTCGGTCTCATAGGCGGCCGTCAGGTCCGACTGACTGGCACGGTAACCCGCCTGCTGGGAGCGCTGCTGCAGCAGCGCCTGGCGCACGTACTGGTCCATCAGCTGCTGCTGCAGCGCTGTCTTCTGGGCGTCGCCCAGAGGCGCGCCGTGCAGCGCCTGCTCGTACTGGGACTGCTGCTGCTGCCAGGCGTTGTTGAGCGTGTCGGCGCTGATGGTCTCGCCGTTGACCTTCAACCCGTAGTCCGACGGGCCGAAGCTGATGTTGACGACACCGTAGGCGCCCCACACCACGAAGAACAGCGCGATGGCTCCGAGCAGCGCCCCCGACAGCCAGCGGTGCTTCTTCAGTTTGTCGGCAATGGATTGCAGCATGTGAGTGTATGGCGGAGCGGACGGGACTCGAACCCGCGACCCCCGGCGTGACAGGCCGGTATTCTAACCAGCTGAACTACCGCTCCGTGACGCTCGCAGGGCCGGCCTCGCCGCACCCAGAACGCGGGCCGAAGCGAAAGTTTGCGCCGGTCGATCAGCCCGACAGTTCAGATTGGAAGTATATCTGCTCCAGGGATGGCTCGCCAGCAAGGCCCCGGCCGCTACGGTCCGAGCACATCGCGAGACGAAACCCGGCCGTGCGTGAGAAAGTGTACGACCGGTGGAGAGTTAAACAGCGCCGCGCGCACCGCATCGGCGCGCGACAGACCCTGCGCGCGCGCAAAATCGTCCAGTGCCGCCAGCACCTCGGCCGACACGCTCACCTTGAGCTCCTCCATGCGTTCCTGCTTGGCTCGCTTCATCAATTCACCTCCCACTCTGCCCCGGCGCTGAGGCGCCCGCCGGGACATGAACCGCAAAGCCTCCTGCCGCTGAAGACCCTAACTGTGGGCATTAGTTTCTTCCCTCAAGACTGCAGCCCCGGGGCTGCGGCATGAGCCCATAACCGCGCCGCATGAAGCGGCGACGCTTCAGGCCCGCGCCAGCACCCCGCGCGCCTCGAGAGCCAGGATCGAGGACTCGTCCACCGGTATGACTCGCACGTCAATGCGGCTCGTGGCTGCGGCAATGCGGGCCTCCTCGCCCCGCGCCTGGGCATTGCGCTGCTCGTCGAGCTCCACACCGGCCCATTCCAGGCCATGCAGGATTTGCGCCCGCACCAGCGGAGCGTGCTCGCCGACGCCGCCGCCGAACAGGATCGCATCGGCCCCACCGAGCACGGCGAGGTAGGCACCCACGTACTTGCGCGCGCGATAGGTGAACAGCTCGAGCGCGCGCCGCGCCCCCTGCGAGGAGGACTGCAGCAACGCGCGTACATCCGCGCTTTCACCCGAGAGGCCGAGCAGCCCGCACTGCTCGTTCAGCCACCGCTCCATGCGTTCGGGAGACCAATCCTCCTGGCGCTGCAGATACAGCACCAGCCCGGCATCCACGTCCCCGCAGCGCGTGCCCATCACCAGCCCCTCGAGCGGCGAGAAACCCATGGAGGTATCCAGCGGCGCCCCGTCACGGATCGCGGCCACCGAGCAGCCCGAGCCGAGCTGCAGACTGATGACCCGTCCACCGGCTCCCGGCGGACGCAGCTGCTGCCAGCGCCGCCATAGATAGCCGTGTGCCAGGCCGTGAAACCCGTAGCGACGCAGACGGTGGCGCTCGACCATCGGGCCGGCCAGGGCGTAGCTGCGCGCGGCCGGCGGCAGCTGTGCGAAGAACGCCGTATCGAACACGGCCACCTGTGGCACCTCGGGAAACAGCGCGCGGGCCGCGCGGATCCAGGCGAGCGCCGGCGGATTGTGCAGCGGCGCCAGCTCATCGAGCGCCTCGATCTGGGCCTCGGCCTCGGCGTCCAGGCGGCAGGGGCTGCTGAAGTGCTCTCCGCCATGCACGACGCGGTGCGCGATCGCGTCGAGCGGCTGCACGCGCTCGCGCGCGGCGAATTCGGGCAGCAGATGCTTCGCCGCCTGCTCGTGGCCGGCTGCGAGCTGGCTCTGCTCGGCGTGCAGCTCCGCCAGCGGCCGGTCGTGCTCGTCGTAGGCGACCAGACGCACCGAAGAGCTGCCGACGTTGACGGTCAGCAGCGACACGTCCGGATCGCGCCCCGCAGCTTACCCACCGGCGCCACCGGGCGTGTCCGGCAGGGCGAACGCCACCTCGGCGATGGGCTCCACCTGTGCGGCCGTCAGGTCGCGCGCGACTTCGCGCGTCACCATGTCACGCAGCGCCGCGGGCAGCTCGCGGCGCAGCAGCCCCAGAAAGCGCGGCTCGGCGATCAGCACCAGCTCCTCCACGCGATCCTGCTGTCGCAGCTGCAGCAGGCGCGCCGCCAGCCGCCGCGCGAAGCGCTCGACCTCCACGGCAAGCGGATCGGTCAGGTCGCGTGCGTGCAGATGCGCACCGTCACGCTCCAGCCGCTCGATCTCGAGCAGCTGCGGGGCCTGGCGCGGCCCGCTGCGCTTGAGGATGCGTGCGCGCCCACTGGCGGCGACTACTACGTAGGCGCCGCCATGACGCGCCCACCGTGGATCGTAGTTGGTCTGGCGGGTCATGCTGTGTGCGCATTCCAGCCGATGAGATGCAGCGCGGCTGTCGGCCAACCCCTGAAGTCGAGTCCTCCTGAGCGTGGGCCCGGCTGGACGTGGGTGCTGCAGGACTCGAACCTGCGACATCCGCCGTGTAAAGGCGACGCTCTACCAGCTGAGCTAAGCACCCGTCCGGACAGTCGGCTCCCGTTCCGTTCAGTGCGCCTGAATCGTCTTGTGGTTGCGCCGGCTGCGGCGGGCGGCCGGCTTGGCGGCGGCAGCCACCGGCACGACCGCCTCGTCGTTCACCGCCGCCTCCGGTCGCGGCACGGGGTCGCGCGTGAGCGCGATCTGCAGCACCTCGTCGATCCAGCGCACCGGGCGGATCTCGAGCTTACCCTTGACGTTGTCGGGTATCTCGACGAGGTCCTTGCGGTTCTCCTCCGGAATCATCACCAGCGCGATGCCACCGCGCTGCGCCGCGAGCAGCTTTTCCTTCAGCCCGCCGATCGGCAGCACCTCGCCGCGCAGCGTGATCTCGCCGGTCATCGCCACGTCCGAGCGCACCGGGATGCGGGTCAGGGCCGACACCAGCGCGGTGCACATGCCGATACCGGCGCTCGGTCCATCCTTGGGCGTCGCCCCCTCGGGCATGTGCAGGTGCACATCGTGCTTCTGATAGAAGTCCGGGTCCAGCCCTAGCACGGCGGCGCGGCTGCGCACCACCGACATCGCCGCCTGGATCGACTCCTGCATGACCTCTCCGAGCTGCCCGGTGTGCAGGAGCTTGCCCTTGCCGGGCACCACGGCCGCCTCGATCGACAGCAGCTCCCCGCCGACCTCCGTCCAGGCAAGTCCGGTCACCTGGCCGATGCGGTTCATCTCCTCGGCCTTGCCGTAGCGGAAGCGGCGCACGCCGAGATACTTGTCGAGATTGCGCGGAGTGACCGCGACGCTGTGCTTCTCCCGGGCTTCTTTTCTGCCCGCCTTGTCCAGCAGCAGCTGCTTGACCGCCTTGCGGCTGATCTTCGCGATCTCGCGCTCGAGGTTGCGCACGCCCGCCTCGCGCGTGTAGTGCCGCACGATGTCGAGCAGCGCCGCGTCCGAGATCTTCAGCTCGCTGTCCTTCAGGCCGTTCTGCTTGACCTGCTTGGGCACCAGGTAGCGCCGCCCGATGTTGAGCTTTTCATCCTCGGTATAGCCGGGCAGACGGATGACCTCCATGCGATCCAGCAGCGGCGCGGGAATGTTCAGCGAGTTCGCCGTGCACACGAACATCACCTCGGACAGATCGAAGTCGACCTCCAGGTAATGGTCGTTGAACGCGCTGTTCTGCTCCGGATCGAGCACCTCGAGCAGCGCCGAGGACGGATCGCCGCGGAAGTCCATCGCCATCTTGTCCACTTCGTCCAGCAGGAACAGCGGATTGTGTACGCCCGCGCGCGCCATGTTCTGGATGATCTTGCCCGGCATCGATCCGATGTAGGTGCGGCGATGCCCGCGGATCTCCGCCTCGTCGCGCACGCCGCCCAGCGACATGCGGATGAATTTGCGGTTGGTGGCGTGCGCCATGCTCTGGCCGAGCGAGGTCTTGCCCACGCCCGGTGGACCCACGAGGCACAGGATCGGGCCCTTGATCTTCTCGACCCGCTGCAGGACCGCCAGATACTCGACGATGCGGTCCTTGACCTTCTCGAGCCCGTAGTGATCCTCGTCGAGCACCTTCTGCGCG
>JASHSK010000176.1 GCA_030038755.1 Gammaproteobacteria bacterium
CCCGCCAATCTGACCGCGATGATGTTCAAGTACCAGCTCAAGCCGAACTTCACGGTGGACGATGAGGCACAGATCGCGCGCCCGCCCACCGTCGACTTCGGCACGGCGCCGGCGCAGCCCCAGTAGCGGCAGCGCGGCCGGTCGTCGTCGTGCGTGCCGCGATGCACTCTCTATGGCTCGGGCTGCCGGCGGTCGGGCTCGCCGCGCTGGCACCCTTTGCGCTCGCGCCCGGGGTGGCGCGCGCGCAGTCGTTGCAGAGCATCCCGCCGCTGACGGCGCGGGTCACCGATCTCACCGGCACGCTGACGGCCGCGCAGCAGGCGGAGCTCGAGCAGCGCCTGGCCGACTTCGAGAGCCGCAAGGGCGCGCAGATCGCCGTGCTGATCGTGCCCACCACGGCTCCGGAAGCGATCGAGCAATACTCGATCCGCGTCGTGGAAGCCTGGAAGCTCGGGCGCAAGGGCGTGGATGACGGCGCGCTGCTGCTCATCGCAAAGAACGATCATGCGGTACGCATCGAGAACGGCTACGGCCTCGAGGGGGTGCTGACGGACGTTGCGAGCAACCACATCATCGAGAACACGATGCTGCCGCTGCTGCGGCAGGGACAGTATTTCCCGGCCATCAGCGCCGGCGTGGATCAGATGATGGCGCTCATCCAGGGCGAGTCGCTGCCGCCGCCGGATCAGCACTGGCAGGGCAGTCGCAGCGCATCGCAGCCGTGGAGCGCCGTGCTGCCGCTGTTGATCGCGGCCATCGTCGGCGCGAGTTTTCTGCGGCTGATGTTTGGTCGCACGATCGGCTCGCTGCTCACGGGTGCGGGCACGGGACTGCTCGCGTTGCTGGTCACGCAGCTGCTCGCGTTCGCCATCGGCGCAGGCGTGCTGGCATTTCTCGGCTCGCTGCTGTTCGGCTTCGCGAGCGGTGGCTGGAGCAGCGGCGGGCGCGGCCGACCCGGAGGTCCGTTTGGCGGCTTCGGGGGCCCCTTCGGCGGCATGGGTGGGTTTGGCGGCTTCGGCGGATTGGGTGGAGGTGGCGGATTCGGGGGAGGTGGCTTCGGCGGAGGCGGCTTCAGCGGTGGGGGTGGAGGATTCGGTGGCGGTGGAGCCTCGGGAAGCTGGTAGGCGCCTGCTGCGCATCGCCCGGCACCTGTGCTGCACACGCGCACGCACGCGAGCGCTGTTTCCACCGGCCGTGCTCCAGCGGATCGAACGCGCCTGCGCGGATGCCGAAGCCCACCATGTCGGCGAGATCCGCTTCGCGATCGAGACGGCGCTGCCGTTCACGGCGCTATGGCATTCGCTCACGCCGCGCGCACGAGCCGTGCAGCTGTTTGCACAGCTCCATATGTGGGACACCGCCCACAACAACGGCGTACTCATCTATGTTCTGCGCGCCGACCGCGCCATCGAGATCGTGGCCGATCGGGGTATCAACGCACAGGTCAAGAGCGAGGAGTGGCAGGCCATCTGTCGCGAAGTGCAGACGCTCTACGGCCAGGGCCGTTACGCGGAAGGCTCCAGCGCCGCCGTGGCCGCCGTGGCCGCGCTGCTGATCCGGCACTTTCCGGCCGGCACCGCGGGGTCTGCGGCGCCCGCGGAATCTGGCCCGGGGAATGAACTGCCCATCCAGCCCATACTCCTCTAGAATCGGGCGCATGAAAGCTCTTAGCCCCTCGCTCGTGGTGCTCGCCGCGAGCTGCACGTTGCTCGGCGGCTGCGCGCTGATCGGCTCACGGCCGGTGCCTCCCCCGCCGGTGGTCAAGGTCGCACCTCCGCCCCCGCCGCCCAAGCCGCAACTGGCCGCTCCGATCGACACGCACAAGTTCGTGCTGGCGCATCCCGACGATGATGTGGTCGGCAGCGTGCAGATCACCATTGCCCGCCAGCAGGACACGCTGCTGGACATCGCGCGGCGCTTCAATGTGGGGTTCAACGAGATCGCCAACGCCAACCCTGGTGTCGACATCTGGATTCCGAAGGCCGGCACCAGGGTCGTCGTGCCCACGCAGTTCGTGCTGCCGGCGGCCCCGCGCGAGGGTATCGTCATCGATGTCGCGGCGCTGCGCCTGTTCTACTACCCGCGCCGCAAGCCCGGCGACCCCGTGACCGTCTATACCTATCCGATCGGCATCGGCAAGGCCGGCTGGAATACGCCCGAGGGCGTCACCCACGTGACGCTGCGCGTGCGCAACCCCACCTGGCGTCCATCGCTCGCACTGCGTCGCGACCACTACAAGGATACCGGCGTCAAATATGCGGCCGTCGTGGGCCCCGGGCCCGACAATCCGCTCGGCAAGTACGAATTCCGACTCGGCTGGCCGAGCTACCTGATCCATGGGACCAACCAGCCCTATGGCATCGGCCTGCGCTCGAGCCACGGATGTGTCCGCCTGTACCCGGAAGATATCGAGAAGCTCTTTCAGATGGTCCCGGTGGGCACCCCGGTGCGCGTGGTGAACCAACCATTCCTGTTCGGCTGGCGCGATCGGCAGCTCTACCTGCAGACCTATCCGGTGCTGCAGGATGACCGGCGCGACTGGCGCGGTGAGCAGAAACAGCTGCTCACGCGGCTGCTCTCGGTGCGTCTGCGCCGCGACCTGAAGAACGAGGGTGATGAAATCGACTGGCAGGCCGTCGCCGCGATTGCCGCGGCGCCGCGCGGCATTCCGGTACCCGTGACCGGACCGCAGGCAGACGCCGGTGTGACGACGGTGCTCGCAACTGCGCCCAAGGTGCAGAACGCCATTCCCGTCGGCGCCGACTGGGACGGCTCGGACGATCCCAGCGCCGTGGCCGGTCCCGCTGCCAAGACTCCGCAGCAGGTCCTCACGGACCTCGAGCCCGGTACTCCTGCGCCATCCGGCTCGGCGCAGCCGTCCGCCGCGCAAGCATCGAGCGCGCCGCAGGCGGGCACTGGGCAGTCGGGCACTGGGCAGGCGGGCACTGGGCAGGCGGGCACTGGGCAGGCGAGTGGCGAACACGCCCAGGCCGCGCAGAGTGCGGGCGCACAGGCGACATCGGATACTTCGGGCACCTGAGCCACGTCCATGCGTCCCTTAAGCGAGTGGCTCGAGCTGATGCTCGCCGAGATTGCGCAGCGCCAGGAGCAGGCACGCGCCGCGGCGGAAGAAGCCTCGCGTCGCGGCAGCGGCGAGCCGCCGCCGGCGGACGCGCCGGACTCGGCGCAGGACTCGCCGGATCCTGGCCACGCATCGCATTCAGATGGGCATTCAGATGGGCATTCAGAGGGCGCGCATTCAGGCGGCGCACAGACAGCGTCGCGGCGAGCACGCCGCAAGAGCGGGCACGCCAGCATTGCATAGCATCATCGCCGAACACCGTCTGTGTTAGAGTGCGCGCCGGGGCTTTGAGGGTAGGGCGTGGCCGAGCGGGCGCTTTCCGGCACAGACACCATAAAACTCGTTCGGCCGCAGGCGGTCATCGCCCGCGCGAAAGCTGCCGTCACTGCCTTCGTCGGCCGCGCTTTGAAGGGACCGCCCAACCAGCCGGTCACGCTTTATAGCTTCGAGGATTACCGCCGCGTATTCGGCGGTCTCTGGCAGCTCTCCACGTTATCGTACGCCGTCGAGCAGTTCTTCCAGAACGGCGGCGAGGAGTGTGTGGCGGTACGCGTCTGCAACGGCGGGCGCGCTCCGACGTTGCGGCTGCCCGGCGCAAGTGCCGCGGACGGCAACGATGCGGCATTGACGCTGATCGGCGTGGCCCCCGGTACGCGCGAGTTCCTGCGCGCCTCGATCGACTACGACGGCATCGGCGCGCATGAAGTCGACCGCTTCAACCTGGTGGTCCAGCGCGTGCGCGCACCCGGCTCCGAGCTGATCGAGGAGCAGGAGATTTTCCGTCGCGTGTCGATCGTTGCGGGGGCGGAGCACAACGTGCTCGCCGCGCTCGGCGAGTCGCGCCTGGTGCGCGTGCACGGCGCGCTGCCGGGTGTGCGTCCGGCCCGCTCGCTCTCGGGCACTGCGACCGTGGGTTACACCTGGTCCAATGCCGACGGTGACGATGGCGATCCGCTCACCAGCTACGACATCATCGGCGAGGCAGACAGGCGCACCGGGCTGTTCGCGCTGCGCAACGCGGGGCCGTTCAATTTTCTGTGCATCCCGCCGCCGACACGGGCGCACGACGTGGCGCTGCCGGCGCTGCTGGTGGCACTGCGGCTGTGCCGCGAGCGTCAGGCGATGCTGTTGCTGGATCCACCGCTTGCCTGGACCGATGCCGCGACGGCCACGCGGCATCTGCGCGCGTGGCCGTTCTTCAGCGAAGATGCGTTGATGTTCTATCCGCGCATCGCCGCGTTCGACCGGCTGCGAGGCCGCGAGGAAATCTTCGCCTGCGCCCCGTGTGCCGCGGGGCTGATCGCGCAGGCGACCGCCCGCCGCCCCGTATGGTCGGCCGCGGCCGACGATGAGCTGGCGCTGCGTGCCGGTATGCGGCCGGCCGTACCCGTGAGTGACCTGGACCGCGTCCGGCTCACCGACGCCGGGGTCAATGTGCTGCAACCGCAGCGCACCGGGCCGCGGGAGCGGCTGGGACTGCGCACACTGCTGCCGGAGACGCCCGGCCGCAGCGGCGCCCGCCACGCGTCGGCGCGCAGGCTGGTGCTGTTCCTCACGACCAGCATCGAGCAAGGCACGCGCTGGGCGCTGTTCGAGCCGCCGGGCACGGCGTTGTGGGCGGAGCTGCGTGCGCAGGTCACCTCGTTCCTCGAGGCGCTGGAGGCCGAGGGAGCCTTCGTCAGCGGCCGCGCCGAGGAGAATTACTTCGTGATCTGCGATCAGCGGCTGAACGACGCCGCCCCCTCCGGTGTGGGTGGCGTGCAACTGCTGGTCGGCTTTGCGATCACGCGACCCGGTGAGTTCCAGGCCTACCTGGTGCATCACCGCCACGCCGGCAGCAGCGTGCGCCCCGTGAGCGTCAATCGCTTCGCACTGCCACGCCCCGTGTAAGGCCGTGCCCGCGTGCCGGCGGCCTGTGATCCTGCAGGTGTGACCCCGCGCCGTATGAGTCCGCGGCGCCGGAGTATCATCCGCAGGTTCATGGGGGCTGGCGGGCCGGCGTGCCGCCCACTGCGAAGGAAGACTCCACGATGGCCAATCGGTATGTCGTGTTCTCACATGGCAAGGACAGCTCGCCATGGGGCAAGAAGATCACGGCGCTGGCTGACGTGGCGCGCGGTGAAGGCTACGAGGTCGAGTCCGTGGACTATCGCGGCATCGATACACCCCGCGGCCGCGTCGACAAGCTGATCGAGGTGTGCAAGGCGCTGCCGGGGGATCTGGTGCTGGCCGGCTCGAGTCTCGGGGGCTACGTCACCGTGGCGGCCGCGTCGCTGCTGCACGCCCGCGGTGTGTTTCTCATGGCGCCCGCGCTTTATATGGAGGGACTGCCGCCGCTGCGCGAGCGCTTTCTGGACTGTCCGGCGAGCATCGTGCATGGCTGGCGCGACCAGGTAGTGCCTGTGGATCACAGCATCCGCTGCGCGCGCGAGTACGGCGCGGCACTGCACCTGCTCGATGGGGATCACCAGCTGCACAGCCAGCTGCGTCTCATCAAGTATCTGTTCGAGTACTTCCTCATCAGCCTGGATCTGCCGCCCGAGCGTGATTCGACCTGAGCCATGCAGGGGATGCTCGGCAGAGTGCTCGCGCTGTGGGTCCGCGCGACCGTGCGGCCGGAGGACGCGGCGGCGCGCCTGAACGGTCGGCCGGTGCCGACCTGCTACGTACTCGAGCAGCGCAGTCGCAGCGACCTGGCGGTGCTGCAGCAGCTGTGCGTGCGTGAGCGACTGCCGCGGCCGGGCCGCCGCCTGCTCGCGCGTCAGCTGCGCGGCGCACGCTCCAGTGTCGCCCTCACGCGCAGCGTCGGCTTGTGGCGCACTCGCCTGGATCGGCGTCCTCCCGAGCTGCTGCGCGAGCTGATCGAGACACTGCGCGCAGATGAGCAGCTGGACGTGAGTCTGGTGCCGGCGGCCGTCTACTGGGGTCGCGCGCCCTCCAAGGAGGGCTCGCTCATCCGCCTGCTGCTCTCGGAAGACTGGGTGATCGCCAGCCGCGTGCGGCGTTTCTTCACGGTGCTGTTCAACGCGCGCAACACCACGGTGCAGCTCGGCGAGCCGCTGTCGCTGCGTCAGTTCGTGGACGGCGAGGCCAACACCGCCTTGACCGGCCGGCGCGTCGCACGCGCGCTGCGCGGCCAGTTTGCACGGCTGCGCACCGCACGCCTGGGGCCAGACCTGTCGCACCGTCGCACCATCGTCGCCGAAATCCTGCGTACCCGCGCGGTGCGCGCCGCCGCGGCACAGGCGGTACGCGAGCAGCCCAAACTCACGCGTCATACGGCGCTGCTGCAGGCGAGCCAGTACGCCGAGGAGATCGCCGCCAACTACTCGCCGATCTTCGTGTCGGTCATGGCGCACGTGCTCACGCGCGTGTGGAACCGGTTGTACGACGGCATCGTGTTCCAGCACGTGGAGACGCTGCAGGAGCTGGTCGAGGGCAACGAGGTGATCTACGTGCCCTGCCATCGCAGTCACATGGACTACCTGCTGCTCTCGTACGCGATCTATCAGCGCGGCTATGCCATCCCGCACATTGCCGCGGGGTTGAACCTGAATCTGCCGCTCGTCGGGCGGCTGCTGCGCAAGGGGGGCGCGTTCTTCATCCGTCGCAGCTTCCGCGGCAACGCGCTCTACACCGTCGTGTTCATGAAGTATCTGGCCGCCATCATGGCGCGCGGACACTCGATCGAGTACTTCATCGAGGGGGGCAGGAGCCGCACGGGGAGGTTACTTTCGCCGATGACCGGAATGCTGGCGATGACCGTGCGCAGCTACCTGCGCGAGCCGCGGCGCCCGATCGTCTTCGTCCCGGTGTACTTCGGTTACGAGCGCGTGCTGGAGGGGCGCACCTACATCGGCGAGCTGTCCGGCAAGCCCAAGGAGAAGGAGTCGGTGCGCGGCCTGCTGCGCGGTATCGTGCGCATCCTGCGCTCGCGGCTCGGTCGCGTGTACGTCAATCTGGGCGAGCCGATCTATCTGGACCGCCTGCTCGAGCGCCATGCGCCGGACTGGCGTACGCGCAGCTTCGACGACCAGGACCGCCCGCCCTGGGTGGGGGCGCTGGTCGATGAGCTCGCCCCGATGATCATGCGGCATATCAATGCGGCGGCCACCGTGACGCCGATCAACATGCTGGCGCTGATCCTGCTGGCCACGCCACGTCAGGCGATGCTCGAGGCGGATCTGCTGCGCCTGATCGACACGCTGGCGGCGGTGCTGCGCGCCTTCCCGTACGATGAACGCGTCACCGTCGTCCACGAGAGCGCGGAAGCGACGGTGCAGTACGGAATCGCGCTGGGCATCATCACGCGCGAGCCGCAGCGCCTTGGCGCCGTGGTGCGCATGTCGGCCGAGCACGCGGTGCTCGCCACCTACTATCGCAACAACGTGCTGCACCTGGTGGCGCTGCCCTCGCTGATCGCCTGCTGCTTTGTCAGCAACGCGGCGATGGACACCGAGGACGTACGGCGGCTCGCGGCGCGCATCTACCCCTACGTGGCCGCGGAGCTGTTCCTGCGCTATGGCGAGGAGCAGCTGCCCGACGTCGTGGAGCACACGCTCGGGGCGCTCGCGTCCCTGCGGCTGCTGGAGGCCGGCAGCGATGCCGCCCATGATGCCGGCGGGGCCGCGCGGCTGTGGCGGCGGCCGGCCCCGACCAGCCCGGAGGCGATGCAGCTGTCGCTGCTGGCACAGACCACCATTCAGACCATCGAGCGCTACTACCTGGCCATCGCGCTGCTGATCCGGGCGGGCAGCGGTGCGATCACCCAAAAGGTGCTCGAGGAGCGCTGCCAGCTGATGGCGCAGCGCATGACCATGCTGTACGGCTTCAATTCCCCCGAGTTCTTCGATCGCACGCTGTTCGAGAACTTCATCGACCTGCTGCGCGCGCGCGGCGTGATCGGCCTGGACGAGGCCGGACGGCTGCGGTTCGACGATGTGCTGATCCGCGTCGCCGCCGATGCGGAGCTGGTGCTCTCCGAGCAGCTGCGCCATAGCATCCTGCA
>JASHSK010000177.1 GCA_030038755.1 Gammaproteobacteria bacterium
GTCGGGGGCGCTGACGGCGAGCAGTCGCCCGTCCCGCCAGTGCACGCGCCGCAGGTAGCGCAGCGCCGCGGTGGCCGCGGCGGTGAGGTCGGGGCGCTGCAAGCAGCGCGCCGCGGTGGCGAGCGCGCCGATCGCGAGCGCATTCCAGCTGGTGAGGATCTTGTCGTCGAGACCGGGTCGTGCCCGCGCGCCGCGCAGCTCCAGCAACCGCTGCTCGGCAAGGTCGAGCGTGGCGCGCACCTCGGCGAGCGGGCGCTGCGTGCGCTCGGCGAGCGTCTCGAGACTCGCGCGCACGACCAGGTGCCAGTGGCGGCCCTCGAAATTGGGTGCCCCATCCAGGCCGTAACGCGCCGCGAGGATCGGCCATTGCCCCGGGTCGAGCGCCCCGCGCACGGCATCGGCTTCCCAGAGGTAGTAGCGGCCCTCGTGGCCCTCCGAGTCGGCATCCAGGCTCGAGTAGAACGCACCCGAGGGGCCCGCCAGCTCGCGCCGCATGAACTCCGCGGTCTGCCCGGCGACGTGCCGGAACAACGCTTCGCCCGTCGCGCTGGCCGCTTCCGCATACAGCCGCAGCAGCTGCGCGTTGTCGTACAGCATCTTCTCGAAGTGCGGAATTTCCCAGCGCTCATCGACGCTGTAGCGGAAGAATCCGCCTCCGAGCTGATCGAACACTCCCCCCTCGGCCATGCGCGTCAGCGTCAGGCCGACCATGTACAGCGCCTGCAGGTCGGGGACGTCGGCGTGCGCGCTCGCGTGCCAGGTACGCAGCAGCTGGGCCAGGTCCGGTGCATGCGGGAATTTGGGGGCGCCGCTGAAGCCGCCATGCTCGCGGTCGAAGGCGCGCTCCAGATGCGCGCGGCACAGCCGCAGCGGCTCGCCCGTCAGCGCGCCGCTCTCGGCCGTCGCGGGATTGAGATCCCCGAGCGCGTGCGCGACACGCGCCGCGCTGCCGCGCAGCTCCTCGCGATGCTCGTGATAATAGGCCGCGACCTGCCGCAGCAGCTCGGGAAACGCCGGCAGGCCGAAGCGTGCCTGCGGGGGGAAGTAAGTGCCCCCGAAGAACGGTCGCTGGTCCTCGTGCATCAGGAACATCGTCAGCGGCCAGCCGCCGGTTCGGCCGGTGAGCATCTGCTGCGCGAGCTGGTAGAGCCGATCCAGGTCGGGCCGCTCCTCGCGATCGACCTTGATGTTGACGTACAGCTCATTCATCAGCGCCGCGGTCGCCGGATCCTCGAACGACTCGTGCGCCATCACGTGACACCAGTGACAGGCGGCGTAGCCTATCGACAGGAGGATCGGCTTGCCCTCGCGCTGCGCGCGCTCGAGCGCCTCCGCGCCCCACGGATACCAATCCACCGGGTTGTGTGAGTGCGCGCGCAGGTAGGGACTGGTCTGACGCGCCAGGCGATTGGTGAACCGCGCCGCCGGCGCTGGCGTCTGCATGGGGTCACCGCTTTCCAGTAAGATGGCCGACACTATAGCGGATCGACCTGCACGCCGATGCCAGCCTTCGCCGAACCCTCCGAGCCGCCAGGCGCAGCGGGGCCAGCCGTCCCGCCGCCGACCGCCGCACAGGCACTGACCGCCACCGGCGCGTCGCCCGGGGCTGTGGCGACCACGGCGCTGGAGGCGCTGCCGCAGCTGAGGCTCAAGCGCGGCGAGGACCGCAGGCTGCGTGCCGGGCACCTGTGGGTGTTTTCCAACGAGGTCGACAACGAGGCGACGCCGCTGCTGCGTCTGCCGGTGGGTGCACTGGCGCGCGTGGTCTCGGATCGCGAGCAGTTCCTGGGCTACGCGTACGTCAATCCACATGCCCTGATCTGCGCGCGCATCCTCAGCCGCAGCGCCGTGCATCCGCCGGATCGCTCGCTGCTCGCACACCGCCTGCGGGTGGCGCTGGCGCTGCGCGAGCGGCTGTACACCGCGCCGTACTATCGCTGGGTATTCGGCGAGTCCGATGGGCTGCCCGGTCTGGTGCTGGATCGCTATGGCGAGATGGTCGTCGGGCAGATCGCCACGGCCGGCATGGAGGCGCTGCGCGGCGAGATGGAAGCGGCCGTCGCGGCGGTCGCCGCTCCGAGCGTGCTGGTCTGGAAGAACGATGGCAGCGCGCGCGAGCTCGAGCAGCTGCCGCGTCAGGTGCTCACTCCGATCGGTCGGCTGCCCGAGGAGCTGCGCGTGCTCGAGGGTGGGCTCACCTTCACCCTGCCGCTGTCGAGTGCACAGAAGACCGGCTGGTTCTACGACCAGAGCGGCAATCGCGAGCAGTGGCGGCGGCTCATCGCGCCCGGTGCGCGCGTGCTGGACGTGTGCAGCTACGCCGGCGCCTGGGCGATCACGGCGCTGACCCGCGGAGCGCGCGAGGCGCTGTGCGTAGATGCTTCTCAGGGTGCGCTCGCGGTGGCCCGCCGCAATGCCGTGGCCAACGGCGTGACGGTTGGCACGGAATGCGGTGACGCCTTCGACGTGCTCGATGAGCTCGTGCGCCGCGGTGAGCGCTTCGATGCCATCGTTCTCGACCCGCCGGCGTTCATCAAGCGCAAGAAGGATATCGCCCGCGGCCAGGCGGCTTACCGCAAGCTCAACCAGGTTGCCATGCGGCTGCTGGAGCGCGACGCACTGCTGGTGAGCTGTTCGTGCTCCTATCACCTCGCTGCCGAAGAGCTGCTCGGGCTGATCCAGGCCGCAGCGCGCCATTCCGGGCGCTTCGTGCAGGTGCTGTACAGCGGAGGCCAGTCGCCCGATCACCCCGTGCACCCGGCGATTCCCGAGACCCGCTACCTCAAGGCCTTCTTCTGCCGCGTGACGCGCGAATGAGGGGTCTGCCGCGCCGGATGGCACGCGAGCCCGCGTGGCGGTAGCTCTGCAGCGGCAGCGGTGCCAAACCGGTAGAATTGGCGGATGATTCCCTACCCGCACATCAATCCGGTGGCCGTGCGCATCGGGCCGCTGAGCGTCCACTGGTACGGCATCATGTACCTGGTGGGCTTCGCGGCCGCCTGGTGGCTGGCGCGCCGCCGCGCGGCGCAGCCGGGCTCGAGCTGGCGAGCCGTCGACGTCGACGACTTTCTCTTCTACGCGATGCTCGGTGTGATCCTCGGCGGGCGCATCGGCTATGTGCTCTTCTACGGTCTGCCGTTGTGGCGCGGCGATCCGCTCTACCCGCTGAAGATCTGGCAGGGCGGCATGTCGTTTCACGGCGGGTTGATCGGCGTGCTCGTTGCGGTGGCGATTTTCGCGTGGCGGCGCGGACGGCACGTGGGGGACGTGTTCGATTTCACGGCGCCGCTGCCGGGCATCGGGCTGTTCTGTGGCCGCGTGGGGAATTTCATCAATGGGGAGCTGTGGGGCAAGCCGAGCTCGCTGCCGTGGGCCTTTCTGGTCCCGAACCCCAACGGCGGCCCGCCGATCGGACGCCAGCCCTCGCAGCTCTACGAGGCGCTGCTCGAGGGAGTGGTGCTGTTCACCATCGTATGGGTGTTCACGCGCCGCCAGCGGCCCCGCTACGCGGCTTCGGGCCTGTTTCTGATCTGCTACGCGGTGGCCCGTATCGCGGTGGAATTCGTGCGCGAGCCGGACATCGGCATCGGCTACATCGCCTTCGGCTGGCTCACCATGGGTCAGCTGCTGTCGGCGCCGATGCTCCTGGCCGGCCTGATCCTGATCTGGGCCGCCTATCACTACGACATTCCGTCCGGCAACTTCGGGAAGGCCGGCGGCAGCGGTAGCGCGACGGGCGCCGGCGGTGCAGGGGGAGAGCGCGAGGTCCGCCGGGAGCCCGGGCGCGGCGCTGCAAGTCACGGCGGTTCCGCGCGCTGATCGCGTCGCCGGCATGAAGCCGTATCTGGAGCTGCTGCGGGCGGTGCGCGAGCACGGCGTTCCCAAGTCCGATCGCACCGGCACCGGCACCCTGTCGCTGTTCGGCCGGCAGCTGCGCTTCGATCTGTCGGGCGGCTTCCCGCTGCTGACGACCAAGAAGATTCACGTGCGCTCGGTGGTGTACGAGCTGCTGTGGTTCCTGCGCGGAGAGACCAACGTCGCCTATCTGCGCGAGCATGGCGTGACGATCTGGGATGAGTGGGCGGACGAGCAGGGCGAGCTCGGGCCGGTGTACGGCAAGCAATGGCGCAGCTGGGGCAGCGCCGACGGCCGCCATATCGATCAGATCAGCGCGGTGGTGCGCTCGCTGCGCACCGATCCGGATTCGCGGCGCATGCTGGTGAGCGCCTGGAACGTCGGAGAGCTCGCGCAGATGGCGCTCGCTCCCTGCCACGTGCTGTTCCAGTTCTATGTCGCCGCCGGCCGCCTGTCCTGCCAGCTCTATCAGCGCAGCGCCGACGTGTTCCTCGGCGTGCCGTTCAACATCGCTTCCTACGCCCTGCTGACCTGCATGCTCGCGCAGCAGTGCGATCTTACGCCCGGCGAGTTCGTATGGACCGGCGGGGACTGCCACCTGTATCTCAACCATCTCGACCAGGCGGACCTGCAGCTGTCGCGCACGCCGCTGCCACCACCGCGTCTGCTCCTGCGTCGCCGCCCGCCGACCGTGTTCGACTACGCCTACGAGGATTTCGAATTCATGGATTATCAGTATCACCCCGCGATTCGGGCGCCGGTCGCCGTATGAGCAGACGCGCCCCCGCGCGCCGGCGTGTGGCCCGCAAGTCAGCGCCGCGGCGCAAGCCAGTGTCGCGGCGCAAGCCCGTCCAGCGCCGCAAGCCCGTTGCGCGTCGCAAGCCCGTGCCGGCGCGCATCGCGGCGCGTCCGGACATGATCGAGGTGCGCGCCTCGTCGCTGCACGGGCAGGGCGTATTCGCTCTGCGGCGCATCCGCAAGGGCACGCGGATCATCGAATATCTCGGCGATCGGGT
>JASHSK010000178.1 GCA_030038755.1 Gammaproteobacteria bacterium
ACCGCGGGCGCGGCTGCCGGCCCGGGTGCCAGCGGCGGCGCGACTTCCACGGGAGCCTCCGACGAGGCGGCCGTCGCCGCCGGCGGCAGCAGCGGCTCGGAGGCCGACACCAATCTGCAGGAGGTGGTGGTCACCGCCACCCGCAGCGCGCAGCCGCTCGACGAGACGGGCAGCTCCGTGTCGGTGATCAGCGGCGCGGACCTCGCGAGCCAGCAGATCCTCGTGCTCAGCGATGCCCTGGCACAGGTGCCTGGCCTCGCCGTCGCGCGCACCGGCGGGCCGGGGCAGGACACCAGTGTGTTCATCCGCGGCGCCGACCCCGGCGAAACGCTGGTGCTGATCGACGGGGTGCGCATCAACGATCCGAGTACGCCCGACGGCGAGGCCGTGCTCGGCGACCTGTTCGTGAACGACATTCAGCGCATCGAGGTGCTGCGCGGCCCGCAGTCCACGCTCTACGGCAGCGATGCGATGGGCGGGGTCGTGAACATCATTACCCAGCGCGGCGGCACGCAGCCGTTCGCCGCCCAGGTGGATGCCGAGGGCGGCAGCTACGACACCTGGCGCTTCAACGGCGCCGCATACGGCAGCGCCGGTCCTCTCGACTACGGCGCGGGGGTCAACGACTACTCCACGGGCGGCGTCTCGGCCGCCGCGGACGCCCCGCCCGACGACGAGCCCGACGGGGACCATGACCTCGCCGCCACGCTGAACCTGCGCGTGCACGCGGGGGATGGCATCAGCCTCGATCTGCGCGGCTTTTATAACGATGCGCGCTACGGCATCCCCGGCTATCCGCCGCCCGACTACCTGCTGGCGCCCTCACCGGAATTCGCGCGCGACAGCCTGCAGGCCGGGTACGCCGGGCTGTACGGCTCCTGGCTCGACGGGCACTTCACGCAGCGGCTGGCCCTCATCGGCAGCGACAGCGACCGGCGCGAATACGGCCTCTACGACCCGGTCAGCTACGCATACACCCCGGCGGAGAATTTCTATGCCCAGGGCGGCGCCACGCGCTGGGAATATCAGGGCGTGTTTCAGCTGAACGCGGGGAATGTATTCACCTACGGCTCCGAAAGCGAGCTGAGCACGCTCGACACCGACACGCTGCCCGACCCCGCCGATCTGCCGACGACGGGGCGCGACCGCCTGACCAGCTACTACGCGCAGTGGCAGACCACCTTCGCGCAGAATTCCGCGATTGCGAAACAGATGACGCTGACCGCGGGGGCACGTCGCGACCAGGACCAGGAGTTCGGCGGTCACACCTCCCTGAAGGTCGCCGGCGACTGGCAGCTGCCGGACGGCGCCACGGTGCTACGCGGCAACTACGGCCAGGGGTTCAAGGCACCGACGCTCTACGAGCTGTTCTCCGAGTACGCCAATCCGGTCGCGGGGCTGCGACCCGAAACCGCCGACGGGTGGGAGGCGGGGTTCGACCACCTGCTCGAGCAGGGGAAGATACGGCTGTCGGCGGTTTACTTCTCCCGCGACGAGCAGAACGAGATCGAGTTCGATGACTGCGCGACCAGCGATCCCGGCTGCCTGCTGCGACCATTCGGCTACTACTACAACGTCGGCCGCTCGAGCGACCGCGGCGTGGAAAGCGATCTCGCGGCGCATCTGACGCAGAGTCTCGCCGCCCGGGTGAGCTATACCAACATGAAAGCCATCGATGAGCTCACGGGACTGATGCTCGCGCGCCGCCCGCACGTGCTGCTCAACGCCGGCCTGACCTGGACCGGCACCGGCGGCGCCTCGCTGGGGGCCACCTACGTCTACCAGGGCGCGCGCTTCGATGATGCCGCCAACACCGTACCGCTCGACCCCAGCGAGACCGTCAACCTGTTCGCGAGCTATCCGCTGGGCCACGCCGTCCAGGTCTTCGGACGCGTCGAAAACCTGCTCAACGACCAGGCCGAGCCGGTCTACGGCTATCGCCCGCTGGGACGTGGCTTCTACGGCGGCGTGCGTATCAAGCTGTAGCGTCACCCATGGCGACACCCCGCCCATGAGCCCGCGCCTCACGAAGATCGTCACCCGCACCGGCGACGACGGCACCACCGGCCTCGGTGACGGCACGCGTGTGCCGAAGGACTCGCCGCGCATCGAAGCCATCGGCGCGATCGACGAGCTCAACAGCGCCCTCGGCGCGCTGCTCGCGCAGCCGCTGCCGCACGACGCCCAGGCCCTCGCCCCGACACGCGACTGGCTGGTCGAGATCCAGCAGCGGCTGTTTGATCTGGGCGGCGAGCTGGCGGTGCCGGGCCTGTCACTGATCAACGACGAGACGGTCGCAGTCCTGGAGCGTCGGATCGGGCAGATCAACGCGCAGCTGCCGCCGCTCAAGGAATTCGTGCTGCCGGGCGGCAGTGCCACCGCGGCCGCCTGTCACCTGGCGCGCGCCATCTGCCGCCGGGCGGAGCGGCGCTGCTGGGCTCTGGTGCACGCGGCGGTCGCCCCGGCGGACGGCATGTCGGCCGCTTCGCTGCGCTACCTGAACCGCCTGTCCGACCTGTTGTTCGTCCTTGCGCGCCTGTATGCGCGCGCGGCGGGCAGCGGCGAGCCGCT
>JASHSK010000179.1 GCA_030038755.1 Gammaproteobacteria bacterium
CGGCGGGCGCGGCGCCGGCGACCGCCAGCGCGTCCACTTTGGCACGCACCAGCGCGCGGTAGACCGCGAAGAAGTGCAGCAGCTGCAGTCCCTCGTAATCGCCGCCGCGCTCGCAGTAGCCGCTGACGAACGCATGGGCGAGATCGTCCCGGTTGCGGCTCATCAGGTCCATGAACAGGAAGCTCACGTCGCTGAACACATCGATCCAGCGCAGCCGCGGCTCGAACTCGAGGCAGTCGAAAGGCAGGTAGTGCTCCTGCCAGTGCACGACGTTGCCCGCGTGCAGGTCGCCATGACACTCGCGCACCCGCCCCGTCGCGCGTCGCTGTGCGAGCAGGGGAGCGAGCCGCTGCAGCTGCGCCTGTGTCCACTCCTGCAGCGATTGCAGGCGCTCGGCCTGCGCACCCTGCAGATGCGGGCGCAGGGCGGAGAAGTTGCCGAGCACCTGTGAGCGCACCAGGGGCACATCTCCGTAGCTCGGATCCTGCGCAATGCTCGCCGCCTCATGCCATCCGGCCAACCGCTCGCCGAAGCCGGCCATATCCCGCTCGCTCACGCTGCCGCTGTCGAGTCGAGCCGCGAGCTCTTCGGAGGCGTCGAACTGGCGCATGCGCACCGCGTACTCGACGGGCGTGCGCGAGGAGCCCGCCTCGGGATGCCCATCGTGCTCCGCGAGCGGCACGACCGCCTCGTACAGATCGGGAGCGAAGCGGCGATTGAGTCGCAGTTCCTCCTCGCACAGAAAGCGCCGTCGCTCCAATGTCGACGCATCGATGAAATCGAAGTGCACGGGCTTCTTGATCTTGTAGGCGTACGGTCCGGTCAATACCACCCAGGAGACGGCGGTCTCGCGCCACTGCAGACGCTCGACCGGATGCGGAAAACTCGCAGCGTCCAGGCGCAGCGCCAGCGGCCGCGCCCCAGGCACCGCGTGCCCGGCATGCTCCCGCGGCGATGCCTGGCCCCCGGGCGGGGCGCTTGCATCGCCGCCGCCGGCGGCCCGCGGTGCGCGCAGGGCGCTGCGCACCAGGATCAGGGCCAGTCCGACGAACAGCAGCAGGCCCGCCCAGCCCGATGACGGTCTGGGTGTGACCCTGGCCAGTGCGAGCAATGCGAGCTTGACGATCGCCAGCCAGGCGAGCACCGCCAGGGCCAGCCATGCATCGTCCACGAACAGCGCGAGCGCACGGTCGAAGGCGACGGCCAGATAGCGCCTGGACATGAATGACTCAGCGTCGCTCGATCCCGAACGTCGCCGCGCGGCGCCGACACCATGACGCCGCGAGCGCTGCCGCGAGCAGGAACCCGCCCAGCAGCCCGGCTGCCGACGCATCGCGTCCGGGCCAGTCGATGCCGAGGCCCTCGCCCACCCAGAAGGTGCCGAGGCCGGTGAGCAGCACACCCACGCCGAACTTGAGGGCATTCTCGGGCACCCGCGCGAGCGGCCGATGCAGCATGACCCCCAGCAGCGATACCACGACCAGCGCCGCCAGGGCACCGAGACTCGCCGCCAGCCACAGGCCGGTGCCTCCGGCGCTCACCGCGAGCACGATGAATACCACCTCGGTCCCTTCCAGCAGCGTGATCTTGAAGGCGGTGGCCAGAGCCACGCCGTCCCAGCGACGCGGCCCGGCCGGCTGGCCCAGGGACGCCCTCTGTGCTGCGTACGCGGCGTTCTCGTCGCGCAGCGCAAGGATGCCTGCCGCACGCAGCAGCGCCTTGCGCAGCCAGCGCATGCCGAACAGCAGCAGGAGCGCACCGACCCCCAGCTGCATCAGATGCAGCGGCGCATGGCCGAGGGCAGGGCCGATGGCCGCCACGACGATCGCCAGCGTCGCGAGCGCGGCGGCACTGCCCGCGACCGCGCTGCGCCAGCCGCGCATGGCACCGACCGCCAGCACCACCGTCAGCGCCTCCACGCCTTCCACGAGCGAGGCCAGAAATCCCGTCAGCAGCGCCGGCCAGAAACTGACCCAGTCGCCGCTCACGGCGCACTGCGCCTGCGCGGCGCTGCCGTCAGGCCCAGCAGCACGGGCATCACCAGCAGCACCAGCGGCAGCTGCACCAGCACACCGGCGATGATGGCGATCGCCAGCGGTTGCAGCATCTGATCACCCGAGCCGCTGAGCGCCGCGCCCAGTGGCAACAGCGCCAGGATCATCGCAACGCTGCTCATGGCGATCGGGCGCAGGCGGTTGCGTGCCGCCGCCTGCAGCGCGTCGCGCACCGGCATGCGCTGCTCGAGCGCCTGATATTCCGAGGCGAAGAATATGGCCATCTCCGTCGCGATCCCGATGATCATCACCGTTCCCATCATGGCGGCGATGTTGAGCTCGATCCCCGTGGCCCACAGGCCGATGAAGACCGCGCCGCTCGACAGCACGGCGCTGCCGATGATGATCAGCGGCAGCCAGAAGCGCTCGTAGAGGAACAGCAGCAGCACGAACTCGGCGATCGCCGCGGCGGTGAACACCTTGATCATGCCGGCCAGGGCGATCTGCTGCTGCTTGTAGGCCCCGCCGATCGTGTAGTAGACCTGCGGCGGCAGCATGCCCGGGGTGCCGAGCACCTTCTGCACGGCTGCGATCGTCGAGCCCAGGTCATGCCCGCCGCCGATCTCCGCGGTGATCGCGACGATCTGCTGCAGATTGTTGCGGTCGATCTCGGGCTGACCCGGCACGAAGTCCACGTCACCCACGGCGCGCAGCGGAAATACACGGCCGCTTGGCGAGCGCAGCAGCAGATCGGCGAGCTCATCCCGATAGATGCGGCCCTGCTCGGCGGCGAGGCGCAGGCGTACCCCCACGTCCTGTACCGCGCCGAGAAAGTGGGTGACGACCGTCCCGTACAGGTAGTGATTCAGCTGATCCTGAATGTCGGCGGCGGTGGTGCCCTGCGTGGCCGCGGCAGCCGGATCCACACGCACTTCGAGCGCATCGCCGGCGGGCACCACCCCGTTGTTGACCGAATCGGGCACGATGCCGGGAACCTTGCCGATCGCCGCGGCGACCTTGACCGCGACGTCGTCGAGCACCGTGGGGTCCTTGGCCGACAGGTTGATCACCACCGGCTCGGGCCGGCCGACCATATCGTTGATCATGTCGTCGAGCAGCTGGTGCGGGTCGATCATGATTCCGGGCACCTGGGACATGATCTGGCCGCTGATCTGATCCATGATCTGCCCGATCGGCGGGCGCGAGCCGTGCACCAGGCGTACGAAGAAATCTCCCTGGTAGCTCTCGACCAGGTCGCCGCCCAGACCGGCGCCGGTGCGGCGCGAATAGGTGTAGACGTACGGGTTGGCCTTCAGCAGCGCCTCGACCTGCTCGAGCTCGCGGTTGGACTCCTGCAGCGAAGTACCGGGGGCGGTCTGGTAGTCGAGCACGAAGCCACCCTCGTCCATGTCGGGCAGGAAGCCCGTGCCCACATGGCGGTATGTCAGCACGCCGGCCGCCGCCAGCACCGCGATGGCGACGCCGGTCAGCCAGGGGCGCGCGAACAGTGTGTTCAGCGCTCTGTCGTGGATGCGCGTCAGCAGCGTGTCGTGCCCCTGCGCCGGGTCCTTCCAGCGCGTGAAGTCCACGAGGCTGCGTGCCAGCAGCGGCACCACCAGCGCCGTGAGCGCGTAGGAGACGATCAGCGCCGAGACCATGGTGACGGACAGAAACCGGAAGAATGCGCCGGTGACCCCCGTGAGAAACCCGAGCGGAATGAAGATGATGATGGTCGCCAGACTCGAGCCGAGCAGCGGGGAGAGAAACTCGCGGGCCGCCGGCAGCACCGCGCGCTGTGGCTGCTCGATCCCCGGTGCTCCGGCGCGTCTGGCGATGTGCTCGATCATGACGATGACGTCGTCGATCAACAGCCCGATCGCCGCCGCCAGGCCGCCGAGCGTCATGATGTTGAACGACAGGCCGAGCAGGTACAGCACCAGCACGGTGATCAGCAGCGACAGCGGCACGACCAGCATCGCGACCGCCGCGGCACGCCAGTTGCGCAGAAAGCCGAGCACCACCAGCGCGGCAAACACCAGCCCGATGACGATCGCTTCGGCCATCGCCGAGATCGACGAGCGTACCAGCTCGGTCTGGTCGTACCACTTGTAGACGTGGATGCCCGACGGCTGGCCCGCCATGAAGCCGTTGAGCGTCGCGTCGACCGTCTTCTCCAGACTGAGCGAGTCGGCGGGATCCTGCTGGTAGACATCGATGGTGACTGCCGGCTTGCCGTTGTCGTTGACCAGCAGCCACTGGGGCACCGTCCCGTTGCTCACGGTCGCCACGTCCGAAAGAGGAACGATGCCGTCCTTGCCGGTGCGCAGCGTCACCTCGGACACCGACTGCGCGGAGGTGAAGGCGTTGTTGCCGATCGTCAGATACAGCCGGTCATCGTCCTCGAGCCGACCGACGGCCGTGAGCTGGTTGCTGGCCGAGAGCGCATCGGTTACGTCCCCGAGCGTCAGACCGTAGGCGCGCAGCTTACGCAGGCTCACCGACACCTCGATCTCGGGAGTCTGACCGCCGAGCACCCCGACGCGGCGGATGCCCGCGATGCCGGTCAGGAGCGGGGCGATCTGGTACTGCGCCAGTCGCCGCAGTGTCACCGGTGAGACCGTGTCTGCGACCAGCGCGTACGAGACGAACGGCATGAGCACATTGGGGCTCATCTGAATCGCATCGTAGCCGGTGCCGGCGGGCAGATCGGGCAGCGTCTGGGCGAACGCCGAGTCCACGCGCAGCAGCGCCTGGTTCATGTCCGAGCCCCAGGGAAAATCCACGAAGATCTCGGCCGCGCCGCGCGAGGTGGTCGAAACCACATCGATCGCGCCGGGCACCGCGCGCGCCTGCTCCTCCAGAGGCTGGGTGACCTCGATCAGCATCTGGCGAGCGGGCATGCTGCCCGCGTCCACCTCGATGCGGATGCGCGGAAAGCTCGTGACCGGAAACAGGCCGATCGGCACGCCGAACCCCGCCACCAGCCCCGCTACCCCTAAGGCCACCGCCACGCACAGTAGAGCGCGCCGGTGCTGCTCGAGCAGCTGTGCGAACTTCACGGGCCGCTCAGTGCGCCGCGGCGCCCGCCGCAGCGGCGGCGGGTGTAGCGCCAGCCGGCGCGAAACGCAGCTTCATGCCGTCCTGGGCCTGGTAGTTGCCCGTCAGCACCAGCGGTGCGCGTGCGTCGAGCGCGCCGCTGATGACGTCGCGCGTATCCTGGCGGTCCAGTACCTGCACGTTCACCACCCTGGCGGTACCGTCGATCGCCTGCACGACATAGCTGTTACCGTTGTCGTCGATCAATACCGCATCGTGCGGCACCACGTAGCCGGACACGTCGCCGACGCGGATGGAAGCCTGGGCCGACTCGCCCGGCATGAACTGCCGTGGCGGCAGCATGATCTGCACGGGCACCAGGCCGCTGTCGGCCTGTACGATCGAGCCGCGCTCGAGCACCCGGCCCTGGTAGGTGCGGCTCTCGCCCACCGGGGTGATGCTGACGGGATTGCCGGCCCCGACGGTGCCGGCCGCATCGGGCGCCACGCCGACCATCAGCACCAGCCCGTTGGAGCGCACGATGTCTACCAGTGGGCTGCCCTCGCTGACCAGCGCGCGTACCGTTGCCGTCACATGGGTGACGATCGCATCGAAGGGTGCGCGCAGGGTGCGCGGGCCCCCGGCCCCCTGCGCGCGCAGCGCATCGAGCGCCACCTGCGCATCGGACTGGGCCTTCTCGGCATCGGCCAGCTGCTGCTGGGTGGCCAGGAACTGGGCGAGCAGCGCCCGGGTGTGCTGCGTGGCCTCCGTAGCGACTTTCAGCGACGAGACCGCCTGCGCGTAGCCGGCCTGTGTCGGCGGACTGGGCAGCAGCTGCACCAGCGGTGCTCCCGCGCGCACCGCCTGGCCGCTGTGTACGTAGACCTGTCCGACCTGCGCGGCCACGGGCGCGACCATGCTGTTCTGTGCGTCCGGCTCGGCCTGCACGACTCCATAGGCGGTCACGGTCCGCGGCAGGCTGCCCTGCTGCAGCGGCTGGGTCTGTACCAGCACGCTCGCAGGCGTGGCGCCCGCCTCGTCGTCGCTGTCGGCGGCGGCCTCGCGGCTGCAGGCGCAGAGCCACAGGAGCGGGAGCGCGGCGAGCAGCAGCGCCGGCAGCGCCAGACGCTCGCGCATGCGGTGCGGTGTGCATGGGGAAGTGATGGTCATGTGCGGCGGCTACTCATGAGCGACTCTGGGCCGGCAGCCGCGGCTGTATCTGCGTGCCGAGTTCCGTGGCGAGCGCGATCGAATCGCTCCACAGATTCTCCTGCAGCGTGCTCTGCAGCTCCTGAGCGGCCAGATACGATCCGACCAGCGTGAGGTAGCTGGCGGCGGGAAATTCCGTGGCGCGGTAGGCGCGTTCGGCCTGCCGCACACTGCGCTGCAGGAGCGGCAGCTGTCCCTGCAGGTCGGTGAGCTGTTGCTGCAGCTGACCCATCTCATCCCACAGCTGCCAGACCGCGCCCACCGCCTGATCGAGCCGCGCCTGATAGTCGGCGTGCAGCTGCGCACGCGTGGTGCGTTGCACGGCGAGCTCCCCGCGGCCGCGATTGAACAGCGGCAGGGTCAGGTTCACGATTCCGCCGATCGCGTGCACGTCCCCGTTGTCGCGGCTCTTGACGAAGCCGACGCTGATATCGGGGAACTGTGACAGCACCGCCACGCGCACGCGTGCCTCCTGCGCGCGATAACCGGACTGCAGGGCCAGCAGATCCGGCCGCCGCTGCGGCAGCAGCGCCAGCGCGCTCTGCACCTGCGCACGCGAGGGCAGCAGGGGGCTGCCGAGCGCCTGCAGCGGCACGATCACCTCCGGCCGCAGGCCCAGCAGGCTTCTGAGTGCCTGCTGGGCGGTCAGCAGGCTGCGCTCGGCGTCGCCCAGACGGCTGCTGACGTCCTGCAGCACCGCGAGGTCGGCGCTGCTTTGCTCGAGCGTGACGTTACCGGCGGCCTGCGCGCGCTGCGAGCGCTGCGCGGCGAGGGTGTAGATCTGCTGCGCGCCGGCGAGGAAGCTGCGCCGCTCGGCCGACAGCGACTGTTGCACGTACAGCGTGCGCGCCTCGGCCACCGTCTGCCATTCCTGCCACAGCAGATTCAGCTGCGCCTGGCTCTCATCGGCACGCGCGCCGGCCCTGACGGCCGGATGCGTCAGCAGCGCCAGCACGTCCACCGACAGCTGCAGGTTGTATTCATTGAATTCCGGATAGCGATGGAACGGATCGTCCGGCCCGACCCGATCGTTGGGGTGATCGGCTTCGAAGGACGCCTGCGGATCGGGCAGCAGACCCGCCGCGAAGGCCTGCGCCTGCGAGACGCGCAGCGCCGCGCGCGCGGTGTTCAGGTCGGGATTGTCGAGTACCGCGAGCGTGGCGACGCCGTCCATGTCCAGGGGTCTGAGCCCGCCTGGCGCGGCGGCGGCGAGATTGGCGGAAGCGGGCAGCGGGGCTGCATGGTAGGTCGCACAGCCGGCCAGAAGCAGCGCCAGCGCCCACGGCATGCGGGCGGCGCGAAGCGCGCTAAGATAGCGGAAAGGCGCTCCCAAGGTGATTGCTCCGCTGCTGTTCGGGGCCGCGTTTCAGGCCCGTCGCCAGGATGATTATCGGTGGGGCGGCCGGCCGACAGGTATGTATTTTTGTAAGCATCGCATTCGTGCCCGGCGCGCATCATGGCGGCGCGTGTGGCACGCGCCGGATGCATCGCACCGATGAAAGTGTTGCTGGTCGAAGACGACCGCGAGACGGCGAGCTACATTGCCGAGGGCCTGCGTCCGCACGGCGTCATCGTCGAGCACGTGGAGGATGGCATGGCCGCTCTCGCGCGCGCCCTGGTTCACCACCACGAGGCGATCATCCTGGACCGCCTGCTGCCCGGACTGGACGGTCTGTCGCTGCTCAAGAGGCTGCGAAGCGCGGGTGTGCAGACCCCGGTGCTGTACCTCACCGCCATGGACGGGCTGGATGATCGGGTCGAGGGGCTCGAGGCCGGCGGCGATGACTATCTCGTCAAGCCCTTCTTCCTGGTCGAGCTGCTGGCGCGCCTGAAGGCGCTCGCGCGGCGCTCGGCAACGGCACCGGTGCAGACGCGGCTGCGCGCCGCGGACCTCGAGCTCGATCTGATCGGGCGTACCGCGAAACGCGCCGGCAGTGAGATCGCGCTGCTGCCGCAGGAGTTCAGGCTGCTCGAGTATCTGATGCGCAACGCCGGCAGCGTCGTGACGCGCAGCATGCTGCTCGAGCACGTCTGGGATATCCACTTCGATCCACAGACCAGTGTGGTGGAGAGCCACATGAGCCGCCTGCGCGCCAAGCTGTGCCCGGGCGGGCAGACCGAATACATCCGCACCGTGCGCGGCTCGGGGTACCTGTTCGTTGTCCGCACTTGAACGACTCAACAACGAAGGGCTGCGGCTCTCGGCGCTGCTGATCGCGCTGTTCGCCGCCTCGGCGCTGCTGCTCGGGGCGATGGCCTACGCGATCGCCGGTCGCGCGATGCGCGCGGAGCTGCACGATTTCATCAGCGCCGACCAGGCGGCGGTGACCAGCGGCTATCGCAGCGAGGGATTGTCCGAGGCGATCGAGGTGGTGCAGCAGCTGACGGCCGCGCCCGGGGTTTCGGGACGCTACCTGCTGCAGGATCGGGGCGGTCACAGCCTCGCGGGCAATCTGCCGGCCATGCCGCCGCGCCGTGGCCTCTTCGAGGTCGATGCGCGCGAACACGGGGGCGCCCGACACGTGGTGCTCGGCCAGGGCAGCTTCCTGCCCGACGGCACCTACCTGTTCGTCGGCGAGAACACCGATCGGCTCGCCGGGACACGCGCGCGCATTCTGGGATCCTTCGGCTGGATCATCGGCGCCACGATCCTGCTGGCCCTCACCGGTGGAGTGTTGCTGAGCGCCGGCTACCTGCGGCGCGTCGATGCCATCATTCGCACCTGCCGGGCGGTGGTGGCGGGTCGATTCGGCGAGCGCATCCCCATGACCGGCTCGCAGGGGCAGCTCGACCGGCTGTCGGCGGCGATCAACGACATGCTCGACCGCATCGCCACGCTGGTAGAGAGTCTGCGGCAGGTCTCCAGCGATATCGCCCATGATCTGCGCACGCCGCTGACGCGGTTGCGCCAGCGGCTCGAGTCGGCGCGCGCCACGCATGCCAGTGCGCCGCAGCTCGAGGACACCATCGAGCGCGCGCTGCGCGACTGCGATGCGATTCTGGCGGTGTTCTCTGCGCTGCTGCGTATCTCGCAGATCGAATCGGGCACGCGCCTGGCGAGCTTCTCGGAGGTGGCGCTGCGCGAGCTGCTGGAGCAGATCGCGGAGCTGTTCGCTCCGGTGGCCGAGGACGGGCAGCAGCAGCTGCTGACGGACCTCGGCGGGCCGGTCGCCGTGCACGCGGATCGCACGCTGCTCATGCAGATGTTCGCCAACCTGGTCGAGAATGCCATCCGGCACGCCGGCCGCGGCGCGGTGATCCGCATCGAGTGCCGCCGCGCCGGTCCCGATGCATGGGTGCAGATCATCGATTCGGGACCGGGGATTCCCGCCACCGAGTACCACAAGGTGTTCGACCGGCTGTATCGACTGGAGAGAAGCCGCAATACTCCGGGCAATGGACTGGGTCTGGCGCTGGTCGCGGCCATTGCCAAGCTGCACCGCTTCGCGGTCAGCCTGTCGGACGCCGGGCCGGGACTGTGCGTGACGATCCGCATGCCGGCGCTGCAGCCGGTCGCGCTGCCCGTGCAGCAGGGCCCCGGTGTGTCTGCGCCCGTGGCGGCCGCGCAGTGACGCGGGCCAGCTGCCGAAAGCCGGCGTGCGGACCGTCGGGGCTCCGATTGCCCTGCTTGATTGCTCCGCGGCGAGCGGCGCGCGGTCAGGGGCTCACCGCGCTGGCGCGCGCCAGCGTCACGGCGCTCGCCGGTGCCATCGCATCGTAGTAGCCGTTGAAACGGCTCGGCTCCGCGGCGGAGTCATAGCTCTTGAGGTTGGTGGCCCAGCGATAGCCGACCGGCTGGTAGAGCAGCTCGGCGTCGACCCGATAGGGACCGCCGACGCCTGCGTCACCGCCGGCGATCGCGACCGAGTAGCGGATCCGGTCCTGTCCGCCGACGAACTGCGGATCGGCGAGCGCCCGGCCGTGCACGGCGATCTGCGGGTCGGCCGTGCCCTTGTCGAAGCCGCGCGGCAGCAGGCGGTTGTCCTTGAGGTAGCCGACCGCGTTCAGCAGACCCGTGGTCACCGCGCCGTTGCGATCCTTCAGGATCGACTCGTAGATCTGCACCTGATTGGCACTGCGGATCCCGCTGAAGTGCGGCTCGAAGCGCAGCGGGTCCGCATCGTTGGGGTTGCCGACGATGGAGCCGTCGGCGCGCAGCGCGCCGGATTCGAATACCGTGTGACCCGCGCGATCGCGTACCGTCAGGTGCAGCCAGGCGCGGCGTGACGGGTAGGCGGTCGGCAGCTTGTGTCCGGTGAGGTTCTCGACCGTCACGTCCACCTGCAGCCGCCCATCGCGCAGCGCCGGGGTCGCGAGCTCGATGCGCGCCGACTGGGACTGCAGGAACGCGACCGTGCGCCCCGCCGCGGCGGAAAACTCAGCGGCGGAGGGCACGAGCTCCAGGTCGCTGTCATAGCGCGCCAGCATCCGCTGCAGCAGGAAATTGCCGCCGATGAACTGGTGATGTCTGGCGCCGTCGCGCAGTACCCCGAGAATGCGCGTGATCGGCACGGACTCGGTGATCGCCGGCATGTGGCAGGACTGGCAGCTCTGCTGGTTGTAGAAGGCGCTGTGTTGCCACTCCTGGTAGGGCACCTGCTCCGGCAGAGAGCCGATGACCCGCCCACCGGGACCCAGCGCCGTGGTGATCAGCGTGTGGCAGGTGGCGCACAGCTCGGAGCTGCGTATCTGATCGCCCTGGGTGGGCTGAAAGCCGCTGGTCGAGGAGCGCATGACGCGCATCAGACCGGGATCGATCTGGAAGGGGCCGTATTCGGGATGCGCCCCGCCCGGCGCGGGGCCGGCCACGACGAAGCCGCCGTTGTAGCTCGCGGGCGTCCCGAGATTCGCCGCGGTGATCTGGTGGCATACCGCGCAGGAGACCCCGTCGGCGTACTCCCTGACGGCCCCCAACGCCGGCCGCAGCGGCAGGTGCGCGAACACATCGGGTGTGCGCCCGTTCAGATGCGCGTGGTAGCGCGCGATGGGCATGTGACAGGTGGCGCAGTCATCCTGGATGGCCGCGAGCGATTGCGGATGATCCAGCGTCTCGCGACGCAGGCTCGCTTCCCAGTAAGGGTCGATGCCGGAGTTGGCCATGACGCTGGTGCGCCAGTCAAAGCCCATCGAGACGTCCTGCCCGCTCGGGGAGATCAATCCGTTATGGCAGGCCAGGCAGCGATCAGAGGTCTGAAATTGCGGCTCGTCGGCGCCATAGCCGGCGGGCGGCGGCTCGCACACGGCGATTCCGGCGTAGGTCAGCAGCACGATCGGCAGCCAGCCCCGCCAGGAGATGCCGCGCCTCGAGGATGACGAGCTCATGTGCAACATTTACCAGCCCTCGAACAGTCCGCCATCGCCCCAGTCCCACTCGATGTAGAACCAGACCTGCCGGGGACGATCCGCCGTATCGTTAACGGGTATCAGGTAGCCCAGATCCGCGCGAATGTTCTGCCGCCTGTTGAGCGACACCTGGAACTCCGGCATCACGTC
>JASHSK010000180.1 GCA_030038755.1 Gammaproteobacteria bacterium
GGGCACGCGCAGCGCGGCGCCCGACCGTAGCGCGCCACCGAACCGCAGCGCGGCGCCCGACCGCAGCGCGCCGCCGGGCTTCGCCATCCACGAGCTCATGCAGCTGTCACTCGACGAGTGCCGGGCCTTCTTCGATGCCCTGGAGCTGGGAGGCGTGCTCGATGAGGCCGCGTCCCTGCTGCTCTCGGAGCTGCGCACACGTCTGAAGTTTCTGTGCGACGTCGGACTCGGGTACCTGACCCTCGACCGCCAATCGCGCACGCTGTCGGGCGGCGAGGTTCAGCGCATCAACCTCACCACAGCCCTCGGCACCTCCCTCGTCAACACGCTGTTCGTGCTCGACGAGCCCTCGATCGGACTGCATCCGCGCGACATGCAGCGCGTGATCGGTGTCATGCGACGCCTGCGTGACGCCGGCAACACCCTGCTGGTGGTCGAGCACGATCCACAGATCATGCTGGAGGCCGACCGCATCATCGACCTGGGCCCCGGTGCCGGCGAGCACGGCGGACGCATCGTCTGCAGCGGCACTCCGGAAGAGGTGATGGCGCATCCGCAATCGCTGACCGGCGCCTGGCTGACCGGCCGCCGCCGCCTGCCGCCGCTGGCGGCGCGCGCCGGCGCCGGCGACGAGCACGCAGGCGCGGGCGCCCACGGCGCGTCGATTCGACTGTACGGAGCGGCTGAGCACAACCTGCAGCACATCGACGTGCAAATACCGCTGCACCGCCTGGTGTGTCTCACGGGTGTGTCCGGCTCGGGGAAATCCACACTGGTACAGGACGTGCTCTATCCGGCGCTGCTCAAGGCGCACGGCAAGCCGACGGAGGCCCCCGGCCCCTTCGAGCGGCTGGAAGGCGCCGAGCTGATCGAGGCCGCGGTGCTCATCGATCAGGCCCCGATCGGCCGCACGGCGCGCTCGAATCCCGCCAGCTACGTCGGCGCATTCGACGAGATCCGCGCGCTCTTCGCGGCGGAGCCCGAGGCGCGGCTGCGCAAGTACACCGCCGGCACCTTCAGTTTCAACTCCGGCACGGGCCGCTGCGCCGCCTGCGGCGGCAACGGCTTCGAGCACATCGAGATGCAGTTCCTCTCGGACGTGTACCTGCGCTGCGAGGAATGCAAGGGGCGCCGCTACCGGCCCGAGACGCTGCAGATCCGCGTGCCCGGCGCAGATGGGCGACGCGCCAGCATCGCCGAGGTCCTCGATCTCACGGTCACCGAGGCGCTGGCGTTCTTCATCGATGCGCCGGCAGTGCGCGCACGCCTGCAGCCGCTCTCCGATGTCGGGCTGGACTACCTGCGCCTGGGCCAGCCGGTGCCGACACTCTCGGGAGGCGAGGCCCAGCGCCTGAAGCTCGCGGGCCATCTGGCCGCGGCGGCGCTCGAGCGCGGCGACGGCACGCCACGCGGCAAGCTGCTGATCTTCGATGAGCCCACTACGGGGCTGCACTTCGAAGACATCGCACGGCTGGTGCACGCGTTCGGGCTGCTGCTGCGTGCCGGTCACTCGCTGCTGGTCATCGAGCACAACCTCGACGTGATCCGCGCCGCCGACTGGGTCATCGATCTGGGTCCGGAGGGCGGTGCGCATGGCGGGCAGCTCGTGGCGGCCGCCACGCCCGCGCAGCTCATGCAACTGCCGCACTCGCACACCGGCCGCGCACTCGCGCAGTACGCCGCCGCCGCTGCCGCGAACAGTGCCGCTGCCGTCGCAACCCGCATGCCTGCCGCGGCCGGTGCCGCGGCCACCGGCGTGCGCGAGCCGCCGCGCGAGAGTGTCGTGGTGCACGGGGCGCGTGAGCACAACCTGAAGAACGTGGACGTGGAGATCCCCCGCAACCGCTTCAGCGTCATCACCGGCGTGTCGGGCTCCGGGAAATCCACCCTCGCCTTCGACATCCTCTTCAATGAGGGTCAGCGCCGCTACCTCGAGTCCCTCAATGCCTACGCGCGCCAGTTCGTGCAGCCGGCCGCGCGTGCCGATCTGGACGCGATTCACGGCATCCCTCCCACGGTCGCGATCGAGCAGCGCGCCAGCCGCGGCGGCCTGAAGAGCACGGTGGCTACGCTCACCGAGATCTATCATTTTCTGCGGCTGATTTACGTGCGGCTCGGCACGCAGTACTGCCCGGACTGCGAGGTGCCGATCGCGCCTCAGAGCGCGGAGTCGATCGTCGCGACGCTGCTGCGGGAGCAGCGCGGCCGTTCGCTGCAGCTGCTCGCCCCGCTGGTGGCACACCGCAAGGGACACTACCGCGAGCTGTCGCGCTGGGCGGCGGCGCGCGGAGCGCGGCAGCTGCGGGTCGATGGGAAATTTGTCCCCACCGATCCGTTCCCCGCCCTCAAGCGTTTCGTGGAGCATGATATCGAGCTGCCGGTGGCCGAAGTCGCCTGCCACGCGCGCGCCGAGAGCGCGCTGCGCGCCGCGGTCGATGAGGCGCTGGAGCTCGGCAAGGGCGTGCTGCACGCGCTCGCCGGCGATGGGAACGTCTCCGTGTTCTCCAGCCGCCGCGCCTGTCCGAGCTGCGGGCGTGGCTTCCCCGATCCCGATCCGCGGCTGCTGTCCTTCAACTCGAGCCAGGGCTGGTGCCCGCACTGCTACGGCACCGGCGTGCACCTGCCGGATTTCGAGCCCGGGCAGATGGGCGAGGAGCGCCCGTGGATGGGCACGCAGTTTCCGCGCGACAGCGCCGGCAACGGCGGGCGCCGCGACGCCAACGGCGGACACCGCGGCCGTAGGGGACGTCGCGCGGTCAACGACCGCGACCCGCGCGGCGGCAACGGCGGCCGCGGCGGCAAGGCCGGCAACGGCGAAAACGCCGGCGATTCAGCCGAGAAGCATGACGCCGGCGAGGCGGCCGCGGCGTGCGCGACCTGTGGCGGTGCGCGTCTCAATCCCGTCGCGCTGCGTCTGCGCTTTCGCGAACAGTCGATCGCGCAGCTGACCGCGCGCTCGGTCGAGGAGCTCGGCGTGTTTTTCCGTGGTCTGCACCTCTCGGCGCGCGAGCAGGCCGTGGCGCGCGACGCTCTCACGGAGATCGTCAGCCGCCTGGGCTTTCTCGAGCGCGTGGGGCTCGGCTATCTCGCGCTCGATCGCGCGGCTCCGAGCCTCTCCGGCGGAGAGGCGCAGCGCATTCGTCTTGCCGCGCAGCTGGGCTCGAACCTGCAGGGCGTCTGCTACGTGCTCGATGAGCCGACGATCGGGCTGCATCCACGCGACAACCATATTCTGCTCGATGCGCTCGATCAGCTCTCCGCGAGCGGCAACACGCTGGTGGTCGTCGAGCACGACGAGGATACGATCCGCCGCGCCGATCACATCATCGACCTCGGCCCCGGAGCGGGCGTGCGCGGCGGACACGTGGTCGCCGCGGGCAACGCGCGCGCGCTGCAGCGCCAGCCGGATTCGATCACCGGCCGCTTTCTCGCGCGGCCGCTGCAGCATCCGGCCGAGCCGCGACGCATCACCGGACCTCGCAGCCCTGCGCTGCAGATCGAGGCGGCGAGTCTTCACAACCTGCGCGATATCGACGTGCGCATCCCGCTCAATCGCCTGGTCGTGGTCACCGGCGTATCGGGGTCCGGCAAGTCCTCGCTGGCGCGCGACGTGCTGTACGCCAACCTGCGCGCGCTCGTGACGGCGCACGGCCCGGGCGCGCTCAGAACAGCCACGGCACGCGCGGCGCGGCCGGGGCTCGTGGGAGCGCGCGCGCTCCACGGTGTCGAGCAGATCGACCGCGTGCTCGAGGTCGATCAGACGCCCATCGGTCGCACACCGCGTTCCTGCCCCGCGACCTACGTGGGGTTCTGGGACGATATTCGCCGCGTGTTCGCCGGCACGAACGAGGCGCGCGTGCGCGGCTACGCGGCCGGCCGTTTCTCCTTCAACACCGGCGGCGGGCGCTGCAGCGAGTGCGAGGGCGCCGGCACCCGTACCATCGAGATGAGCTTCCTGCCCGACGTCAAGGTGCTGTGCGAGCGCTGCGCAGGCCGGCGCTTCGACCGCGACACGCTGGAGATCCAGTGGCGCGGCCGCTCCATCGGTGAAGTGCTGGAGATGAACGTCGACGACGCCGTCACGTTCTTCGCCGCGCATCCGGGCATCGCCCGGCCGCTGCGGCTGCTGTCGGACGTGGGGCTGGGGTATCTGACGCTGGGCCAGCCGAGCCCGACGCTGTCCGGCGGGGAGGCCCAGCGCATCAAGCTGGTCACCGAGCTGGCTCGTCTGAATGACTCGCCGCGCGCGCGTCCCGGGCACACGCTGTACGTGCTCGATGAGCCGACCGTCGGCCTGCACATGGCCGACGTCGAGAAGCTCATCGCGGTACTGCACCGGCTGGTCGACGCGGGGCACTCGATCGTGCTGATCGAGCACAACCTCGATGTCATCGCCGAGGCGGACTGGATCATCGACCTCGGCCCCGAGGCGGGCAGCGGCGGCGGGCGCGTGGTCGCCGCGGGCCCGCCCGCCGCCATTGCTGCCCGGCAGGCGCGCTCGCATACTGGAGCCGCCCTGGCGCGCTTTCTGGCCGAGCGGGCCGCGTAGGCCGGGTCATCACATGAGTCACAACCTGGCATGGGACACAACCTGGTCTGCTGGAAGTGCGGGGCGGATCTCGCGGCGCTGACGCTGCCGCTGTCGCGGCGTGACGAGTGCGCCCGCTGCCGCGCCGAGCTGCATGTCTGCCGCATGTGTGTGGACTTCGATCCGCACGTCGCCAAACAGTGTCGCGAACCCACCGCGGAAGAAGTCTCCGACAAGACCGCGGCCAATTTCTGCGATTTCTTCAAGCCACGCCCGGGCGCTTACACACCACGCGACACGAGCGCCGCGGAGCGCGCGCGCGCCGAGCTCGAGCGGTTGTTTGGCGGGAAATCCTGAGGCGTACGCGCCATCTCACCGTAACCCGCACTGAGGGAGAACATCACGATGCCAGCCGCCAGGCTCCCCGCCACCACGCTCGCAGCCGCCAGGCTCCCCGCCGCCGCACTGGCAGCCGCCGCACTGGCAGCCGCCAGGCTGGCAGCCACCGCGCTGCTGGCCACCACCGCGCTCGCAGGCGCCGGACTCGCGGTCCCGCAGGCGGCACTGGCGAGCCCCGGCCCGAGCGGCATCGCGCCGATCACGCCCATCGAAGCGCCGCGCGATCGGCCCTATCCCGGAGAAATCGATCTATCGGTGGACGCCACCGATGTCCTGCGGCGCGTCTATCACGTCCACGAGACCCTCAGCGGTGTGGGACCCGACACCGTCCTGCTCTACCCGCAGTGGCTGCCCGGCACACACGCGCCCGAAGGCACCATTGACCGGCTCGGGGGACTGCGCGTCAGCGCGGGCGGCGCGGCCGTGAGCTGGGTGCGCGATCCGGTGAATGTGTGGGCGTTGCGCGTGCATGCGCCGCGCGGCACACACACGCTGCAGATCGATTTCGATTACCTCTCGCCCACCACCGATGACGTGGGCGATCTGGAGATCAGCCCGAACCTGCTGATGATCGAGTGGAACGAGGTGCTGTTCTATCCGGCCGGCTATTACTCGCGGGATATCCCCCTGCGCGCCAGCGTCACGCTGCCCGCCGGCTGGCAGTTCGGCACGGCGCTCGAGGTCGATCACACCGATGGCGCGCAGACCCGATTCAAGCGCACCACTCTCAACACCTTCGTGGACAGCCCGCTGTACGCGGGCCGCTACGCGAGCCGCCTGGATCTCGACCCGGGCGCCGCCGTGCCCGTGCATCTGAATCTGTTCGCCGATCGCCCCGATGAGCTGGCGGTACCGCCGGCGGCGCTGCAGGGCTACCGTGCGCTCATCCAGCAGGCCTATCGGCTGTTCGGCTCGCACCACTACGACCACTACGACTTCCTGTTTTCCGTGAGCGACGAGATTCAGCAGACCGGCCTCGAGCACCATCAGTCCAGCGAGAATGGCAGCGTCGCGGATTACTTCTCCGCCTGGGACAAGACGGCCTTCGACCGTGATCTGCTGGCGCACGAGTACACGCACTCCTGGAACGGCAAGTTCCGCCGCCCCTTCGATCTGTGGATTCCGAATTTCAACGTGCCGATGCAGGACTCGTTGCTGTGGGTCTACGAGGGACAGACGCAGTACTGGGGCCACGTGCTCGCGGCCCGCGCCGGCCTGCGCACGCTGGCGGATACGCTCGACGAGATCGCCTCATTCGCGGCCTACGAGCAGAACAGCGCGGGTCATGAGTGGCGGCCGCTGCAGGACACGACCAACGATGAGATCATCAATCCGCGCCGCCCGCAGTCCTGGCGGACGTGGCAGCTGTTCGAGGATTACTACGAGCAGGGAGCGCTGATCTGGCTCGACGCCGACACGCTGATCCGCCAGCTCTCTCATGGTCAGCGCTCGCTGGACGACTTCGCGCGCGCCTTCTTCGGGATCGACAACGGCAGCTTCGTCACGGTCACTTACACCTTCAACGACATCGTCCGGGCGTTGAACGCGGTGCAGCCGTACGACTGGGCGCGTTTCCTGCGCCAGCGGCTCGACTCGATCAGCGGGCCGCCACTCGACGGTCTGACGCGCGGCGGGTATCGGCTGGTGTACACCGACACCCCGGGCGCTTATGCGCAGAACGAGGACGACCAGCGCCACCGCATCAGCCTGCTGTATTCGATCGGCGTGACCCTCGACGACAAGGACCGACCCGGCGCCATACAGCAGGTCATGTGGGGCAGCCCGGCGTTCCAGACGGGACTGACCACCGGTGGACAGATCGTGGCCGTCAACGGACTGGCCTACAGCGCCGACGTGCTCAAGGATGCCATCCGCGCCACGCGCGGCTCCCAGGCACCGATCGAGCTGATCGTGCGCACGGGCGACTATTATCAGGTCGTGCACCTGGATTACCACGGCGGCCTGCGCTACCCGCATCTCGAGCGTGACGCGAGCCGGCCCGCACTGCTGGATCAGATCCTCGCGCCGCGTCGCTGAGGGCGGACTCCCGCCTACCGGCCGGAGCGCCCGCTGAAGGCGGGCTTCGGAGCCTCACCGGCCGATCTCCCCACCGGCACCCGGCCGCCTCGCGCGCGGTTGCAACTTTTCTCCGCCTTGCGGGGTTATTGCGCCCGGAAGATGCATTCGCCTCTTCGGAGAAAGAGCAACTTTCCGTCCGGTTCCGAACTGCCATTCGGGAGAACTCGCATGCGAACTCGGTCCTCCGCCATTCAACGTTGCCTGTGCGGCCTCATCGCCTCGACGGTGCTGGTGCTCATCAGCGCCCAGACGACTGCCGCCTACGCCGCGGGCGATGCTCCAGGTGTGGTCGTGCGCTACGGCGATCACGATCTTGCCAGCGACGCGGGTGCGCAACGCCTGCTGCGCCGAATCGAAGTCGCGGCCCACGAGGTGTGCTTCGATCAGGATCTCGAGCCCCTGCCGATGCAACAGGCGGCGCAGCGCTGCTATCTGGCGGCGGTGGCACGCGCGGTCGACGCGGTCAAGGCCCCTCGGGTGAGGGCAGCCTACGTGGCCAAATACCGCCCGTACGTGTCCGGGTGAGCTGTGCAATCATCCGGCAGTTTTGAATAGGAAGCCTTCCATGTCCGAGCTCCCGCTCACCCGCCGCAGCGTCCTTCGGATCCTGGGAGGGGTGGGAATCGCTGCCGTGATGCCGCTGTCGCGCGCCTGGGCGGATGCCAGAGGCGCTTCACTCAACTTCCTGGCGGTCGGGGACTGGGGACGGCACGGCCATGATCATCAGCGTGACGTGGCCACACGCATGGGAGAGAGCGCGGAGCTTCTCGGCGCGCGCTTCGTCGTCTCGGTCGGAGACAACTTCTACGAGAACGGCGTCGCGAGCGTGGATGACCCGGCCTGGAAGACCTCCTTCGAGGACATCTACACCGCCGCTTCGCTGCAGGTGCCGTGGTACGTGGCGCTCGGCAATCACGACTACCGTGGCAACGCCCAGGCGCAGCTCGACTACAGCGCGACCAGCAGCCGCTGGCGGCTGCCGGCGCGCTGGTACCGTGTCACGGCGCATACCCCCGACGCAGCCCAGGTGGAGATCTTCGTCATCGATACGTCGCCCATGATACGGTCGTATTACGCACACGGTGCGCGCCTGATCAAGGTCGGCGACCAGCAGGCCAATGTCCCGGTGCAGCTGGCCTGGCTCGACGCCGGACTGCGCGCGTCCACGGCGGATTGGAAGATCGTCGTCGGTCATCACCCGATCTATATGGGACGCGCGGTCCGACACCTGTCCCATTTCGCTTCCGACCGGCAGCTGCGCACTCACGGCGGACTACCGGACCTGGTCGCGCAGCTCGATCCAATCCTGCAGCGCCATCGCGTACCGCTCTACCTCAACGGCCATGTTCACGATCTGCAGCACGTGCGTCGGGGCGTGACGCACTACGTGTGCACCGGCGCGGGCTCCAGGATGGCGCACTACTGCGACATGGGTGGCAGCGATTTCTGCTCGCTGCACTCCGGCTTCATTGCCTGCGCCGTCAATCGTGCACGACTGCGTGTCGCCTATCGCGACTACCGCGGTATGGAGCTGCACGTCGTCGACATTCCGCGCACCACCGGACCGGCAATGCGGGGATGATCGGCGCACCTCAGGCTCGGACACGCATCCCCGATCGCGGCGCGCCGGGAATCCGGCGAGTCGCAGGAGGCGTGATGGACGGATTTGAGCAGTTTTCCTTTGCATCTGACCGGCTTGCCTATCCGGTCTACTACGCCGGGGACCATCGAAATCCACCGCTGCTGCTCCTGCCCGAGATCGCAGGCTTCTCGCCCGGACTGCGCCTGTTCGCCGGGCGTTTGCTGGACGCCCGATTCCAGGTCTTTGTACCCTGGCTGTTCGGTCCCCTCGGCAGACGGGCACCACTGCGCAACGCAATCAGGCTGTGCATATCGCGGGAATTTGCCAATCTTCGCGCAGGCGTGTCCTCTCCCATCACGACGTGGCTTCGCGCACTGAGCGGCCACATCAGCAAGCACACCGGTTGCATCCGGATCGGCGCCATCGGCATGTGCCTTACCGGCGCGTTTGCGATTCCGCTGGTCATCGATCCCCATCTGGTTGCGGCTGTCGCCGCTCAGCCATCCGTGCCCCTTTCCCCGCTTTTCACGCTCTTCGGCATTGGGCGGGGGAAAAGCCTCGGCCGACTCAACGTCGGCGAGGGTGACATCGTGCAGGCGCGCGCCCGGCTCAATGCCGGCGAGGCACATCTGCTGGCGGTCCGCTGTCGTTCCGATCGCATCTGCCCCCCCGCGAAAATCGATCGCCTGCGGCGCGAATTTCCTGTCGGCCTTGAGATTCGCGAGTACACCGACGCCGCAGAGCGAAACGGCCGCGGTGAACGTCCACATGCCACCTTCACCAGGGAATATCGCCTGGCACGCAACGCGCCGGCGGATCATTACTCGCGCCGGGCGTTCGCCGACCTGGTGTCGTTCTTCGACAGGCACCTGCGCGCGAGCGTGCCGGCCTAGGCAGATTCCCCGTTTCGCGCAGCGCCGTGCATCCCAGGCGCCGCAGCCGCGGCGCCTCGCAGATCCGCCGACCTCACGGCGCCACCGGCGCGACGGGATAGACCGGCAGCGTCACGTCGGCCCCGAAGGTCGCCTTGAGTCCCTGGATCGCGCAATCTTCATCGCCACCACCCGCGCCCCCGCTGACGCCGATCGCACCGATCATCTGCCCGTCGACCACGATCGGGACGCCTCCCGAGTTGGTGAAAAATCCATATTGGGCAATCTGCCGCGGCAGCCCGCTCGGATCGTTCTTCAGCTGGGCCGCGCGGATGGACGTCGGCTGGCGCGTCTGCAGCGCTGTTTGAGCCTTCAGGAGCGCGGTGCGCATATCGTTGTAGACCTGCCCGTCCATGCGCTCCATATGCACCAACTCACCTTCATCGTCGATGATATCGAGCGACATCGTACCGCCCTTCGACGCCGCCCAATCGCGGCAGACACGGGCGATCTTCCTGGCGGCCGCAAGCGAAATCTGATTGCCGTCGAGAATCGCAGTCGCAGCCTTGCCGCTGACAACGAACTGCGCCGGCAGGCTCGACTTCGGTGGCGTAGCCGCCTCGAAGCGGGGAACCGGTACTTTGCCCGGATTGGGGTTCCGGCTGCGTGGAAGATCCTGCACCAGCGGCGGAACCGATCGCCCGATGACCTCAACCAGCGCCCGGTGCCCACAGATCTCGTCGCTCCAGACCGGCACCCGGGGAGCAGAGCCGCCCACCCCGACCGCACCGATCAGCTGTTTGTCGACCACGATGGGAAGGCCGCCTGAATTGGCAAACAGACCGAGCTGGATCGCCTGAAGCTCCTGCGTGGGGTCCTCGATGATGCGATTCATCAGCACCTTGCTCGGCTGCCGATCCATGAGAGCCGTCCGCGCCTTCATCTCGGCAGTCGCGATTGCCAGATAGCTTTGCCCATCCATGCGGTCCATGTATACATCGTTGCCGTCTTTATCCAGCACCAGGATGCTGATCTGCACGCCCTGCGCCGTGGCGGCTTCCTCACACGCGTCGGCAATGCGCTCGGCGGTGGCCAGATTGATGGTCGTGAAGTCCTGTATCTTCTCGGCCGCCTTGCCGGTGACGACGAACTGCGCCGGTACGTTTTGCGCGAGCGCCGTGGCGCTGACCACGACCGCGCCGACCGCGCCGACCGCTGCGAATCCCCAATGGATGATGCGAAATCCCATTCTGCCCCCCGCCAGGCCGCCGCTTCTCTGCGGGATTGTAGCCCTGAGCGGCAGGGTGGCGAGAATCGCGGCGTACGCGCCGTGCACTCGCGCCTGCGAGGGTGCGTTAGAGCCGGCCTTTCGCGACCGCGACACGTGACGACGCCGGGGCGGCACGCCGCTCATTCCAGTCCCACAGCGCCAGCGTCAGCAGCACTCCGCCCATCAACATCTCTCCTCCCAGGCGCAGCGGATCGTCGAGCACCCAGAGCGTCGGGAAGAACAGCAGCGCCGGCAGCACGGTCAGGTAGTAGCGCCACTTGAGCAGCTCCGCCGTGAGACCCAGCGCACCGACCCGCTGCGACAGCACGATTCCCAGCAGTCCCACCAGCACCGCGCGGCCCACCACTGTCGGTACCGGTCCCTGCAGCTGCAGCAAGCCCGCGAGCGAGAGCGCCGCCAGCACTGCCAGCAACCAGCGCGCCCGCTGCCGGAGCCTCTGGCTGAGGGTGTAACGCACCTCCGCCCACAACTGTCCGCGGGCCAGCGTGGATGCCAGCACCCACGCCGCGCTCGCGACCAGCAGCGGCGCCGTCAGCAGATCGGGTTGGCGCGCGCGCATCCACACGCCCCACACGATCAGCGGCACGTTCATCGTCACGAAGCCCAGCGAGCGTCTGAGGGTCGGTGGGGAGCTATCCCGTCTCAGCGTCGCGTCCGCGACGATCGCCCAGCCCCCGAGCCCCGCGCCCGCCAGTGCGATGACCGCGGTGCTCGTCAGGCCCGCCGGCAGCGTCGCTGCGATCAGACACAGCCCGAGCCCGGCCGGGAACCAGCCGAGCCGCCGCCATCGCGTGGGCGCCGTCAGCGGCCAACGCCGGCGTGGCCATTCGATGCAGGCGAACTGCAGCAGCGCGAGCATCAGGCCGAGCGCGGCTCCCGCCAGAGCGCCCAGAACCACGTCCAGCAACCCATTGCCGCCGCCCGTAAGCGCCGCGGGCGGGCCGACCGGGTGCAATGCGCCCTCGAGGGCACCCAGCAGCGCCAGCAGTCCCGCGAGCCGGATGAAGCGCGGCTGCAGATGCGCGCCCGTGAAGTAGCGCTGCCACCAGGCGAGCGCCCGCGCATCCGCAGCACGCGGTATCGGAAGCGTCACACCGGCCAGCGGCGCCGTGAGTGCCGTCCACGCCGGGCGCACCTTCTCATCCAGACGCAGCAGTACGATCCGCAGCCACAGCCGCGCGGCCTGCGGTGTGCGCGTCAGCGCCGCGTGGGCGCGTGGCGACCGTACCTGCAGATCGCGTAGCTGTCGCACGCGCTGTGCATATTCGAGCAGTGCCGGCAGCGGCGCGAGCGTGTGCGCGCGCCCGGACGCCCGGCCCGGCGCGCGCCAGTGGAAGTGCTCGATCACCGGCTCGAACAGACTTTCAGCGCGCTCGCGATACTGCCAAAGCACAGTCGCAAACCACCGTTCGGTCGGCAGCTGCACGCCCACGTGCTCGAGCGCCGGGGAGGCAAGGCAGGCCATGAGCCGATCGCGCGCCAGCTGCTCATCCAACGGAGCCTCGCCGGCCAGCAGCGCCTGCAGCGCGAAGCAGTCGGCGCGCAACTGCCCCGCCTGATCCCGCAGCGTCGCGATTTCCGGCGACACCGGCCGGCTCTCCGGTATCGCCGCCGGGCTCTCCGGTATCGTCGCCGGGTTCCCCGACATTGCCCCCGGGCTCTCCGACACCGCAGGGCTGTCCGGCATCGCCGCCGCCATCACGGAGGACGCCGTGACACGGCTGTGCGCGAGGCGCAGCGCCGCCTCGTACGCCGCGCGCAGCAGCGCGAAGCCCTGCGGATCATCCTCGGGGTGCGTGCGACGCAGCCCGTGCGCGTACGCGCGCCGGATCGCCGTCACATCCTGGGTCTGCGCGATGCCCAGCAGCTCCCAGATCGACGGGCCGCCGGCGGGACTCATAGATAGCTTTCCCCCTCCAACGCATCCAGCGACCGCATGAACTGCGTGCGCGCGGCCTCGATGCGTCGTGGATCCTGACCGTCGAGCACGCGCTCGAACTGGCGCAGCAGCTCCCCGATCTGCGCGCGCCGGTCGCCGAGAAACTGTTCGTAGCAGCGCGTGCCACGCGCCAGCGCCGCGCGATTGGCCTCCATCTCGCGCGGCGGGATTTTCAGGGCCGCCAGCACGCGTCGGCGCTCCTCGAGCTGCGCGGGAGATATATCCGACTGCTGCCCCAGGATCAGCAGCTGCCGTGTCTCGCCGGTCTTCGGGACCTGCACATCCACCTCGAGCAGTCCGTTGATGTCGTACGTGAAGCGCACCTGCACGGTGACCAGCCCGGTCTCCTCGGCCGGTACCGGCACCTCCACACTGCCCAGCTCGATGTTGTCGGCGACCGCCGGTGCCTCGCCCTGGTAGACGGTGAAGCGCACCACTCGCTGGCCCGGTCGCATGGTCGCGAACGTCTTGAAGCGGCTGGCCGGCACCACGGTGTTGCGCTCGATGATGGGCGTGAAGAGGCCCGTGCGTACGCTGCCGTCAGCGCGCCGCTCGGCCGTGTCGACACCGAGCGTGTAGGGACACACGTCCGTCATCACGACCTCTTTCAGCGCCGCGTCGCGGCCCTTGAGGCCGGCCTGCACCGCCGCCCCGAGCGCCACCGCCTCGTCAGGATTCGGCCCCGCGCCGGGAAAGCGCCCGAACATGCGCGTGACCGCGCGGCGCACCACCGGCATGCGCGTCGCTCCGCCCACCAGCACCACCTCGCGCAGCCGATCCAGGCGCACCGCCCCGTCGCGCAGCGCGCGCAGCACCGGCTCGCGCAGCCGCGCGAGCAGCGGCTCGGAGAGCTTCTCGAAGCGCTCCGCCGTCACGACGTGCTCGAGCGTCCGGTCCCTCCAGGTCACCCGCAGCGTTCCGCCCGGCTCGGACGACATCGCGCGCCGTGCGCGTTCCGCCTGCTCGCGCACGCGGGCGCGCAGCACCTCGCGCTCACCGGCCTCGAGCCCCTGCAGCGCCGCACGCTGCGCGTTCAGGAACTCCTCGACCAGCAGCTCATTGAAATCCTCTCCGCCGAGGCGGTTGTCGCCCGCGCTGGCGCGCACCTCGATGATCCCTTCGAACAGTTCCACGATCGACACATCGAACGTGCCGCCACCCAGGTCGAACACCAGAAACTGGCAGGCCTGATCGCGCTCGTGCAGCCCATAGGCCAGGGCCGCCGCCGTTGGCTCGTTGAGCAGCCGTTCGACCTTCAGGCCCGCGAGCTCTCCCGCACGGCGCGTTGCCCTGCGCTGCCGGTCGTTGAAATACGCCGGTACCGTGATCACGGCCTCCGCGACCGGCTCGCCGAGATGGGCTTCTGCGTCCGATTTCAGCCGCCGCAGCACCAGCGCCGACAGCTCCTCGGGGGAATACACGTGCCCCGGCCCCAGCGTCGTGCGCCGCTCCGTGCCCATCAGCCGCTTGAATGCCGTCGCCGTACGCTGCGGATGCGTGACCTGCCGCTCGCGCGCGGCCATGCCCACGAGCACCGTGCCGTCCTCGTCCAGACTGACCGCCGAGGGTGTCAGGCGCGCTCCCAGACTGTTCGGAATCAACTGCGCCCGCCCGTCGCGCCACACGGCAATGGCACTGTTCGTCGTGCCGAGGTCGATGCCGACGATCATCCGCCCTCCCACCGCTGATCGGCCCGTCGAGGCCGCGGGCATCAATCGCACAAATGCGTGACGAATGCCGCGTCGTCGGTCACGAACCGGCCGCAGGGCGCTCCCCGGACGGGCTCTCGAGCATCTCGCGCACCCGCTGCGCCACCCCCCGCAGCGCCGGGTCGGCCGCGCCGCCGAGCACCGTGACGATCGCGTGCCGCAGCGCCTGGTTGCCGCCGGCCGCCGCCTTGCAGAACCACTCGCCGGCAAGCGCTGCGCGGCCCTGCTGCGCGAGCATGAGGGCATGATTGAACTGCCCGCGCGCATAGCCGCGCTCGGCCGAGCGCGCATACCAGCGGGCGGACTGGCCGGGGTCGCGCGCGCAGCCCCAGCCCTCTTCCAGGCAACGGCCGACCAGGTTCATCGCCCGTGCGTGACCCGCTTGCGCGGCCGAGAGATACCAGCGCAGCGCCGCGCGCCGATCGCGCGCCACGCCGCGGCCGTCGAACAGCATGTGGCCGAGGTTGTACTGTCCCCAGTCGTGCCCCGCCTCGGCCGAGCGGCGGTAGTTCGCGGCGGCGAGCGCCAGATCCTGCGGCACACCCCAGCCGTTCTCGTGGCAGCGGCCGACCATATTCACGGCCTCGGCCTCCCCGTGTGCCGCGGCGCGCGCGAACCAGCGATACGCCGCCGCGGGGTCGCGCGCGAGGCCGCGCCCCTCGAGCAGCATGCGCCCGAGGCGCAGCTGCGCGGCCGGCAGGCCGCACTCGGCGGCGCTCAACACCCAGGCGGCTGACTCGGCGGGATCGCCCGCCAACAGCGCGTACAGCTCGCCGCCGCTCATGCTCGCCAGGCGCCGCAGGTGCCGCTGGTGCGCCTCCAGCGCCGCGACGCGCGCCAGGTGTGCCGTCGTCAGTGCCATCGTTCGCGCCTCTCCGTCGCCCCGCCCGCGGCCCGCGCCGGGCGGCCTACAGCAGCGCCCAGCGGCGCAGCAGATTGTGATAGCAGCTCGTCAGCCGCAGCAGCGGCTCGCGGCCCGCGCCCGCGGCGGTGAGCTGCTGGATCGTGCTGTCCAGCTCGAACAGCAGGCCGCGGTCCGCGTCGTCGCGCACCATGCTCTGCACCCAGAAGAACGCGGCCAGGCGCGCGCCGCGCGTCACCGGTGCAACGCTGTGGCGGCTGCTGGCGGGGTACACCACCAGATCACCGGCCTCGAGCTTCACGGTGTGCGTGCCAAAGGTATCCTCGATCACGAGCTCGCCCCCGTCGTAGTCGGCCGGCGCGCTCAGGAACAGCGTGGCCGACACGTCGATGCGCAGGCGGTGATGCGTCCCGGGAACCTGACGCACGGCGTTGTCGACGTGATCGCCGAAAGCCATGCCCGCCTCGTAGCAGTTGAAGAGTGGTGGGTAGACGTGCCGCGGCAGCGCCGCGCTGATGAACAGCGCGTTGCACTCGAGCGCACGCACCACGGCCTCACTGGCCTGGCGCGCGACCGCCGAGCTCTGCGGCAGCTGCAGGTTGTGTTTGACCAGCGCGGACTGATGCCCCGCGGTCGCACGCCCATCCTCCCACGGAGCCGTGCGCAGCAGCGCGCGCAGGGAGGCAAGCTGCGCGGTATCGAGCACCGATGGGACACGCACGATCATCCATTGACCTCGACATCGGTCAGACTCACAAATCCCGCCACGTTCACGACCTTCGCTACGCTCTAAAAGCTCATGCGCGCGCTCAGCATCACGCTGCGCCCGGGGCCGGGAATGGCGTGGTTCTCCGAGACGCTCGTGTAGTAGAGACCGTCGTAGTAGAGGCGGTTGAAGAGGTTGATGCCGTTGAGCTGCAACTGCAGCTGGCGGGTCACGGTGTATGACAGCATGGCGTTCCACACCACGTAGCCGGGCACGTTGGCCGTCTCGGCGCTGTCGGCGAAGCGCTTGCTCAGCCAGTTGCCGCCGCCGCCGATCTCCCAGCCCGCCGGCAACTCGTACTCGGTCCACAGGTTGAGTGCGTTGTGCGCGACGTTGGGCATGATCTTGCCGACGTCTGCCGCAGTGCCCGAGGCGATCGTACGTCCGTCGAGATAGGTATAGCCGGCATTGATCTCCCAGTGGCGCGTCAGATAGCCCGAGGCATCCGCCTCCAGGCCGTCGACGCGCTCGTTGCCGTTGAGCACGGTGATCGTGGGATTGTCGGGGTCGTTGGTCTGTGCGTTGTCCACCTCGGTGTGAAACAGCGCGCCGGTCAGCAGCAGCTTGCCGTCGAGCCAATCGCTCTTGGCGCCGGTCTCGTAGGTTTTGGCCTTGACCGGCCCGAGGTCTGCGGTCTTGGTCGTGAGCGTCAGCGCCTCGGCCGACGGATCGAATGAAGTGCCGTAGGAGAGATAGTAGGTCTGGTGCGCGGCCGGCTTGATCAGCAGCGCCGCGCGCGGGCTGCCGAGGCGATTCAGCTCGGTGAGGTGCAGTAGCGTCCCGCTCGAGAGCGTCAGTTGACGGTAATCGGCGGAAAAGTAGTCATACCGCATTCCGCCCGTCAGCGACACGTAGCGCCCCAACCCGAGCGTATCGATGACGTAGGCGCCGCCCGAAGGCGCCACCGTGTCCTGCTCGGAGGACAGCGGCTCGTTGGGCATCGCCTCATAGGGATCCGGATCGAGCAGCGGCGTCTCGGGAATGTAGTTGTTGTTGGTATTGAAGGGATTGACGTAGCGCTCGATGAGCGAGCTCTGGCGGGCGATCTCCAGGCCGGCCACGAGGGTGTGGCTGATGAAACCGGTGCTGAAGCGCGCGGTCAGATCGAGCTGTTCGTCCAGATTGGTCTGCACACCGGTGCTCCCGGGGGCGTCGCGTCCCACCAGGATGTCCGCCAGCGGCTCGCCCGGTGTCGGCGGCGAGTCCCCGAAGTTCGGCGCGTCGAACAGGTCGCTGAAATCGTAGTTCGCGTAGCGCAGCGTATCGGCGAGCGTCAGATCGTCGGAGAAGCTGTGTACGTAGCGTGCCGTGAAGAGATCGTCGTCGGCCGTGAAGCGGTCGCTGGCCAGCCCGTAGTACGCCTGGCGCGGAACCGACGGCAGCCGCCCGTCGACGAACGGCACGCCGACGTCGGGGATGTCGTTCTCCTGCTGGTGCAGGTAGGCGAACGTGAAGGTATCGTTGCCGCCCATACCGAAGCTGATGGCCGGGGCCACGCCCCAGCGGCCGTTGTGGACCAGGTCGCGATCGGCCACGTCGGAGGACTCACCCATGAGATTCACACGCACCGCCGTCCCCGTCGCGACCGGCGTGTTCAGGTCGGCCGTCGCCCGGTAAAGATTGTTCGTGCCGTACTCGGCGGTCACATCGTCGAGCGAGGTCGGCAGGGGCGCCTTGCTGACCTGATTGATGGCCCCGCCGGTCGAGCCGCGGCCGAACAGCACCGCCGAGGGGCCCTTGACGACCTCGACGTCCTGCAGGTCGAAGCTGTCGCGCGTGTACACCGCGGCATCGCGGATCCCATCGAGAAAGAAGTCATTGAACGCGGAGAAGCCGCGCAGATTGACGGTGTCGCCGCGTGCCGCCCCTTCCCCGGCGTTCAGCGTGATGCCGGGTACGTTCTTCAGCGCGTCCGTGAGACGCGTGGCGGCCTGATCCTGGATGAGTTGCTGGCTCACCACGGAGACGGACTGCGGCGTGTCCTCCTGGTCGTCCGCGAGCTTGGTATGCAGCAGCGGCCGCACGCCGCTCACGGTGACCTCCTGCAGATCGTCCGTGCTCTCGACGGCTTGGGCGTGCGCGGTAGTGGCGAGAACCGAGGAGATGCAGGCTCCCACGCCGAGCAACATTCCGCCGGCTGGCGTGCTGCGAGAAGACGAGGGCAATGGCAATGGCGGGACCGAGGACTGGTGACGGCGCACGAAGGCTCCTCCCTATAGACCACTGACTGTTGGCAACGATGCGGATCTGGATACAAATGATAATGATTCGCATTCACCGCATCAAGGGTGGAACTCCACCCCGGCCCTCCAGAGGGGCTGCGTGCGCGATTGGGCGCGCCCTGGAGCTACGCGGCGCGGCACCCGCCGAACGAGCGGCGGCCGCTTAGAAAGCGGCCCGCCGAGCGCTCGGACCCGGGCGATAGCTCAGGGAAGACTTCGCTCAGTTGCCGATGCGCTCGGCGAGCCGATCGAAGAGTCGCGCAAGCTTCGAAGATTTGGCCTTCGACCCCTCGAGCTTGAGGTGTCGCACGCCCGCATCACCGACGCTCGAACTCGCCTCGTTGATCAGTGCCGTCGAGTTGTCCGCCACCTGCAGCTCGCCGGCGCCCAGGATTTCGAGCGTCTCCTCGAGCGTTCGCGGCTTGGCGCGGGCGCGGGCGTGGACCTGCCCTGGGGGGCGCTGCTTGGCTCGCTTGCCGGGGGCCCCGCGCGTGGGCCTCATCCCTGGCGGTCGCGGGGCTGTGGCCGCGCGATCGGCAGCCGTACGCCCCGTGCCCGGGTGCAGGCGATTGATCTGAGAATCCGTGCCCTCGATGAAGGCGAACTCCGGCTCTTTTGCCTGCGGGGAAGAAACCGCGGCGCTCCCTCCGCGGCGCTGCTTCCCCGCGGTGCCGCTACCAGCGGCGGCCTCGGGAGTGCCCGGACTGGTCGTCGTGCCGGCGGCGCCAGCGGCCGTGAGCGCCGCGGGTGTGGCGCGACTGACCGCCTGCAGCGCCTGATCGCGCTCGCGCGCTGTCACCGGCACGACCGATACCGTGGCGAAATCCGCGCGCACGTAATGTGCGACCTGCTTGGCCGACACAGCGTCGGTGAAGAACCCCAGTCGCAGCCCATACCAGCGGCGTCCGTCGCGATTGCCCTCGGCGCCGTACAGCGTATAGGCGCTGAAGATCGCCAGCTGGGGGATATGCGTCAGAGCGATCGGCTGCACCGACCACACCAGCTGCACGGCGTACCAGGGCTTCTCGTCCCGCGGCGGCTTTGCAGCCTGCGGCGACTGCGCGGACCTCGAAGCCAGCAGCGGATGCTCCGCCTGCGCGGACGCGGAAGCCCGACGCATGCGCACGGTCTGCGGCGTCTGAGAAGGCGGCCCGGATCCGTCGGCGGCGGGCGTCTTCGCCGGATTGCCTTTCTCGAGCAACCGCAGCGTCGCCGTGTCGGTCAGTTCAGCGGTCAGTTCAGCGCCATTGGCGCCGTTGGCCGCGCGTGCCACGGTTGCAGGGGCCGCGGCATTGACGGTCGCAGGGGCCGCAGCATTGGCGCTCGAACGCAGCGGACGTGCGATCGGCCGCGCGGTCGGAATGATGGCCGGCTTGAGCTCCGGAATCTGACTCAGCGCCGGAGCCCGTATGGCGCTATCGGCCAGCGATGCGATGGTCTCGCGCACGTTGCTGAAGGATTGCCGCGCAGCTCGCCGCTCGAGCTCGCCGGACGGCCCGGCGCCCGGCGGGCGACCGATTGCATCACGCGCGGGCACATCATCGGCGTCGGCAGCAGCGGCAGCAGCAGCACCGGCCGCGGCCGCGGTGGTTGCGACGGAGCGCTGGACCTCCAAAGGCTCACCGAGATCGAGCGTGACGTCCGAGAGCTGTCGGCGGCCCTCATCGGGCATCAGCGCGAGCGGCGGGGTCTCGACAGTGCGCGGCGGCGCCTGCGGCTCGCGCGATGCGCTCGGCTCGCGCGTGCGTTCGGAGGCAGCGGTGGAAGCAGCGGTGGATGTGGCGCCGGGCGCGCCACCGGCAGCCAGCCGGCGGCCGGGAGCCAGGCCTGCCCACGCACCCGGGTAGATCGTGCGCACGATATCCAGCAGTTTCTCGGCTTCCTCCTGCGTGTCGAAGTACCCCATGTGCAAACGGAAGCGCTCACGCCCCTCTTCGCGGCGGCGGGAGACAAAAAACGTAAAGCGCCTCAGTCCCGCGTGATCCGGGCGCGTGAGCACCACCGGAGTGGTCGATGAAATCAGGTTGATGACGAAGGCATTGCCGGCGGGTGCGCCACCGGCTGTGCGCGCGGCGGGTATCGGCGCCGCGGCAGATGCATCTTCCGTGATGGTCGAAGGCGCTTGCGCGAGACTGGCTTGCATGTCCGTTCCCCTGCCAAAGGCGAAGTCGGCCGGAGAACATCACGTGGTGGACACGCAGCGCGGCTCGATCCTTCTTCCGCCGCTGCCGTGGCAACCCCGCTATCCCTCGTGTTCCCGGGACCGGTGGCTTTGCGTCCCCGTCTTGCGACGGGTTTGCCCTTTAAGTCACCAGAGGAGTCTGCCAGTACGCGGCGGCGAATCAAGGCTCGTGATTTTGAAGCAATTCACACTGCGCGCATCGCGCTCGCAGTCCCGCGAATCTGTCAAATCGCTGCGTCACATCCCGCTGCTGCGCTGCGCGCGGCACCCCACAGAGTCGCCGCGTCGCTCATCCCGCCGCCGAGCGGCCGGGCGGCACGAGGCCGCGCCGGCTCGCAAGCAGCTCGCCGATCTCGGCGACCGCGAGCGGGCGCGCCAGCACGTACCCCTGAGCGAGATCGCAACCGTGCTGGCGCAGGAAATCCAGCTGTGCGAGCGTCTCGACGCCCTCGGCGATCACCAGCTTGGAGAGGCCATGCGCCATGTCGATGATGGTCGCCGCCAGGCGGCTCGCCTGGGCATCGCCGGGCACCTCCTGCATGAACGAGCCGTCGATCTTGAGCGCGTCGATCGGATGCGCTCGCAGATAGGTGAGCGAGGAATAGCCGGTGCCGAAGTCATCCAGTGCCAGGCGCACGCCCAGCTCGGCCAGCGAACGCAGCGCCTGGCGCGAGCGCTCCTCGGCGAGCGCGCTCTCGGTGAAGTCCAGCTCCAGCGCCTGCGGCGGTAACCCCGCGCGCTCGAGGTTCGTCCACACCAGCTGCGCGAACTCCGCCTGCCGTAGCTGCTGCACCGACACGTTCAGCGCCAGGCGCGCGGGCGCGATACCCTGAGTGCGCCACAGCGAGAACTGCTGGCAGGCGCTCTCGAGCACCCAGGCGCCGAGCTCGACGATCAGGCCGCTCTCCTCGGCCGCGGGCAGGAAATCCTTCGGAAAGCGCATTCCCTGTCGCGGACTCGGCCAGCGCAGCAGCGCTTCCACACCCGCGAGCTCGCCGTCGGGCAGCTGAAACTGCGGCTGGTAATGCAGCGCGAACTCGCGACGGCGCAGCGCGCGGAACAGCCCGCTCTGTGCGATCGGCGACTGCGCGCGTGCCATCTTGCTGTCGAAGTAGACCGCGCGCGCGCGGCCGGCGTCCTTCGCCTGATACATCGCCAGGTCGGCGTTGCGCATGATCACATCGATGCTGTCGGCGTCGTCCGGGAACACGGTGATGCCGATGCTGGCGCGTATGTAATGGTCGCGCCCTGCCATGTTTACCGGTCGCTGCAGCACCTGAATGATGCGCTCGGCGATCGCGCCGGCGCTTTCGGCTGCAGGCAGGTCGCGCAGGATCACGGTGAATTCATCTCCGCCGAGGCGCGCGACGGTGTCGCTGTCCTTCACGCAACCGCGCAGGCGCTGCGCGACGATGGTCAGCAGCTGATCGCCGCCCACGTGCCCGACCGAGTCGTTGACCTTCTTGAAGTGATCCAGGTCCACATACAGCAGCGCGCTGCGTTGGCCACTGTCGGCCGCATGGCGCAGCTCTTCGGAGAGGCGATGCCGGAACAGCACGCGGTTGGGCAGGGCGGTCAGCGAATCGAAGTGCGCCTGGCGGTAGAGATGTTCGTCGCGCTCGGCGTTGCTGAGCGCGAAGCGCAGCCGCGCCGCGCACTCGGCCCCGAGCGCGAGGTGCTCGCGCGCGGGTGGCGCCGGATCGCGGTAGCCCACCGCCAGAATGGCTGCGAGTCGCTCGCCCGCCCGGATCGGCCACATGCAGCAGCTGGCTGCACCCTGCTCCTGCAGCGGCTCGAGCAGGCTGTAGCGCTCCAGGTGATGGGGCGGGACCGCGAGCTCCTGCGTGAGCTGCTGCAGCTGCAGCGTGAGCTCCTCGTCGAGGTTGACGCGGCTGACCGGACAGTCCCCGCCGTCGGGGCAGAGCATGAAGGAGCGTGCGTGTGCCGGAGCGTCACGATCGATGAGCGCCACCGCCACCACGTGCGAGGCGGTCAGGCTGCGCACGCGCAGCAGGATGGCCTCGAGCGTCTGCTCGAACTCGTTGGCCTCGAGCAGCAGCCGATCGATCTCCGCCAGACACGCCTGCGTGGCCAGTCGTTGCTGCAGCTCGCCGATCGCGCGGTTATAGCCGGCGCCGAGGGCACGCAGTTCCGCCGCCGCGCCCTCCAGGTCGACGCGCTGGAACGTGCCCTGCCGCAGCGCCTCCAGGGCCGCCGCGAACTGCGCGAGTGCCGGCTGCCAGCGTCGCGCCAGATACACACTCGCCAGCAGTACCGCGAGCACGGCCAGCAGCAGTGCCGCCAGCAGCGCCGGCGCCAGCGTCTGAACCACCGGCCACAGGGCCGCGGGCCGTTCGTAGATTGCGATCGCCCAGCTGGTGTCACCGGCCACCGCACTGGTATCCAGGCGCAGCTGCGTCACGGCGGCCTGCCAGGCAGCGCCGCCCTGCTGCCAGCCCCGCAGCGCCGTCCCGCCCGGGTGACGCATCTCCTGCAGGGCGCGCAGGAACATCGCGGGCACGCCCGGCGGCAGCTGCGAGCCGCGGAAGATCGGCACGGCGCGCGAGTCGATGACGGCGACCGCCATCGTTGGCGGCAGCTGGTCCACGTCCTGCCACAGCCAGCCCGGGGAGACCTCGAACAGGCCGAGCTGCCGCTGCCCGTTCAACTCGAGGGCATGGGCGAGATACATGACCGCATCGCCCTGCCCGCCGGGCTGCACCAGCAGCACGCTGCGGCCGGCGCTGAGGGCGACACCATCACCGGCGTCCACGGCCGGCAGAGCGGTTGACGCGGCGGGGTGAGTGCCGAAGGCCCTGTTCCAGGAAACGACGACGACGCCCGAGAACGTGTCGGAAGCGAGTACGCGCTCGCGCAGCTGCGTCTCGTTCAGAGTCGCATCGCCGGCGGCGAGGCTGCGCAGCCAGCCATCCGCGGTCGCGAGCCGGTCGCGCAGGCCGTACGCCGAGTGCGTGGCGATGGCGGTCAGTCGCGCCGTCTCGTCGTGATCGACCTGCTGCGCAATGGTACGCGCCGCCGCCCAGCCGGTCAGCGCCAGCACGGCTGCCAGCAGCAGCCCCGCCGCGCATGCGACGCGCGGCCACAGTGGTGGCAGGCCGGAAATGGGCTCGGTGGCGTTCATCTGCCGGATATCAGCGTGTGAATCCAGGGACACCAACTGCGGCTGATTTAACGTCAGCCGCTGCAGAGGGGGGAGTGCGCGCGCCGATTCCGCGCGGCTGCGAGCGCAGACCGTGCGGCGGATCACAGATCGGGCAGCTAGAACACCGTACCCCGCGGCAGCTAGGACACCGTGCGCCGCGGCAGCTGCGCCAGCCGGCGCATGTCCACGTACGTGTAGCGCGTCACGCCGAGCCGACCGCTGCGCGCCGCCCCGCGCATGGCAGCGGCGACCGTGTCGGCCTGGATGGGCCGCCAGCGTGCCGCCGCGCCGCGCAGCAGCGGGCCGATCGCGCCCAGCGCCAGCTGCATGCCGAGCTCCAGCGCGCGTCGCTCGCGCCGCATCCCCAGCAGCACCGAGGGCTGCAGGATGTCCAGTGCGCGTAGTGACAGGCGCGTGAGATCCTGTTCCGTCTCCCCTTTCACGCGCAGGTAGAAATTTTTCGACTCGGCATTCGCTCCGATCGCCGACACCAGCACCAGTCGCTCGGCACCCGCCGCCGCGGCAAAGCGCGCGAACGCGAGCACCAGGTCATGATCGACGGCACGAAATGCGGCCTGGCTGCCCGCCGCGCGGCGCGTCGTACCCAGGCAGCAGAAAGCCTCGTGGCAGCTGAGGCCCTTGAGCTGCAGGGACAGCGGCGCATCGAGGCGCACCACGCGATTCGCGAAGCGTGGGTGCTCGAGCGGCAGCGGCCGGCGCGACAGCGCGTACACGCGTGCGTACTCGGGCGCGTCGAGCAGCAGCGGCAGCAACCGGCTGCCGACCATTCCGCTGCCCCCGGCCACCAGGGCGATGCGAGCGCCTGCGGACTCACCTCGCATCGCCGTGCCGCTCGCGCCTCCCGTCGCTGCTGCCATACCGCCGTGCACGGTGACGCAACCGCTGCCAATTTGCAATGCGCTGGCGTGCCGCTGCAGCTACAGCGGCAACGTGAGCTGTCCGTCGCGGCCGGGGGGCCGGAAGTGCGTGGCCAGGGGCGGAGGCAACCGCCGGCGCGCGATCCCGTGGCGCCGGCAGGCAAGCGCGAAGCGGTCGGCGAGCAGCTTCGCCCAGGCACCGCTGCCGACCATGCGTGAGCCGAAGCGCGGATCATTTTCGCGGCCGCCGCGCGCGTCGCGCACCAGCGCCATGACGTGCTCGGCGCGGTCGGGCAGGTGCGCTTCGAGCCACTCGCGGAACAACTGTTTGAGCTCGTGCGGCAACCGCAGCAGCACGTAGCCTGCGCTCATCGCGCCCGCCGCCGCCACCGCGCCGATGATGCGTTCGATCTCGCTGTCGTTGACCGCCGGGATGATCGGCGCCACGAGCACTCCCGTCGGCACGCCCGCGGCCGTGAGCTCGCGCACCACGCGCAGCCGCGCCGCGGGCGAGGCCGCGCGTGGCTCGAGCATGCGCTTCAGTTCCGCGTCCAGCGTCGTGACGCTCACGAACACGTTGACCAGCCCGTCGCGCGCCAGCGAGCCGAGCAGATCCAGGTCGCGCACGATGAGCGCGCCCTTGGTCACGATGCTCACGGGGTGACGTGTCCGCTCCAATACCTCCAGCACCGCGCGGGTCACGCGCAACCGTCGCTCCAGCGGCTGATAGGGATCGGTGTTCGCGCCCAGCGTGATCTGTTTGGGAACGTAGCCTGGTCGCGCGAGCTCGCGCTCGAGCAGCCGCCCGGCATCCGCCTTGTAGAAGATTTTGGTCTCGAAATCGATGCCCGGGGAGAGGTCCATGTAGGCGTGGCTCGGGCGAGCGTAGCAGTTGTGGCTCACGATGCCGTTGGCGATGTAGTCCTCCGTCCCCGTCGTGATGTCGTAGAGCCGCATCGTGCCGATCGGCTCGATCGTCCTGACGTCGAGCCGCGCCTCGCTCTTGACGGCCTGGCCGGCGATATCGCGCTTGCGCAGGATGGCCGGATCGGTACTGTGGAATAGGCGCAGATGTTCCCTCAGGCCGCCGAGCACGCGCACCCTGTCGATTGACCGGAGGTTTTCACGAGGCTCATGGTCGATGCAGTACCTGAAACCGAATCTGCTCAATGATGTTCCGATCCAGCCGACTATCTCTGGATCGGTGTTAGGGATGCGTAAGATCCCGCCGCTGTAGCTGCCTTCAGCATCGAAGATTCCTGCTAAAAAACCGGCGTGCCAGTTACGCGACGCCGCGGACATCAAGGTGGGCCAAGCAATCAGCTCGCGGATGCGAGCAAAGTTGCCGCGCGAGCGCGTGCTGATTGCATACATGGCCCGCCGGCTCGCCGAGGCAGCGCTGAAGGCGAAGCGCTGAGTGTCCACGTCGACCTCACGTAGCAGCTCCCGGGCCCGATGCCACGCCGGTTCATCACAGAGCGCCAGCCGGAAGTGGTAATTGCGGTAAAAAAGGTCCGCGTTGAGGCCTTCACGGACGTACGCGTATTCACGGAAGAGTCCGTCGCCCCTGATCAGCCCGCACAGATAGCCTCGCCGATAGTCGGCGTCATGATCAGGCCCCGCAGCGAATGCACCGGTACCCATGAGTTTGTTGTTAACCGTCAGATGCGGCCTGGCCGTCGCGCCCCGCGACGCGCCGGTCACGAATTTCCAGCCGCGCTGAGTGAGGAAGCGATGGTCCGCAGCCGCGACGAGCGCCGTTCCGTCTTCCAGCGTGATCCGATGCGCCGGCTTGATGACGCTCCAATGAGCGAGAACGGTCGTCGTGACGTACCGTCTGTACCAGCCATCCCGGCGCGTACCGTAGAGTGCGTCGCCGGCACGAATCTGCGACATCGGGCGTAGTGTGCCGTCCGCCATCAATATCGGCGTATCCCCACCTATGCAGTAAGGACATCCGTGCTCGCATCCCCGATACGGATTGATCGACTGCTCGAAGGGAATATCGGGGGAATCATTGCGCGAGATGATCGTGCGCGCCGGCTCGGGCCGCACCTCGGTGGCGATCGAGTCCGGCAGCTCCTCCTGGTACCAGCCGTCATCGACCGCGTCGGTGCGCTCGCCCAGATAGCGTGGCGGTGGGTTGCTCTGCGCCCCGCGGCCGCGATAGCGTTCCATGCCTGGTACTGTACATCCATACAGCTACCGCGGCAACGGCCATCGCCGCGAGCCGCGGGTCGCGGGCTGCGGGCTGCGGGCTGCGCGCCGCGAGCGACCGCGCCCCAGTCAGCGCAACTCGTCGAGCCGCCGCAGCTCCGGGAACATCCCCATCCAGCCGCCGACCACCGCCAGCGTCAGCCATCCGCCGAGGAGCGTCGCGCGCACCGCACCGAACCAGCGTGCCGTAACGCCCGACTCGAACTCTCCGAGCTCGTTGGAGGCGCCGATGAACATGGAGTTGATCGCGCTGACCCTGCCGCGGATCGCATCCGGCGTATGCAGCTGCACCAGCATGCCTCGCACGTAGACGCTGATCATGTCTCCCGCACCCAGCACCAGCAGCGCGGCCAGTGACAGCGTGAAACTGCGTGAGTCGCCGAACAGCAGCGTGCACAGGCCGAACACGCCCACGCCCGCAAACATGCTGGCGCCCGCGTGCCGGTCGATGGGCCGCAGGGTGAGCAATCCCGCGGTCAGCGCCGCACCCACTCCCGGCGCGGTGCGCAGCAGGCCGAGTCCGGCCGGCCCCACGTGCAGCACGTCACTGGCGAACACCGGCAGCAGCGCGGTGGCGCCCCCGAACAGCACGGCGAACAGGTCCAGCGAGATCACGCCCAGCACCACGCGCCGGCGCAGCACATAGCGCAATCCCTCCAGGAAGGCGTGCCCGCCCGAGCCATAGGCCGATGCCCCTGGCGCGCCCGGCGCTCCCAATGAGCTCGCCAGAAACACGGTCAGCACGAACAGCGCGAGGCAGGCCCCGAACACGACCGGCGCCCCGAGCAGGTACAGCAGACCGCCGAGTGCCGGGCCGGTGATGACCGCCGCCTGGTAGAGCGTGGAGTTGAGCGACAGCGCCCGCGGGAACTCCTCGCGCGGCACCAGCGTCGGCACCATGGCCTGCATGGCCGGAGACCAGAAGGCGCGCGTGCTGCCGAAGATGCCGATGGCGAGGTATATCGGCCACACCTGCGCGACCGCGCTGATCGACCACCACATCAGCGCCGCGATGCAGACGGTCTCGATTCCCCACGCGACCAGCAGCACGCGGTGACGCGCGATGCGATCGGCGATGTGACCGCCGAACAGCACCAGGCATACGAACGGCAGAAACTCCGACAGCCCCACCAGCCCGAGCGACAGCGGATCGTGGGTCAGCGCGTACACGCGCCAGCCCACCGCGACTCCGAGCATCTGCCAGCTCAGGGTGGTGCAGAACCGGCATAGCGCGAAGCGCGCGTAGCGAGCGTGCCGCAGAACGGCCAGGCCCGGCAGATGCCTCCCCATCAGGGACGCCGCGGTCGACGCAGCGCGGCTGCTCGGGACGCAGCGCCTGCCGCGCCCGGCTCACACCCCCAGGAACAAGCGGTACGCGGCATTGCCGGTCTCATCCGCGTAGGGATAGTGCAGCTCGTTCAAGTGACGCAGGAA
>JASHSK010000181.1 GCA_030038755.1 Gammaproteobacteria bacterium
GCCGCACCAAGTCCGCCGAGGACGTGTTCGACCGCCTGGCGCAGAAATACCAGCGTTCGTGATCGTTCGTCGGCGGTTCCATCACTCCATCAGCGAGCACCGAGAAGCAGGCGTACGTTGACGAACTGGTTTGGGAACAAGGCCCCGTTCGCGCGAGCCATGAAGCGCGCCGCGGGATGATCGGGAGGCGAAGGCCAGCCCGTACGCTAAACCCTGTCAATATCGCCAACTATCGCGCATTTCAGGTACGCGAAAGTTAATGTCATCGACCATGATCGGGCTCATAATTAACTTTCTCGTATCTCAGATACGCGTAAGTTAGCTATGTCTCTCTATCTCGTCGGCGCGACCATCGATAAAGCCAAGGCCCATCACCAGGCTGAAACAGGCAGGCTCGTCCAGCTCATGCGTGGCATCTACGTGGATGCCGACGACAATGCGGACGAGCTCGTTCGCCGGCACGCCATCCGGATCGCCCGCTACCTGTACCCGAACGCCTACCTCTCCGCGGCGAGCGCTGTCCTGCTCGGCCCAACCTCAGACGGCCGGCTGTACCTCAGCAGACGGCGAAACCAACGGACCCGTCTGCGGTCGCTGGAAATCGTCCAGAACAAAGCCCCTCAGCATCCTTCCCTCGGGGAAGCTGTGGTCAACGACGGGTCGGGCGAATTTAGCATTCCCATTTCCTCGATACGCCAGCGCTTCCTCGAAGCCTTCCGCTTGCGCAGCGAACATGCCGCATCCATTGACACGAACATGCGCGCAGCGATTGCCGCGCGCCTCGTCGAGGAATACGCAAGCCCTCGCGGCGCGGCCGATGCGATCTGGACGCTTGCCCGCGAAAATCAGTGGTACCGTGAAGGCGAGGCGGCCGAGCGCTACCTGATGCAACGGCCTGTGGCCGCGACGGCGAATGAGGCCGCGCTCGACTTCATTGTCGCCTGGCATGGCACGCCGATCGGACATCTGTCCCATGATGGTTTCGAATGGCGCTGGAAGCCCACGGCCTTCGCCGGACCGCCGCTCATCCGACAAACGGCCCCCGGCAAATTGCCGCCGTTCATCGTCTCACTGTTGCCCGAGGGCTGGCTCGAAGAGGTGCTCGACGACAAGGACGAGCGCGCCACGCTGCGTTCCGGCAGGCGCTACATGTCGAACATCACCATCGTGGAGAGCCAGGAGGAACTGGCTGCGCTTCCGGCGGACATTCTCCTGACGCGGCTGGAGCGATTCAGCGACGCCGGGGTGTTTACAGGTCATTACGACGGCCCGGGTCGGACGGACATTGAAGCGAGCTTCGAGAAAAACCTCGCGCGGATCTACGCAAACACCGCTACACCCAGGCTTTCCGGCGTCCAAATCAAGGCGCCCATGTTTCTCGAAGCCAACGGCACCGTGTCTCCCAGCATCGGCAAGCCCTGCACGCACATCCTGAAGCCCGCAGGCACCGGCGGGTACGACGCCCTTCCGCTGGTTGAATGGGCCGCCATGACGCTGGGTCGCTCCGCGGGACTGGCCGCGCCCACAGTGGCATTGATCGCGATGCCCGACGCCATGCCGCCGGCGCTGCTCGTCGAGCGCTTCGACATCCGCGAGAGCACGGACGACAGACGGCTGCTGGCCCTCGAGGATCTCTGCTCCGTGCTGGGCTTGTCGGCGAACGCGAAGTACGACGCCACGATGGAGAGGGTCGCGCGCGCTATCCGACCACTCTCCACCGACGCGAACAGCGACATCCTCACGCTTGTCAAACGTGCCCTGTTCGCGTGGCTCATCGCCGACGGCGACATGCATCTCAAGAACCTGGCGCTCCTCGAGATCGCGGAGCTCGGTGACGACAGCTTCAGCAGCGTCCGGATGGCGCCGCTGTACGACGCGGTCTCGACGCGCGTATTCCCAAATCTCAGGTACGATCGCATGGCACTGAAACTGAACGGCCGCGATGACAACCTGCGCCGCGCGGATTTTCGGGCGCTGGCTGCCAACGCGGGATTGAAGGTCGCCGCGGCCGATGCCGCCGTGGACGGCCTGCTCCATGACATGGCGGCCGCCGTCGAGCGGATCGCTCTCCCCGAGAAGATCGCGCGCACTGTCGATGCCGGCAAAGCTGTTGCGGATATGCTCCAGATCTGCCGTAACCGTATAGACGCGTTCGATTGACGGCAAAGTCGCGACGCTTTACGCCGGCGTCGGCGAACGGCCGGTCAGGCGGCCATCGGCAGCTTCTCGGGACGTCCGATCGCGTAGCCCTGCAGGTAGTCCACGCCCATGCGGCGCGCGGCGTCCAGTGCGCCGGCATCCTCGACGCGCTCGGCGATCACCTTGAAGTTCAAGGTGCGCGCCAGACGGATCATGGCGCTGATCATCGCCTGATTGACGCTGTCGCGCGCCAGGTTCTTGAAGAACGAGCCGTCGATCTTCAGGTAATCGATCGCCAGATTGCGCAGGTTGGCGAAGGATCCGAGTCCGCTGCCGAAGTTGTCGAGCGCGAAACGGCAGCCCATGCCGTGCAGCACTCCCACGAAGCGGCGTGCCTGATCGAGGTTCGCAACCACGGCCGCCTCGGCGATCTCGAAGCACACCTGCGAGGGGGTGGCGCCGGTGGAGTCGAAGCATTCGACCACGAATTCCGGGAACTCCCCGTCCGCGAGGGTCTGGGCGGAGATATTGATCGCAACGCTGCGCTTGGGGGGCAGATTGATCGCTCCGCGCCCCAGCGCCGTGAGCGTCGTCTGCACGACCCAGCGGTCCACCGGCCCCATGAGCCGGTAACGCTCGGCGGCGCGCACGAAGTCGATCGGCGCGAGCTGCTCGCCGCGCTCGTCGCGCAGCCGCACCAGCACCTCCATCGCCGGGCCCTCATCGTTGGCCGCGTACGAGGGCACGATCGGCTGGCAGTACAGCTCGAAGCGGCTGTCGCGCAGCGCCCCCTGCAGCGTCTGCAGCCATTGGATCTCGCCGCTCTGGCGGGCGAAGGCCTCGTCGCGCGCCGAATACACGGCAATATGACTGCCCTGGCGTTTGGCGACGTAGCAGGCGGAATCGGCGGCCGCGAGCGCCTCCTCGATGCTGGCGCTGTCGCGCGCGATCTCCACCAGGCCGATGCTCACACCCACGTCGAAGATCTTGTCCTTCCATACGAAGCGGAAGTCGTTCACCGCGCGACACACGTCCCCGGCGATCTGCTGCGCCTTCTCCAGCGGGCAACCGACCAGCAGCATGCCGAATTCGTCTCCACCGAGACGCGCCACGGTATCGGAATCGCGCACCGCCCCGCGCAGGATCTTGGCCGTCTCGCGCAGCATCGCATCGCCGGCCAGGTGACCGCTGGTGTCGTTGATCACCTTGAAGCGGTCCAGGTCCAGGTAGCACAGCACGTGCGAGCTGTCGCCGCGGTGGGCGGTCTCGAGGGCCGCCTGCAGCCGGCGCTCGAACTCCCGGCGATTGACCAGACCGGTCAGCGCGTCGTGCGCGGCCTGGTAGGACATCTGCCGCGCGAGTCCGCGGCTCTCGGTTACATCGTGCAGCAGCACCACCGCACCGACGGTCTCACCGGTGGACAGGCGGATCGGCGCGACCGACAGCTCCACCAGGTGCTCACCGTTTTCGGGGGAACCAATGAGCAACGCCCGCCGGCCCAGGCTCAGTGCCGTGCCGGTGGACAGCGCCTGGCGCACCGGCTCGGACAGCAGCTTCTGATCGGTCTCCTCGACGACCCGCGCCACTTCCTGCAGCGCCTTGCCGGTGGCGTCGGCCGCCGCGACCCCGAGCATGCGCTCGGCCGCCGGATTCAGATATTCGATGCGTCCGTGCACATCCGTGGTCACCAGCGCCTCGTACAGACACTCGAGCGTCAGTCGCGCGCGCAGCCGCTCCTCGGCCGCCGGCTGCTTGAGGCTCTGCGTGGGCAGCACCTCCACACCCACGATCAGCAGCGCATGCTCGCCGTTGTGCTCGATTGGCCAGGTCGACAGCTCGAGCCGCACATTCGCTGCACCCGGAGGCATGAGGTCTACTTCGTAGCGCTCCGCGGCCGCCTCGCCCGCCAGGCGGCGGCGGATGTTGTCCGCGACCAGCTCCGAGTAATCGCGCGCCACCACATCGGCCAGACGGCGGCCGATGAGCTCCTCGACACGGCAGCCGGCGAGCTGCGCGAACTGCGTATTGGCATAAAGGATGGTCGTGCCATGGATCAGCACGGCCTCGTGCACGCGGTCCCCCAGGGACGCGATGGACGCAGCCGGGCTGGACGGGCGATCCGCGGCCGCCGCCGCACGCGCCAACAGGTGATTGACCGCCGTCACCACCGCCGCGAGATCCGGCTGGTTCGGCACCAGTTCGACGCGATGCTTCATCGAGCCGCCGATGGCGGCATGCTGCACGTGTTGGGAGACTTCCTGCAGCGAGCTGAGCGTGCGCCGCTGCAGCACCGCCCACCCGAGCAGCACCAGCGCAGCAATACCCAGTGCGAGGCAGAGCAGGGCGAGGATCGACATCAGAATCGTTCTTTCAAGCGATGCTTTCCTTGGGAGGAGGGCCAAGCTCCGCCATCGCCCGCAGTGACAGCATAGCGAAGTCTCAGGGTGCGGCCGCGCCTTTTCACCATATATCAAGCAGCGCAACGCCCATTTGATCGGTGCGCCGTGGCGCATTCGCACCGCTTCCGCCGCCCAGGCTCATACGGCACACACGACGCGCGCTCCACACGCCGGCACCCCGGACCGTGGGTCCCAGGGCACGGGCACACGCGCACACGGGGTGCGCTCTTGGCAGGCGAGCCGAAAACCCTTAACGTGGCACGCCCCTGGGCGGTACGGATTAAGTTGAATGTCGGTAGATGCCCTCGAACAGATGGTCGAGCAACAGGTGCGCGCCTGGGACGTGCTCGACGATCGCATCCTCAACGCGCTGCGCGAGGTACCGCGCGAGCGCTTCGTGCCGGCCGCCTGGCGTGCGCTGGCCTTCGCGGACTGCGACATTCCCCTGCCCTGTGGCAAACGCATGCTGCGTCCGATGATCGTGGGCCGGATCCTGCAGGCGCTGCAGGTACGCCCAGGCGAGCGAGTGCTGGAGGTGGGAACCGGCTCGGGCTACATGTCGGCCTGTCTTGCCCGCCTCGGCGGTCGCGTGCGCACCCTCGAGCTGCATGCCCCGATTGCGCAGCTCGCCAATGCCAATCTGCAGGCCATCGCACAGCCCACCACCGCGGCATCCGCATCGGAAGCGGCGGTCGCTCCGGCGCAGGTCGCTCCGGTGCAGGTGGCTCCGGTGGAGGTGGTATGCACCGACGCCATGCAGCTGTCCGAGGAGTCGGTCTACGACGTGGTCGTGCTGACCGCCTCGCTACCGCTCTACGAGCCGCGCTTCCAGCGCGCGCTGCGGCCGGGCGGCCGACTGTTTGCCGTCATCGGTGCCACCCAGCCCCAGCAGGCGTGTCTGATCCGGCGCGCCGGGGAGCGCGACTTCCCGCGCGAAGTGCTGTTCGAGACCGTCATCGAGCCGCTCGAGCATGCGCCGCGCCCTGAGGCCTTTGGGTTCTGATCCATGGCCGTGCCGGAGATATCCGTTCAGGAGCTCAAGCGTCGCCTCGACGCCGGCGACGCCGTCCGCGTGCTGGACGTGCGTGAGCCGTGGGAAATCGCCATCGTGGCCCTGCCGGGCAGCACTCGCATTCCTTTGCAGCAGCTGCCCGGCCGTGTGAAGGAGCTGAGCGCCGAAGAACCGATCGTGGCGATGTGTAAGTCGGGCGGCCGCAGCCGCCGTGCGGCGCAGTTCCTCCAGTCCGCCGGCTTCCAGAACGTCGTCAACCTGACCGGCGGCATCGACGCCTGGATCCAGGACATCGATCCGAGTCTGCCGGGCTACTGATCGCCCCTATCGATCCGCGCCGGCCGCCCCGGCGGCAGCCCCGGATCGATCGCCCATGGCCAGCTGGTCCACCAGCGCCACCAGCCGCGACCGCGCCCCACGATGGGCCTCGACGGCGGCGCGCGCCCGCCCGCCCTGCGCCGCGCGGGCCGCGGGATCGCTCAGCAGGCTCTCCACGGCCCCGGCCAGCGCGGCCGCATCGTGCACAATGCTCAGGGCTCCCGCCTCGACGAGTACGCGCGCGACGTCCGGACTGTTGAACTGCTGCGGCCCTGAGAGCACCGGTAGTCCGAGCGCCGCAGGCTCGAGCAGATTGTGGCCTCCGACCGACACCAGGCTGCCGCCCACGAAGGCCACATCGGCGGCCGCATAGAAATCCACCAGCTCCCCGAGCGTGTCGAGCAGCAGCACCTCGCAGAGCCCCTCCGCCGGCGCGGCTAGGCCGGGCGACGCGGCTAGGCCGGCCGGCGCGGCCGGGCCAGGCGGTGCGGCCGGGCCGGTGGCTGCG
>JASHSK010000182.1 GCA_030038755.1 Gammaproteobacteria bacterium
GAGCGTCAAGGTACCGGCACCCATCATCAGGAACGACAGCAGCATTGCCGGTCTGCGCCCCACGCGATCACCCAGGCGTCCGATGATCAGCGCACCGAGCGGGCGAGTGACGAAGCCGATCCCGAAGGTGGCCACCGACAGCAGAAGGCTCAGGGAGCCGCTCCGGGTCGGAAAGAAGGCGCGGCCGATGTAGACCGCGAACAGCGTGTAGGCGAGGAAGTCGTAGAACTCCAGCCCATTGCCCACGCAAACAGCGAGCACCCGGCCTGCGCTCACGGTGGTGCCCGGCAGAACATTTGTCGCCGACATCGTGTCGGTTCGCTTCACAGCGGCCTCTGCGGCTTTAATACTTCAGAGGTGGCGCCAAGGCAAGCGCGTTCGCGGTGAGCGGCAACATTGCTCCGCTGCCCAGTGCGTGAATGGGGGCGCGCCGCACCGGCTCAGGCCGCTTCCCTACTATTCGCAATTTACCGGCAGGCCGCGGGCGGAGTTCTATCAGCAGCGGCAAGGTCGTGTCCAGAGGTTGGGAAGTTTTGCCGTAGCCGCGCCGCCTCTTCGTCGCCGACGTCGGATTGACGGCCTTTCAGACTCGCCCCTATGCTGGGTGCCTCAATAACCGGCGACAGACCGGGCCGCCGGGAGGGTTGGATGAAGCCAGGGCTCATCGCCGCCGCGTGCGGCTTTGCGCTGCTCGCCACGGCGAGCAGCGCGCAGGTTCCCCCTAATATCGCCGAGAAGGTCCGCGCCGCGGGCCAGGTTCTGGACCCCTCGATCGGCCAGCTCTACGCGCCGATGTTCCCGACGGCGGCCTGGGCCGGCGTCGACATCCAGCGGAACATCGCCTATGGCCCCGATCCCCTGCAGAAGCTCGACGTGTTCGCGCCGGACGGCGCCGGGGGCAGGAAGCTGCCGGTGCTGCTGTTCGTGCACGGCGGCGGCTTCACGCGCGGCGACAAGCACGGCGCCTTCTATCCCGACAACATCACCCTGTGGGCAGCCAGGAACGGGATGATCGGGGTCAATATCGACTATCGACTCGCGCCGAAGGACCCCTGGCCGGCGGGCGTCAAGGACCTGGCCTCGGCGATCGCCTGGACCACGGCCCATATCGCGCGCTACGGCGGGGATCCCGACCGCATCGTGCTGTTCGGCCATTCGGCCGGCGCCAACCACGTGGCCGACTACGCCGCCCACCCCGAGGTGCGGGGCGCGGAAGCGTCCTCGGTCAGGGGCGTGATCATGCTGTCGCCCGCCTATTCCACCGCCCCGGGCGCCCGCCCGAATCCCTACTATGGCCAGGACCCCGATCTCGGCTCGGTGTCGGGGCAGATCAAGCGCCTCACCGCCAGTCCGTACCCGCTGTTCTATGGCTACGCCGAATTCGATCCGAAGCCGATGAGAGCCACGGCCGCCGCCCTGATCGAGGGCCTGTGTCGGACCAGGAGCCGCTGCCCCAGGTCCGTGGAGCTGAAGGATTCCAACCACCTCTCGGAAGGCATGGCGGTCGGCACGCCCGATCAGCAGCTGACCGGGCCGCTGCTGCGGTGGATCGAGGCGCTGCCGGGGATGGGCTAGCGGGGCGGCGCGCTGCGCAACTGCGCGCAGGGATCCGGGCGCGCCGCCGGATCGACCGTGACCACCGCGTCGAATGCCGAGGCCGGCGGATCGTTCGTGCCGCGCTCGACAAAGCCCACCGAGAGGACTCTCGATGGCGGCAACGACTGCAGCCAGCGCGGCACGCCGAGATCGCGGCGCGCGTGACCATCACCCGTCAACAGCACCACGCCGGAAGCCGCGTGCGCACGCAGCACCGCCGCCATCCAGGCATCACGCGCGAGCTGCGCGTGCGCCATGCCGGGCAAAAGCGTTGCCGGCAACAGATGACAATGCCCCTCGTCGACTTCTTTTTCCTGCAGTGCCAGAAGGGCTCGAGGCGCGCGATCGAGGCCCAGAGAGCTGATCGTCGCGGAATCAAATACCGCGGCGTAGCCGTGGTTCACGATGCGCTCCGCATCGGAGCGGGAGAGGTTCGCCGCCAGCAACGGCAGGTGGTACCGCAGCGCCAGGGCGACATAGGGACGATAGTAGGTCCAGTTCCATGCGCTGGTGCGCGCACCGCCGTGTCCTGTGGCCTGGTCGATCACATAGTCCGCGTCCAGCGGATGGGTCGCGCGAGCGGCGTCGATATGGCTCTGGCTCGCGAGGTCGAACTGCTCCATCGCAATGGCGGGTCGCCAGCCGGCGGCAATGGCTCGCTTCAAAATCCGCAAGCGAAGACTCTGCAGGGTGGCGTTGTCGTGCACTTCTCCCAGAAGCACGATGCGATCACCCTGCAGGCGGCCCTGCCAGGTGTCTGTGGCCGATTCGCCCGCAACGGACCCCGCGTGCGTTGCAACGACGGCCGCGACACAACACAGTGCCATGACTCGCAGAGCTGATGGCGGGACGCGCATGGATCCGGGTTGGCTCATGCAGAGCACATCCGCAAAGCAGACTGACTCAGAAAGCTCTAGTGCTCACCGACATGGGACTCTTGCGCCTCGCGGATCGTCGCCGCCGCATCGACAGGAAGGATATAGCCCTTCCTGACATTATCGCCGGTGACCCTGCGCACCTCGGCGACATAGGCGGCATGGCTGGGATAATGGGCATTGAGCTGTGCAATGGTCATGTCGGTTGAATAACCCCAGCGGACACA
>JASHSK010000183.1 GCA_030038755.1 Gammaproteobacteria bacterium
GGTTCGGCGGCATCGCCGGAGCCGCAGTCGGCATCGCCAAGATCCTGTTCTTCGTCTTCATCGTGCTGTTCATTCTTTCACTGCTGTTCGGTCGCCGCTTCTTCACCAGGCCCTGACCGCAAGCGGGTCAAATCGCAGCTACCGCAATCGCGCCCGCGCGTGCATGATATTGCGCCGGTAATGCCCAGCGACAGTTAGCGTGCCCAAAGAAGGCAGCGCATGGCCCGCGAACATGACCCGGGCGCCGATCCAGCGAGCGCCGCTGCAGCGAGCGGCGGCCCGCCGGGCGGCGACCCCACAAATCTAGACCCGGCGCGCGGCGACCGGGCGGGCCGCCAGCCGCACCGCGGACGCTGGCTCGTGGCTGTCGCGCTGCTCGTGGTCGCGATCGTGCTGATCGTGCTGCTGACCCGCGGGGGTCGCACGCCGCCGCGCGCTGCGCCCGGTGCGGCGGTTGCGGCGGCGCAGGCGCGCTCCGGGGACATGAATGTCTACGTGTACGCGATCGGCACCGTGACGCCGCAGTACACCGTCAGCATCTACAGCCAGGTGACCGGGCAGATCATGGCGGTGCACTACCAGGAAGGCCAGATGGTGCGCCCGGGCGAGGCGCTGATCGACATCGATCCGCGGCCCTACCAGAGTACGCTGCAGCAGGCCGAGGGCGCGCTCAAGCGCGACATGGGAGCCCTCGCCGAGGCGCGCATCGACCTGCAGCGCTACCGCGACGCCTATGCACGCAACGGCATCGCCAAGCAGCAGCTCGACGATCAGGAGCAGACCGTCGTGCAGGACGAGGGCACGGTGGAGGCCGATCAGGGTACCGTCGCCTACGATCGCGTGCAGCTCGAGTACTGCCACATCGTGTCGCCGATTTCCGGTCGTGTGGGGCTGCGTCTCGTCGATCCGGGCAACACCGTGTTCGCCGGCAGCGGCTCGACGCTCGCGGTGGTCACGCAGCTGCAGCCGATCACCGTGGTGTTCGACGTGTCCGAGGACGATCTGCCGCGCGTGCAGACGCAGCTGCAGAGCAACCGGCAGCTGGCAGTGGATGCCTTCGACCGCACCAACGAACGGCAGCTCGATTCGGGGGTGCTGACCGCGTATGACAACCTGGTCGACACCAGCACCGGGACGGTCAAGTTTCGCGCGCGCTTTCCCAACAGCGCGCTGGCACTGTTCCCGAACCAGTTCGTCAATGCGCGGCTGCTGCTGCAGACGCTGCATCAGGTCACGCTGGTGCCCTCGGCGGCCGTGCAGTACGACGGCACCTCCGCCTTCGTCTACGTGGTCCAGGCCAACGGCACGGTCGCCGTGCATCCGGTGATGGTGGTGGCAAACGACCAGCAGAACAGCGCCGTGCAGGGACTGAACGCAGGAGCGACCGTCGTGACCGGGGGCTTCGAGCGCATCGAGAACGGCGCGCGTGTCACGGTGGAGAACACTTCCGCGGTGCCGGCCGGCGGCGCCGCCGGCGCTGCCGGTGGCACGGCAGCGACCGGCACGGCGCGATGAGTCCCTCGCGCCCCTTCATTCTGCGGCCGGTAGCCACCGCGCTGCTGATGGCGGCGATTTTCCTGGCCGGACTCGTCGGTTACCTGCAGCTGCCGATCTCGGCGCTTCCGGAAGTGGATTATCCGACCATGCAGGTGCTGACGTTCTATCCGGGCGCCAGCCCCGCCGTGGTGGCCTCGGCGGTGACCGCGCCGCTGGAGCGTCAGTTCGGCGAGGTGGCGGGGCTGTCCCAGATGACCTCGACGAGCGCCAGCGGTGTGTCGGTCATCGTCATGGAGTTCGAGCTGTCGCTCAATATCGACATCGCCGAGCAGGAGGTGCAGGCGGCGATCAATGCCGCTCAGAGCTATCTGCCGGCGAACCTGCCCACTCCGCCCGTCTACAGCAAGTCCAATCCCGCCGACGCGCCGGTGCTCACGCTGGCGCTCACCTCCAGCGAGCTGCCGCTCTCGCAGGTGGAGGACCTGGCCGACACACGGCTGATTCCCAAGCTGTCGCAGATTCCCGGAGTCGGACTGGTCAGCATCGCGGGTGGGCAGAAGCCCGCCGTGCGCATCCAGATCAACCCTGCCGCGCTCGCCTCCTACGGGATCGACCTCGAGGACGTGCGCAATGCGCTCACCGGCAACAGTCTCAACTCCGCCAAGGGCAACTTCGACGGGCCGGCCAAGGATTACACCATCAACGCCAACGATCAGCTGGAGAGCAGCGATGCCTACCGGTCGGTCGTAGTGGCGTATCGCAATGGCGCACCGGTGATGCTCACCGACGTGGCGCGCGTGATCGACGGGGTGGAGAACAACGAGCTGGCTGCGTGGGTGAACACCACTCCCGCGGTGCTGCTGAACATCCAGCGCCAGCCCGGCGCCAACACCATCCAGGTGGTCGACAGCCTCGAGCAGCTGCTGCCGCAGCTCACGGGCACGTTGCCGCGCGCCGTGCATGTCTCCGTGGTCAGTGACCGGACCACCTCGATCCGTGCCTCGGTGCGCGACGTGGAGGTGGAGCTGGGCATCGCCATAGTGCTGGTGGTACTGGTGATCTTCCTGTTTCTGCGCAGCTTCTCGGCGACGCTCATTCCGACGGTGGCGATTCCGCTGTCGCTGGTCGGCACCTTCGGAGCCATGTATCTGGCGGGCTTCAGTCTGAACAATCTGACCATGATGGCCCTGACGATCTCGACCGGATTCGTCATGGACGACGCCATCGTCATGATCGAGAACATCACGCGCTATATCGAAGCCGGCGACAGTCCGGGCAAGGCGGCGCTGGAGGGCTCCGAGCAGATCGGCTTCACGATCCTCGCCCTGACGGCCTCGCTGATCGCCGTGCTCATTCCGCTGCTGTTCATGGGCAACATCGCCGGCCGTCTGTTCCGCCAGTTCGCGATCACGCTCGCGGTGACCATCATCATCTCCGCCTTCGTCTCGCTGACACTCACGCCGATGCTGTGCGCCCGGTTGCTGCGCTATCGACCGCTGCGCGAGCGCGGGCGCCTGTACCAGGCCTCCGAGCGCGCCATGAACTCGGTAGTCGCCTTCTACGGACGCACGCTGCAGTTCGTGCTCGGTCACCAGACCGCGACGCTGCTGGTGGCGGCCGCGACGCTGCTGCTGACCGGTGTGCTGTACGCGCTGGTCCCCAAGGGATTCTTTCCCACGCAGGACACCGGCATCATCCAGGGCATCTCGCAGGCCCGCGGCGCGGTGTCCTTCGAGGCGATGTCGCGGCTGCAGCAGCTGCTCACGCGCGTGGTACTGGCCGATCCGGCGGTGCAGTCGGTCACGTCGTTCATCGGCGCCGATGGCACCAACACCACGCTCAACAGCGGTCGCATGCAGATCAATCTCAAGCCCATCGGCGAGCGTCCCTCGGCCGCCGCGGTGATGAGCCGGCTGCGGCCCGCTCTCGCGCGCGTGCGCGGCATCCGCCTGTACATGCAGCCCGTGCAGGATCTCACCGTCGACGATACCGTGAGCCGCACGCAGTACCAGTTCACGCTCGAGGATCCGGATCAGACGCAGCTGGATAGCGTCGCCGACACGCTCGTGCCGAAGCTCGCACAGCTGCCGCAGCTGGTCGACGTGGTGACCGACCAGGAGAGCGACGGGCTGGCCGTGGCGCTGCATTTCGATCGCGTGACCGCCTCGCGCTTCGGCATCACGCCACAGACCATCGACAACACGCTGTACGATGCCTTCGGGCAGCGACAGATCAACACGCTCTACACGCAGTCCAATCAGTACCACGTCATCCTGGAGGCCGATCCACGCTTTCAGATCGGCCCTGACCAGCTCGACAATATCTACATTCAGTCTTCGCAGACCGGCAGCTCCTCCACGTCGACGGGCTCCAACACCGCCGGCTCCTCCTCGGGCGCCGGTTCGGGCGTGACGGCCTCCCCGGGCAACGCGTTGCTGGCCGCGACGAGCACGCCGAGC
>JASHSK010000184.1 GCA_030038755.1 Gammaproteobacteria bacterium
CTGCTGCACCGACGCCCGCGGCCACGGCGTCCGGCGCACACACGTGCAGCGTGCGGACGCAGCCGCCGGTCACGCCCACGAGCAGCTGCTGTGCGCCCACGCGGATCAGCACCGCGCGTTCGCGCGGACCGAGAGGCAGCTGTGCGAGCACCTCCAGACCGGGGTGACGCGTCCCACCCGTGCCGTGCACGCGTCGTGACAGCCACCCGGCCCCGAAGATGGCCGCGAGCACCACGAGCAGCGCGAGCGCCACGCGCAGCAGCCCGCCCGCGGCCGAAGGCAACGAGCCCGCGTGCGCCGGCACGGCAAACGCGAACGTCGCGCCCGGCCTGATGATCGCGGGCGCCACTGCAGCCGCGGGCACCGCCGCTGCACCGTGTGCCAGCGCCACATCCGGGGAACCCGGCTGCGCCGCCATGGTTGCAATCGGCAATGCGGCCCACAGCGCGATGAGCACCGCGACGCGCGCGTACGAACGGATGGCGTGCAAGACGGACACTGCGTGACCAATGATGGGCGCGATGGAGCAACACCCATGCCAGCGCCGCCCGTGGATGGCTAAGTCGCTCTGGCGGCTGGATTTGTCGGCCCGGATCGCCCCGTGACGCGCTTCACAGCGGCGGCCCGCGCAGGTGCGGTGACGGGTATTTGGCGTATTGGGCGCGTGCGGCCCGCGCGCACGGCCGGCGATCGGTGTCGCCGACTACACCATGTGTCGCCAATTACCCACGGCAGCTGCGTCAACCGCGACGGCACTGGCGCGCTGTGGGCGATGAAGCGGCGGCACAGGGACGTGCCGCATACGGCTCGAACAGCAACCGTGGCAGCAGGGAAGGTACCGTAATGAGTCTCACCAATCTTCGCTACTGGGTCTGCGTCGCGCTGTGCGGCGCACTTGCCGCGTGCGGCGGCTCGAGCACCGACAGCGGCAGCTCCTCGGCGACGCAGCAGTTCGGCACCGTGCCACTGGTCGTCAGCGACGCCACCTCCGACGACTGGGCCACGGTGGGTGTGCGCATCCTGAGCATCGCGCTCACGCCGCAGGGAGGTGGCGCGAGCGTCACGGTGTATACCGCACCGTCCACTGCGCCCTATGTCAATCTCGAGCAGCTCGACCAGATCGGAGAGCTGCTCGGCAATGTGTCGGTGCCGGTCGGCACCTATACGGGCGCCGTGGTGACGGTCAGCGGCAATCCGGGCGATGTCCTGCTGGTCACCGCACAGGATCCCGAGGCGGGCTTCGCCGGCCCCCCGAGTACCCAGATCGCGTCGGATGACATCCAGATACAGCACACTCAGGGCATGAGCGGCGCACTGACCGTGCCGGTGAGCGTCAGCTTCGTCCAGCCGCTGGTGGTCACGAGCAGCTCGAGCAACGCTCTCGACCTGGAATTCGATCTGTCTCATCCGGCCTTCATCATCGCGCATCAGCCGCCCGCTGCCGGCACGCTGCTGTGGGCGGTGAATTTCAACCCCGCCGTGCGCCACCATCCGATTGCAGCCGTCACCAGTCTGGTGCTGCGCCATCTGTACGGCACGGTAACCTCCGTGGCCACCGATGGTAGTTCCGTCACGGTGACCAAGGATTATCCGGTGCTGCCGATCGTCTCTCCCGAGACTGCGGTCACCGGCAATCAGTCGCTCACCATCCAGGTCGACTCCACCAACGGCACGCTGTTCTACGATCTGGACACGGGCACCAGCTCCACGGTCACGAGCTTTGCCGGCGTGACGGCACTGGCAGCCGGTGAATACCTGCGCATTGCGGCCCGCTACCAGGAAAACGGCACGCTGACTGCCACCCGCATCTGGGCCAGCAGTGACTTCAACAATGTCTGGATCAGCCCAGAAGGTCACGTAGAGGACGTCGATCCCGGCACCGGCACGTTCACCGTGCTGAACGAGGCGGGGCTGCCGGTCACCCTGGCCGTGAACGACACGACGCAGTTCTACTTCCAGGACGGTGCCGCGGCCATCGGATCGGGCAGCGCCTTCCTGGCCAACGATCAGTTCGTGCGCGGCTTCAAGGTACACGTCTCGGTCAATCCGCTCTCCACGCAGACGCCGATGGTTGCGCAGAGCGTCGACATCGAGAATGCCGTTTATTCGGGGGCTATCTCCGCTGCCAGTACGACCGGCTTCACGTACACGCACGATTACGTGCGCAGCTCCGACGATTACACCCTGTCTCTCAACTACATTGACGCGAGCTCGCCGAACGGCACCGACGCGGACGGCAACGCCATCGTCGGATTCAAGTGGTGGAACTTCGCCTATCCGACCCTGATCGACTCGGGCAGCGGCGCGATCACGGATTTCGTGAACGCGACCACCACGCAGATCAGCGCCTACGGTGAGAGCTATGCGACCTGGGGCGATCCGGCCAACCCGAGCGGTTGGTCCGCGCCGCTGGCCGTGCTCGATCCCGTGCCGCTACCGCTCTCGACCGTCACCACGGCCTGGTCATCGGGCACCTTCGGCATCACCGGCCTGTCGATAGCGGGGATGAATGGATCCGGCGATACCTACACGGTGGACGTCGATTCGACCAGCGGCCAGGCGACCCTCGTCTACCAGGTCGACCGCTCCAACGGCATCGTCACCGTCAGTCCGATCGACATCACAACCATGGACGGCCTGACCACCCTGGAGAACGCCATGGTCGATGGCACACTGGTCAAGGTCTACGGTACGCCGCAGCCGAACGGCGCGCTGCGCGCCTACGTGCTGCTGTACTACACGGGGCAGATGCCGCAGAGCTGAGCCTGGAAGCACTGCGGGTGCAGCACCACTGAACCCCCTCCCGGTCCGCCGACGATCGGCGGCCCGGGATTCCTAAGGGCCCCTCGCGGGCCCTTTTTTTTGGACCGGACCCTCTCTGGCCTCCCGACCCACCCTCGCGGGCGAAATCTGCTTGCCGCAGGAGCGGCCAATGGTATATTAAAGTTAATTAATGTTTAGAAACCGCAGCGCTGCCGTTGCAGCCGAGCGGCCGGACAGGGGGTCAACCGTGCATGTCGGTGCGGAAGGCGTCGTGGCCGCAGATTCGGGCGTGTGCGCGATGCCCGGCGAGGCAGCTCGACTGCCACGACCCTGGAGCTATCGGCTCGGGCGCCTGGCTGTCACGCGCTTCTGGCTGTGCGCAGCCGCGGTGATCGCGCTGACGGGCTTCAACGTCCTCTGGCGGCTGCCCAGCACGGTGATCTGGAGCCTCGATGAGGCGCGCTACGGCGTGGCAGCGAGCGAAATGCTCCGCGCGCACCGCTACCTGGTGCCGACCTACGCCGGGAGTCCCGAATACTGGAATCTGAAACCGCCCCTGGGTTACTGGCTCATCGAGGCCTCCTATCACCTGCTGGGCCGCTCGGTTCTGGCACTGAGGCTACCCTCGGCCCTCAGCGCCCTCGGCGTCGTCTGGCTGACGATGCTCTTCTGTAAGCGCAGTGTCGGCCGCCGCGCGGCCATTCTGGCCGGCCTGATGGTGGGTACGTGTTATGGCTTTCTGAGCAGTCACGGCGGCCGTAGCGGTGGCCTCGATGCCGAGCTCTCGCTGTTGATGACCACGGGTCTCATGGTGGTGCCGAAGTTACGTGGCTCGGCCGGCGCACGCCTTGCCTGGGGCGCATTGCTCGGCCTGGGGTTCCTGCTCAAGAGCTTTGCGATCCTGCCGTTCGCACTGGCCGCAATGATTTACTTTCTGACCGAATCCGATCAGCCACGCTGGTCCCTGCGTCCGTGGCTGCCCGCCACGGCCATGTTCGTGATCGTCGCCGGCAGCTGGGCGCTGCTGCGCACGTTGCACGATGGCACCCCGTACTTCATCGAGCGCATGTTCTCCGAAGATCTGCTGATGCGGGCGTCCCACAATATCGACGGTGCTGCGTCACTGCCCTGGAGCTATGCGCTGGGGCTGGGAGATCGGTTCGCGCCCTGGCCCTTGTTCCTGCTGGCGTTCATCGGCGGGTCGCGCTCGACTCTTTCCCTGCGCCACAGCGCCACGGTGAAGCTGCTGCTGATATGGGTGCTGCTGCCTTTGACGCTGTTCTCCGTGGCGCGCACCCACCATCACTGGTACCTGGATCCGACTTACCCGGCCTTGGGGATCCTGGCTGCACTGGCCGTGCTGAAGACCTTTCGTTTGATGCCCTGGCGGGTTGCCCTGTCCTGCGGCACTTTGGCGCTGCTGGCGTGCGAAGCGCGCCTCATCGGGCGCATCATCCTTCGTGAGCGGCGGCCGGCGAGCCAGACCTTCCTGATGTCGCTGCGTCCGGCCGCGCCCGGTCGCGACAGCCTTCTGAGCACGTTTCGGCTGGACTACTCGCAGCGGTTCATCCTGCAGGTGCTGGACGGGTTTGCGGTGCATGAACCCGCGTACCGTGGCGCTCCAGTGCCTGACGTCCCCGCCGAAGTGATCCTGAGTCGCGGGACCACCGGCGAGCTCAGCGTCGAGCGACCTTCCCGGCTGCGGTGATGCGCCTGACGCCTCGGATCTGGGCCGAGCGCGTCGTACCGGGTCACGGGCCGCAAGCAGTTCAGTAAGGCATCGCCCGCGGCGTCGATGCCGGCTTCGCGCGCATCAGCCGAGCGCCGCCTGCAGCATCTCCAGCTCGGTCTGCGATTCGAGCATGATGCGTACGAACGCGGAATCATCCAGTCCCAGCGCCGCGGCCGCCGGCATGGCGGCGGCATCCTGAGCCGGCTCACCGTCCGGATTCAGATCCGTGTCCCCCGCACTGCGTTCGGCCATCTGTGCCGCAACGCTCACGGCCACGATCAGCAGATCCTGCAGGTCCGGGGCACCCTCGTGCTGTCGCTCGGTATCCAGCTGCCCGCCCACCGCCGCAGCGATCTCCTCGGGCAGCTTCCAGTTCTCGATCAGGGCTTGCCCGATGCTCGGGTACCACGGCTGCAGGGCGCGGTCATCCAGGCTACCCTGCGCCGCCGCATCGCTCGAGGCGCGCGCGATCAGGTAGACCTTGCCGATGTTGTGCAGCAGACCGGCCAGCATGGCCTCATCGGTGCGCACGCACCGGCATTCCTTGGCCATCGCATGCGCGAGCGAGGCGACGCGCAGTCCTTCGCGCCAGCAGCTCTCCAGCTGTGGCCGGATGGGCGCGAGCTCGGGCGCACGCCGCAGCTGCGCGTTCGCGTACGCCAGCGCGGCGGTGCGGATGTAGTCGTAGCCGATGCGCGTGACGGCCGTCTGCAGATTGGTCACCGGCGTTCCGCCCCGGTGCAGCAGCGTGGAATTCGCCAGCGTCAGCACACGCGCGGTCAGTCCGGCATCGGCGCTGATGACGCGCGCGATGCGCTCGCTGGTGACCGTGTCGTCGCTGAGTACCTGCTGCAGGCGCGCCGCGGCTTCCGGAAACGACGGCAACTCCACCCGTCCGGCAGACAGCTCCTTCGCCAGATCGCTGACGAACTTGAACATGGGGTCGGGGGGTGCCGACATCGATCCGGCGGTCACAGACACGACATAACCTCTGTCGTCAGCCAGGCGGGCTCGCTAGTCTATCGACCAGCGGCAGCGAATCTTGAGCGCCGCCGGCCACGCGGCCCAGCGAACGGCGCATTACTTCAGCTTGCGGATGCGCTCGGCCGGGCTGATGACATCGGTCAGGCGAATTCCAAACTTGTCGTTGACGACCACCACTTCTCCATGGGCGATCAGCGTGCCGTTGACGAAGATGTCCAGCGGCTCGCTCACCGCGCGCTCGAGCTCGATGACGGAGCCCTGGTTGAGCTGCAGCAGATTGCGGATGCTGATGCGCGTGCGCCCGACCTCCATCGACAGCGTCACCGGAATATCCAGTACCACCTCGAGATTGAGCTCGCGGCTTGCCGCGGCATCGGGTGGATCGGCCTTGAGATTGCCGAGCTCCGCCGGTTGCGGCTCGATGGCCTTGGCTGTGGTCGTAGTCATGGTTTAGGCACTCTCACCCTTGAATCGTCGCCTGCATCTGTCGGTGCGTCCGGCATCGCGACCCGCGCTGCCGGCCGGGCCTATTGCCTGGCCTTCGCCGCCCGCGCGCCCTCGGCGCTCGTCGGCACACTGCTCAATACCGCCTTCTGGCGCGTGACGCGTTGCGTGACCTTCACGGCCTGCTGGCCGCGCGAGCATCCGTAGGTACCGCGCACCACCGGCACTCCCTCGGCATACACGGTCACGTGGCCGTCGAAATCGCACGGAATGACGTCGCCCGGTCTCACATCCAGCAACCGCGCGAGCGACAGCGAGCAGTGCCCCAGCAGCGGCACCAGCTCCACCTCGGCCTCCTCGGTTTCCTCGCGCAGCGTCGTCACCCATTTCTCGTCGCGCTCCAGCCGATCGCCATGCATCGTGGAGTCGAGAAGATCGCGGATCGGCTCGATCATCGCGTACGGCAGCGTCACCTGCAGCTCCCCGCCGCCGCCTTCCAGCTCGATCTTGAAGCTGCTGACCAGCACGATCTCCAGCGGACTGACGATGCTGGCGAAGTGCGGGTTTATCTCCGAGCTCAGGTACTCGATCTTCAGATCCGTGCAGATGCTCCAGGCGTCCTGCAGGTCGCCGAATGCCTGGCGCATCACCATCTGGATGATGCGGCCCTCGGTGAGGGTGAACTCGCGACCCTCGAGCCGCGCGAAGCGCCCATTGCCACCGAAGAAGTTGTCGACGATCGCGAACACCAGCTTGGAGTCGAGCACCATCAGCGCAGTGCCGCGCAGCGGCTCGAGCTTGATGAGGTTCAGACTCGAGGGGATCTGCAGGCTCTGGGTGTACTCGCTGAATTTCTGCACACGGATCGGCGCGACGCTCAGCTCCGGCGTCCGACGCAGCATGTTGAACAGCCCGACGCGGAACTGGCGCGCGAAACGATCATTGATCATCTCGAGCGTCGGCATGCGACCGCGCACGATGCGCGTCTGCGTGGCCAGGTCGTAGGGCCGCACCTCCCCGCTCGGCGGGGCCGGCGCCACGGGCGCAATGGTCGCGACTGCGCCGTTGTCCACGCCCTGCAGCAGGGCGTCGATTTCGTCCTGGTTGAGTATCTCCGCGCCCACGGCCATCGCTTCCTACTGGACCACGAAGCTGGTGAAGTAGACCTGTTCGATCAGCTTGCCGTCGGCGCCTTCCTCGTTGAGCACCTTCTGGATGGCCGCGAGCGTCTCGGCGCGCAGCTTCTCCTTGCCGTCGGTGCTCATGAGCGTGGCGTCGTCCTGCGACGAGAACAGCAGTACCAGGTCATTGCGCACCGCCGGCTCGTTGTCCTTCAGCACATCGAGGATCGCGGCGTTGCGCGACATGGCCTCGAGCGTGACCTGCAGGTAGCGGGCACTGCCCGGGCCGCCGAAATTGACCACGAAGGCCGGGTCGAACTTGTAGTAGATCGGGGCGGCGCGCGGCGGCTGCGGCGCCTGGGTGTCGGCGGAGGTGCCCGCCGCAGCGCCCGCGGGTGTGGCCGCCGGACGCAAGGCGTACCAGGTGCCCGCGCCGCCGGCGCCGAGCACGCCCACGGCGATCAATATCCATGGAAGCTTGCCGCGTGAGCGGCGCTTCAAAGGCTGTACGTTTGTCGGAGGATCTTTCTTTGCGGGTTCTGCGGCCATGGGAGGAACCGGAAGGTTGGCGGATGAGGATGAGGATTCTCGGCTGCGCTCATGGAGCAAGGCTTATGCCAGCGTCACTGTGCGCGTCTCGACGGAAATCCGTCGCTGTCGTGGTCGGCATTCAGACATATTCATCGACCAATCCGAGACCGCTTGGGGCGGCAAGTGCGACCGGTTCGACACTTTGCGCGACGGCGAGCGTGGCAGCGCGCCGCGCGGACGCCCTGCCGGCGCTGCCGGAAGCGTCCGAGCCCGCCTCCTGCTGCACGGTCGCCTGACCGAGGCTCAGCCCGCCTGCCGCGAACAACTCGCGCAGGCGCGGCATCGCATCGGCGAGCGCCGTGCGCGTATCCGGATGGCTGGCACTGAAGGTGACATTGATCTGCTGAGAGGGTTGCAGATCGATGCGCACCTCGAGCGATCCGAGATGCGGAGGAGACAGCCGCAGCGTCGCGCTCTGCAGCTGTGTGCCGGCCATCCACTGCACCTGTGCCGCCAGTGCGCGCGGCCAGTCCGGATCCGTCACCGGCACCGACACCCCGCGTGTCACGGCGGCGGCCGCCGCTCCGGCCGCAGACAGGTTCTGCGCCAGCAGCGGCGACAGCGCAGGCGCGGCACCCGGCGGCAACGCGGCGTTCGAAGGGCCGCCGGCGGTCGCCCGGCCGACCCCGTCCGCAGAGGCGACCCCGTCGGTGGCGCCGTCTCCGCCGGCCCATAGTCCCGCGAGTGCACCTTGTACGGCGCGCTCCGATCCGGCGGCGCTCGGCGTTACATTCGCGCCCGACGCCCCGGTCTGTGAGCTTCCTGAGGTTGCGGCGCTCGATGCGCCGCCTGCCGAATCCGGTGTGCCATCACCGGCCGACGCGCCAGTGGCGTTCTGCGACTCGCCACCTGAGCCTGGGTCAACCTCGTCGGATGCAGCTGCGTCTGCCGCGGCAATCTCCTGCGCGGCCATGAGGCTCCCCGCGCCGGCGGCACCCGTGGCACCGGCGGAGCCGGCGGCACCCGCAGCACCAGCGGCACCCGCAACACCAGCGGCACCCCCAGCACCAGCGACACCCCCAGCACCAGCGACACCGGCGGCACCCGCGGCTCCAACGGCGGCGGCGGCACCGGCAGAGCCGCTCCCGAGGGCGCCCGCGTCGCCCGGCGGTGCGGACGAATCCGCCGCACTTCCCCGGTCCGCGCGACCACGCGGCCGCGTGCTGCCCGAACCGGTTCCCGTCACCGGGGTGTCGCCCTGGGATGCGTTCG
>JASHSK010000185.1 GCA_030038755.1 Gammaproteobacteria bacterium
CGTACGGCCTGGTCAGATACTGCGGATCCTCCAGCGTGGTGCTGATCACCAACCATTGCTCGCCGGTACCTTCCTGGCGCAGGTCCCACCACTCCGTCTTCCTTGCGTCGGCACTATAAGGTATGCCGTTCGTGCGCAGCAGACCCGGGAGCATGTGGTTGGTCGTGACCTGTATCGAGCCGTACTTTGCGCGCGGCGCGCCGCCGGCCGGGCCAAAGCGTTGGCCACCACCGGGCAGGACCCAGCGCGCGACGGAATAACCCTGCAGACTCGCCGCCATCTCGGCTGGCCGTGACGGCGGGGCGGCCCGAGCCCGTCCCGGCGCACCGCGTCCTGCGGACATGAAATGCAGCGACCGCGTCTGCGTCGCCGTGTCGATATCGACCTTCAGGTCATTGGGGTCCTGCCAGCCGATGTGCATGCGCTCAGGCAGATCCATGACGATCCCCCCGCCGTGAGCCTCACATTGCCTGCCGGCTGCTTCAGCCGTCGCCGCGTTCCAGGTGTCGGCGATCTTCTTGGCCTCCGCATTGATTGGAATGCCGATATAGTCGCCCGGGCCCACGACGACCATCCGCCACCGCCAATTCTGCGTGATCAGAGAGACCCAGTAGCCGCTCGGATCCCACGGTGCCTGATCACGAGCACTCGGTGGCGCCGCTGCCGTGCCGCGGGGTCCCGGTGGCTGCGCCCAAAGAACCGTGGAGCCGAGCAGCAGCACTGCCGCCAGCGCTCCCCGGCGCATCGCGCTGTTCGCGCACGTCAGTGCGGGCCGCGCAAATCCTCTTCCTCCATGCCTCTTCATGACTTCACCTTGCCGTGCCGCGCTCTCTGCTCCATGACCAGACTTTTGTAGACCGCTTCGACGAAATCGTTGGTCGTCCAATCGCCGGTGTCAGAGCCGAAGCGGGTTTCATAGCCTTGCGCAGGGTGTTCTGCTTCGACCTGCTTGAGGCTCTTGCCCTGCGCAAGGTAATACGCGATCCGCGCTCGCATCGTCATGACCATGTCTCGATAGATGACCAGATCGTCCTCGTCGCACAGCGGCCCGCGCGCTGGAATGACCAGCGTGCCTCCGGTAGTCGCCAGCACCGGTACCTGTTCGAATGCCAGCGTGTTGGCCACCTGGTTCAACGCATCGATCTCGCCCTGGATGCTCCCGCCATGTGCCAGATCGATGACCGGGAAACGCGTCTCGTCGAACACTGCCCCGGTGACCACGACGTCCTCGCGGTCGAAGCGCACGACGCTGTCAGCGTCACTGTGCGCGGCAGGCATCGAGACCACCTCGATCGGGCCGTCGTTCATGTTGAAGTTGTATTGCGGCCGCTGAAAAGTCTCACTCGGCAGCGCACTGCTCGCATACGTATCCTGGCCGACCATCTGGTTCAGCACGCCCTGGCGCGCAATGATCGTTGCGCCCGCACCGGAGTTCGCACCGGGAACCTCGGCGAGCGCGCTGGCCGACCTGTCACCGCCGGAAATGAACTGATCCAATGCCCCCAGATTCAACCCGGCCGCGCTCAAAACTCCGCCGCCTCCCACCAGATCCGCATCAGCGCTGGTATAGATCACATCGCGGATCGGTGCGTTGTCGGTGACCTTGCTGATTGCCGCCAGGAGTGCCTCAGCCACGCTCTGCGGACCGGAATCGACCACGATGGCGCCGTCCGGTCCGCTTTGAACCGCCACGTTGATGCCGTTGACCGTCAACATGTATATGCCATTGACGACCGGCAGTACGTGTACCGGCCCGACGGTCTGCAACGGCGACATGCCGCCGTCGACTACAGTTGCCGCGGCTGCGAACCCGGTACCTGCGGCCCAGAGCAAAGCCGCCGCCAAGCCCAGCGTGACCCGACTGACAACGCTATCCCGTAACATTGAGGTCCCCCGCGATTTATAGTGCTTCGCGCGCACTCAGTATATTGACCCAGGTACGCCATGGCCACTACCTGGCATCTGATTATTCCATTGCGGGCGGCAGCGGGTCGCGCCACGGGTTGCACACGGCGACGTTCTCCCTGGCGAACTCGCCGGTGTCGCGCGAGACGACGGTCAGTCCGTGGTGCAGCGCCGTGGCCGCGATGATGAGATCAGGTCGCGGGAAAGTCGCGGGAAAGTGCGACCGACGTTGCGCCCCTCCTCGAGCAGGGGCCGCCACTCGAACATGTGTCCTCGGTGATCCGACTAGAATACCACGGTGGCCGTGGGCGGTTGCAGCGGCCGGTCGGAGGCGATTGGTCATGAAGAGCGCAGCGCCGTTTGTACTTGTAGTGTGTAGCGCCCTGTTTTGCGGAGCCGCGATCGCGGCGGGCGAGCCACCGCTATACGTCGGTGTACTCGAGGATGGACAAGCCTTCCCGGGCTACCATCAATTCCCCATCCTGAGCGCAGAGCCGCACGTGAGAATCGCCTTTCGGAAGCAGGGAGCGGATTGGTTGCCGATGGACACCAACTACGCTGACCCGACTGCCTTGGAGGTGGCCAATGCCACTTACCCATCAGCGGTTGATTGGACAGTGGTCTTCGACGGCAAGGCGATCGGGCACATCAGCAGCAGGAACCCCGGACCTTTGCATTGGTTTGCTGATTTGGGCGTGCAGATAATCACCACTGACCTGACGAACATACCGAAGATCAGTGCCGGTGCCCGGCAGTTCGAATATACGATGGGTGCAGCAGGCAGCCGGCCGCTGTTGGTGGTGTCCAGGCCGAACTTTCTGGACCCGCAGCACTGGCGGCCGACGACACTGTCAGCGGCCGAAAAAGCTCTTGCCATTGAGGCGCTGCGGAAGATCGTTCCACGGATGCCCCGGTGTGAGCAGCCTGAAACGCAGGCAACGATGGTGCCCTATGCGGACAACGAGATCATATTCATCAAGGCATACCGCTCGGCCGCCAATGAGGTGTTTTTTGGCGAGAGGTTGGACGGAAAGAGATCCATTTGCGGTTGGTTCGACGATCAGCACTTCTTCGACTACTGGTTCGTGCTCACTGCAGGCCACGGGCTGCGCCCTCTCGGGCACGGATTGATGCCTATGGAGGCGGCGGACCTCGACAACAGCGGAAAGTCACAATGGATTTTCCACTCGCTGAGAGCCGAGGACTCGGAGGGATACGAGCTCTATTACGACGATTTCTCCAGGCTGGCCTCTTTCCACTGGTCGGAACACTAGGTCCGGCGTGACTCTGAAGAACCGCAGCGGGGTACGGGATAGCGGCGCGCTGCGAACGATCGGGCCGCCTGGATGTGTCAGAAGAAGAAATTGCGCCACAGCTGGCGTAATGACAATGACGTTACGCCATGCCATGCTGATCACCGGACTCGATTCAGGGTGACCCGTGAAATCTACTGCCGGCAAGCCTCGCCGGCGATCAGGCCAAGGCCGCCGCAGTGGCCTACGTTCAGGCACGGGGCCTCAAGGATCCCGAGTTGCGCGATATCGTCGTGCTCAGGCCTGACCAACAGTTTTGTGGCGCTGTAGCCGGGCTCACTAACTACGGCCATCACTCATCCGTCAATGGTAAGACTCCGGTACCAGAGCTACGGCAGGCCAAGTCCTTCTAGGATGTCCCAAGCGGCGTGGGCCAGCACGCAGGCACGAATATTACCGCGCCATTTCGCCAGCAAGCCCATTGCGAGCCCAAACAATACGATTCGGATCACTGCGCCCATGCCCTCATAACCGTGGACGATACCGAAAACGACGGCCTGTCCCAGGATCGCGACGGGGGTGCTGCCACTAAGCGCCGCCAGCTGTTGCTGCAGGTAGCCACGAAAGAGGACTTCTTCACAGATGCCTGCGCTGAGCGACAGGACGATCCAAACCGTGATCTCAGCGACACCGCTCGGCACCGCGGGCAGTAGGGCGTTCGGGGCAGCTGCGCCG
>JASHSK010000186.1 GCA_030038755.1 Gammaproteobacteria bacterium
GCGCCGGCTGCGTCGCTCGCGCCATCCGCTCGCGCCGTCCGCTCCCGCTATACCGCCGCCGCCCCGCCCACGATCTCCGCCAGCTCCTTGGTGATGCCCGCCTGGCGCGCCTTGTTGTAGACCAGCTGCAGCTCGGCGATCAGCTCGGTGGCGTTATCCGAAGCGCTCTTCATCGCGACCATGCGCGCGGCCATCTCGCAGGCGACGTTCTCCACCGCCCCCTGATAGACCTGCGACTCGATGTAACGCATCAACAGTCCGTCGAGGATCTCGTCCGCGGACGGCTCGTAGATGTAATCCCAGTGGGCCGCCAGATCCTTGTCGGGCTCGGCGGGCTGCGGGATCGGCAGCAGCTGCAGCTCGCGCGGCTTCTGCGTCATGGTGTTGACGAACTGCGCGTGCAGCAGCAGCAGCCGGTCGATCCTGCTGTCGCGATAGGCATCGAGCATCACCTTGACCGGGCCGATCAGATCGCGCAGATGCGGCTGATCGCCCAGCGCCGAGGCGCTGGCGAGAATCGGCAGGTCCAGGCGGCGGAAGAAATTCAGCGCCTTGCTGCCGATCAGGCACAGACTGACGCTCGCGCCGCGCTTCTGCCAGTCGCGCACGCTCTGCAGCGCCGCCTTGAACACATTGGCATTGAGCGCACCACACAGTCCGCGATCCGTGGAAATGACGATCATTCCCACCGCACGCGACTCGCGCTCGCTCAGGAACGGGTGATGCACGTCCGGATTCGCCTGGTTCAGGTGGCCGATCACGTGGCGCGACATGGTCGCGAACGGCCGCGCCATGCGCATGCGCTCCTGCGCGCGGCGCATCTTGCTCGCCGCGACCATCTCCATCGCCTTGGTGATCTTCTGCGTGCTCTTGACGCTGGCGATCTTGTTGCGGATTTCCTTGGTGCCGGGCATGGCGGTGACTCGGGCTCGAGTGGCGGTAGGGCCGGCGGATCAGGGCGCGAACGTGCCCGTCGCCTGGAACGCGTCGCAGATCTTCTTCAGCGTCTGTTCGTGCTTCTTGAGCACCGGCTCGGCGTTGATGGCATCGAGATCCGCGCGGTGGCTGCCGCGCGCAAATGACTGCAGCGCCGCCTCGAACTCCACGATGCGCCGCCGCTCGACCTTGTCCATGTAGCCGTTGTTGACCGCGTAGATGGACAGCGCCATCTCGGCCACCGACATCGGTGCGTACTGGCGCTGCTTCATGACCTCGGTGACGCGCTGACCGCGCTCGAGCTGGCGGCGCGTGGTCTCGTCCAGATCGGACGCGAACTGCGCGAACGCCGCCAGTTCGCGGTACTGCGCGAGCGCCAGACGGATACCGCCACCCAGACGCTTGATGACGTCGGTCTGGGCGGCGCCGCCCACGCGCGACACGGAGATGCCCGCATTCATCGCCGGACGGATGCCGGAATTGAAGAGATCGGTCTCCAGGAAGATCTGCCCGTCGGTGATCGAGATGACGTTGGTGGGCACGAACGCGGTGACGTCGCCGGCCTGCGTCTCGATGATCGGCAGCCCGGTGAGCGAGCCCGTGCGGCCCTTGACGCGTCCCTTGGACACCCGCTCGACATACTCCTCGTTGACCCGCGCCGAGCGCTCCAGCAGTCGCGAGTGCAGGTAGAACACGTCGCCGGGAAACGCCTCGCGTCCCGGCGGGCGGCGCAGCAGCAACGAGATCTGCCGGTAGGCCACCGCCTGCTTGGAAAGGTCATCATAGATGATGAGTGCATCCTCACCGTTGTCCATGAAGTACTCGCCCATGGTCACACCGCTGTAGGCGGCGAGGTACTGCATCGCCGGCGGCGTCGCCGCGGCGGCGGCCACGATGATGGTGTGCCTGAGCGCGTCGTGCTCTTCGAGCTTGCGCACCACGTTGGCGATCGAGGACTGCTTCTGCCCGATCGCGACGTAAATGCAGCGGATGCCCGAGCTCTTCTGGTTGATGATGGTGTCGACGGCGAGCGCGGTCTTGCCGGTCTGCCGATCGCCGATGATCAGCTCGCGCTGCCCGCGACCGATCGGCACCATCGAATCGATCGCCTTGTAGCCGGTCTGCACCGGCTGGCTGACCGAGCGGCGGTAGATCACGCCCGGAGCCACGCGCTCGATCGCCGCGGTGGCCTTCGCCCCCAGGGCGCCCTTGCCGTCGAGCGGATTGCCCAGTGCATCCACCACGCGACCGAGCAGTTCCGGACCCACGGGCACCTCGAGGATGCGCCCGGTGGTCTTGACGGTGTCGCCCTCCCTGATCGGCTTGTAGTCGCCGAGCACCACCGCCCCGACGCTGTCCTGCTCGAGGTTCAGCGCGAGCCCGAACAGCCCTCCCGGAAATTCGATCATCTCGCCGTAACGCACGTCGGCGAGTCCATGGATGCGGCAGATGCCGTCCGTCACCGACACCACCGTGCCGACGTCGCGGGCCTCGGCCGCGCCCTGGAAGCGCTCGATGCGCTGGCGGATCAGCTCGCTGATTTCAGATGCCTTGATCGACATACATTATTCCTCGAAAAATCCTGCTGCCGAAGCCGCGCTCGCGCCTCAGGCACCGGCGACGGCCACGGCGAGGCGCTCGAGCCGGCCGCGCAGCGAGCCGTCCACGACGTAGTCCCCGTAATGCACGACGGCACCGCCGAGCAGTGCCGCATCGATGCTGACGTGCAACCGCACCGCGCTGCCCAGCCGCCGCTCGAGCGCGGCCGACAGGGCCGCGGCCTGCGCGGCCGTCAGCTCGCGCGCCGCGCGTACCTGCACGTCCGCCACATGCTCGGCCTGCGCGCGCAGCAGTTCGTACTGCGCGGCGATCTCCGGCAGCAATGCCAGCCGCCGGTTGTGCGCCAGCAGCACCAGAAAGTTGCGTTGCTCATCGGGCGTGCGGCCGGACGCGGCCGGTGCGGCTGCGCGTGCAGTGCGCGCACCCGTCGCGGCCGTGGGCGCCGAGAGGGTCCCGGGCGTAGCCGCCGGCGACACGCCGGCAGGCGGCTCCGCCACCGTCAGCAGCAGCTCGATGAGCTCATCGGTTCTCACGCGCGGGTTGCCGATCAGCGGCTCGATCCGCGCATCGCCCACCGCCATGGCGGCACGCGCCAGAAAGCTGCTCCACGCCGGCATCGCGGCGGCGGCGCTCGCAGCCTCGAAGGCCGCGCGTGCATAGGGTCGCGCGATGGTGATCAGCTCTGCCATGGGCTCTCGCGGCGCCTCGTCAGTCGCCCGCGATCTCTTGGGTCAGCCGCTCGATCAGTTGCGCGTGCGAGCGCGCATCGATCTCGCGCTCGAGCAGCTGCGAGGCGCCGCGCACCACCAGGGCGCCGAACTCGCGCCGCAGCTGCTCGCGGGCGCGAGCCGCCTCGTTGGCGGCCTCGGCCTGACTGGCCGCCACGATGCGCGCGCCCTCGGCCTGTGCCGCCAGCTTGGCTGTCTCGATCTCCTCGAGCGAGCGGCGCTGCGCCTGATCCTCGATGGCGCGGGCGCGCTCGCGCGCCTCACGCAGGATGTCGTTGGCGCGCGCGCTGGCCGCTTCCAGTTCCTTGCGGCCGGCGTCGGCGGCCGCAAGGCCGTCGGCGATACGCTTGTAGCGCTCGTTCACCGGCTTGGCGATCATCGGCACGACGAACGCATAGATGAACCACAGCAGCAGCAGAAACACGATGATCTGCGCGATGAAGGTGGCGTTGGGTTGCAACATCGCCCGTCTCCGCAAAAGCCTGGGCAGCCTCGCCGTGCGCGGCGCGCTTATTGAGCCGGCGTGGATGGGGTTGACGTGGACGGGGCCGGCGCCGCAACGGCGGGCGCGCTGGCCGCGGGCGGCTGCGCCGCCGCCTGCGAGCGCACCTGCGAGAGCAACGGATTGCCGAACGCGAACATCATGGCCAGACCCACGGCGACGAAGAAGTCCCCATCGATCAGACCGAGCAGTAGCAGCATGCGCGCCTGCAGCATCGGCATCAGCTCCGGCTGGCGGCCGGCCGCCTCCAGGAACTTCGAGCCCATGACACCGATGCCGATACAGGCGCCGCAGGCGCCGAGGCCGATGATGAGGCCGATACCCAGCGCGGTGTAGGCCTGAAGGGTTGCGATTGGGTCCATGATCTTAGCGTCTCCTGGTCTCTCTTCTGACTTGGTCTCTATCTCTACTCAGCTCGCCCGGCCGCGCATCACCCGTGATGCTCTTCCGCCAGGGTGATGTACACGATCGGCAGCAACATGAAGATGTAGGCCTGCAGCAGCGCGATCAGCAGGTCGAACGCCGACCAGACGAAGCCGAGCCCCACCTGCAGGACGAACAGCACCACCGTGCCGACATCCGGGCCCACCGCGTTGAGCGTGAACAGCGCGATCAGCAGGAACATCAGCTCGCCGGCGAACATGTTGCCGAACAGTCGCAGCGCCAGCGACACCGGGCGCGACAGCAGCTCGACGAAGTTCAGGAAGACATTCGGCAGCCACAGCAGCGGGTTCTTGCCCAGGGGGGCGGCGATCCATTCGTGCAGGAAGCCGCCCATGCCCTTGGCGCGCACACCGGCGACGATGATGAACACCGCCACGACGAACGCCATCGCGAAGGTGCCGTTGATATCGGCGGTGGGCAGCACGTGCCAGAGATGCGCACCGGCGAGGCTGGCGAGATTCGAGGGCACGTCCGCCGGCAGCAGATCCAGCGCGTTCATCGCCACGATCCACACGAACAGCGCGAGCGCCATGGAATCCATGAAGCGCCGCCCGCCGCGATAGCTCTCGGCCACCTGTCCGTCGACCCAGTCGTAGATGTATTCGACGAACAGCGCCAGCCCGGTCGGCGCCCGATCGCTGCGCAGGCGGCGTGCCCCCACGATCAGCAGCAGCGCGATCGCGGCCGCCAGCAGCGTGGACATCAGCAGCGTGTCGACGTTCCAGGTGAAAGACCCGAGGACCACCTTCTGGTGACTCAGGTGGTGGGTCATGTAATCCGCGGCTGACTCGCCGTGTTCAGGCCTCATTCGCGCTACCGTTTCCCCGAATTCCTCAGCCTCGGCCCGAGCCGCGACGGATCACCCGCAGCGGCGCGGACCAGCTCACCACCAGTGTGGCCAGATACGCGATCAGCAACGCCGGCCAGGCCACGTGCGGCAGCAGCCAAAAAGCCAGCACGAACAGCCCAATGGTCACGATGACCTTGATGAGCTGCCCGAAGTACAGGCGCCCCAGCGCCGCCTGCGGCGTGCGCGCCGGTCGCAGCGCGCGGAACGTCATGTACAAGTTCGCGATCACGCCGGTGACGGCACCGGCCACCGCGGACATGAGGCCATCCCGGCCCCACACCAGCAGGCACACCAGCGCCACGGCCAGGCCAGCCAGCGCCTGCAGCACCAACACCCGATGGGCCAGGCGCCGCGCGTCGGAATCGCTACTGGTCGGCACCTGACTTCCAGACGATAAAAAACCACTCGCGGGTGCCTCCAAGCGCTCGGGAGTGGCCTAGCATTTTGACTTATCCGGCACCGGTAGAGGCGGCCCCGACAAGCGGGGCGCGATTATAGAGACAGGCCTCTGCCGCTTCAAGAAATCGGCGGAAAATGGCTCAGGATGCCGTCGAGCTCCTCCAGGCTGTTGTAGCGGATCACGAGGCGCCCGTGGCCGGCGCGGGCATGCTCGATGCTGACGCGGGCACCGAGCCGCTCCGCCAGTTCGTCCTCGAGCCGCTGGATGTTCGGATCCACGGCGACGGCACCGCGCTCGGTGCGGTCCTCGGCGCGCGCCGGCTCGATCATGCGGCGCACCAGACTTTCCGTCTCGCGCACCGACAGGCTCCGGCGCACCACCAGCGCGGCCACCTCGGTCTGCTGGCGTCGCTGGGGCAGGCCGAGCAGTGCGCGCGCGTGTCCCATCTCCAGCTCGCGCCGCTCGACGCGCTCACACACCTCCTCGGGCAGCTCGAGCAGTCGCAGCAGGTTGCTGACCGCGGCGCGTGAGCGCCCCACGGCCTGCGCGGCCTGCTGATGGGTGAGGCCGAACTCGCTGATCAGGCGCTGCAGTGCACGCGCCTCCTCCAGCGGATTGAGATTCTCCCGCTGGATGTTCTCGATGAGGGCCATCGCGATGGCCGCGTCATCGGCGACGTGTCGCACGACGGCCGGGATCTCGTGCAGCCCGGCCATCTGCGCGGCGCGCCAGCGCCGCTCCCCGGCGATGATCTCGTAACGCTGCACCCCGTGCGCATCCGGCGCACCGATCGGCCGTACGACGATGGGCTGCACGACGCCCTGCGAGCGGATCGATTCCGCGAGCTCGGCCAGGCTCTCTGGACGCATGTCCAGGCGCGGCTGGTAGCGTCCGCGCTGCAGGAGGTCGAGCGGCAGCCGCTCGAATTCGTCCCCACCGGGGCGGGAGGCGGGGCGAGGGGATGTGCCCGCGGGCGATGCGCCTGTGCCGGCCCCGTCCGGCTGCACCCTCGCGTCCGGCGAGGCGGGCCCGGGCGTCGCCGGGGCCGTCACCGGCGCGAAGGCGTGCGCCTGGCCGAGCAGCTCGGCCAGTCCTCGCCCGAGAGTGGGCCTCTTCTGCTGCATCACGTGCTCAATCCGGAAAACGCGTCCGCCGCTGCGTCCGGTGGGGCCGGCGCCGGGGTGGGCGCCGAGGTGGGCGCCGGGGCGGTGATGCCCGTTCCGTCGCGCATCTCGTCATCCCGGCGCAGCATTTCTCCGGCGAGCGCCAGGTACGCGAGCGCGCCGCGCGAGTTGGGGTCGTGCTCCAGCGCCGGGCGTCCGAAGCTCGGTGCCTCGGCGAGCCGTACGTTACGTGGCACCAGCGTGCGAAACACGCGCTCCCCGAAGTGCACCATCAACTGCGCGCTGACCTCGTTGGCCAGATTGTTACGTGGATCGAACATCGTGCGCAGGATGCCCTCGATCTGCAGCGTCGGATTGGCAGTGGCCTGGATCTGCTCGATCGTGCTCACCAGCGAAGACAGCCCTTCGAGTGCGTAGTATTCGCACTGCATGGGGATCACGACACCGTCGGCGGCCACCAGCGCGTTGACCGTGAGCATGTTCAGCGCGGGGGGACAATCGATGAGGATCAGGTCGTAGCTGTCGCGAATCGGCGCAAGCGCCTGACGCAGGCGCTGTTCGCGCCCGGCGCCGAGCGCGAGCAGGCGCACTTCCGCTGAGGTGAGATCCTGGTTCGCCGGCATGATCGAGAGTGGATGCAGCGGCGTGCCGCCGACGTCATCGTGATCGTAAGCGGGAGTGCATGCACCCGCATCGGCCGATTCCGTCATCGGTGCGGGCGCGGGCGCCGGGGCGCTCGCCAGCTGCACGATCGCCTCGGCGGCGCTGTGCTCGCCGAGCAATACCTCGCAGCTGCCGCAGGCGATGCCGTGCTTGTCGACACCGCAGCCGGTCGTGGCGTTTCCCTGTGGATCGATATCGATCAGCAGCACACGGCGATGCATGACCGTAAAGGACGCCGCCAGATTCACGGCCGTGGTTGTCTTGCCCACCCCGCCCTTCTGGTTCGCGACCGCGATCACCCGCTTCATGACGGGGCTAGTCTAGCCGCTGGCGCGCCCGCGCGGCATCCCGTCGGGAGCGCGCGGCGGGCTGTGAGGCGAGCCCCGCGGCGGGCCGTGTGGCGGGCCGGGCTCGTCGAGCGGCGTACCATCGCCGGCAGCCAGGGAGACGATGTGGCGCTCGGCGGCGAGCCCGGGGATGTGCACCTCGCGCACCCCCAGCACGCGCCAGCCGCCGGGCAGCGCCGCCAGCTCCTCGCGCGGGTAGTGTCCCTTGAGTGCTACGACGCGCGTGTGGGGGCCCAGCAGGGAATGAATGGCCGCGAGCAGGTCGGGCAGCGCCGCAAAGGCACGCGCGATCACGGTGTCGTACGGTGCTTCGGGCTTGAGCGTCTCGACACGTGTTTGCGCTGCCGTCACGTTGGTGAGCTGCAGGTGGCGGGCGGCGTGCGTCACGAAGCGGATTTTTTTCCCCACCGAATCGAGCAGCAGAAACTGGCGCTCGGGGGCCACCACCGCCAGCGGCAGCCCGGGAAAGCCCGCACCGGTGCCCACGTCCGCGATGCGCGCGCCGACGAGCTCCGGCCAGGCGCTGAGACTGTCGAGCAGGTGCGCGCGGATCATCGCGCCACGCTCGCTGATCGCGGTCAGACTGTAGGCCCGATTCCAGGCGGTCAGCTCATCGAGCAGCCGCAACAGCGCCGCGGCCTGCGTCCCTCCGAGCGCCACGCCCAGCCGCCGCGCCCCTTCGATCAGCTGTCGCTGCTCCGAGGGCGAGGGGGCGGACGCCGAGAGGCCCGGCGGCGAAGGGCCGGACGGCGCGGGACCCGGGGCCGACGGCTCAGTTCGCGACGGCGACGATGGCGGCGTGCTGTCGCCGGCGCCACTCACGGATCCGCGGCCACGCGCACGAGCGTGCGCCCCATCACGCGACCCGCCAGATAATCCGCGAACTGCCCCGGCAGCTGCGCCAGGGTGACCCACCCCCGCACGATGCGCTCGAGGTGGCGCGGTTTGAGGTCGCCCGCGAGACGCGACCAGGTTGCCAGCCGCTCGGCGCGGGGCAGCGATGCGCTGTTGATGCCCAGCAGGCTGACCCCGCGCAGGATGAAGGGCATCACCGAGCTGGACAGCTGCGAGCCCGCGGCCATGCCGACGCTCGCGACGCTGCCGAGCTCGCGCGTGGTTCGCAGCAGCCAGGAGAGTGTTTCTCCACCGACGTTGTCGACGGCACCGCCCCAGCGCGCGGACTCCAGCGGCTGACTGCCGAGCACCAGCTCCTCGCGCAGCAGTACGTGCGCGGCGCCGAGCGAGCGCAGATACTCGTCGGCCTCGCGCTTACCGGTGACCGCGACCACTTCGTAGCCGCGGCCCGACAGCAGATCGATCGCCAGCGAGCCCACGCCGCCGGTCGCGCCGGTGACCACGACGGGGCCGAGCGCCGGCGTGAGCCCGTTGACCTCCATGCGCATCACGGCACGCGCGGCGGCAAAGCCCGCGGTTCCAATCTCCATGCTCGAGGCTGCCGTCAGGCCCGCGGGCATTGGCACCACGGCCTCGGCCGGCACGCGCGCGAACTGCGCATAGCCGCCGTCGCGCGTCTCCGACAGCCCGCAGCCGGTGACCAGTACCGCATCGCCCGGGCCGTAGTCGCTGGCCTGCGATTCCTCCACGGTGCCAGCGAGGTCGATGCCGCCGACCAGCGGGAAGCGCCGCAGGATGCGCCCGGCTCCGGTCGCGGCGAGCGCATCCTTATAATTGATGCCCGAGCAGGCGACACGGATCAGCACTTCCCCGGCCGACAGATCCTGCACGCGCAGGGTTTCCAGACGCGCCTCGACGCGCCCGTCGCGCTGATGAATCCGCAGCGCGCTGAAGCCGTCTGTCATGTTGCCTCCTGCCAGCGCCGCAGCGGCGCCGGCGCGGCGCTGTGCGCCAGTGCCGGCACTGCACGCTGAAAATAATCATGCTACGCGCTCGCGCAGCCTCTAACATCTAGTCTTTCACCCGCACACATGCGCCGAAACTCGAGACCTCGCGGCCTGACACTGACTCGGCTCGTACCCTTTGGCCTGCTCTGTGGGCCGATCCTCTGTGGCCTGATTCCGGGCGGCCCGGCCTCCGCCGCGCCGCAGCCGTTCAGCGCCGCGCCTCTGCAGCGCGATGGAGTGCCGCCGACGCAGGAGACGGTGGCTGCGACGCTGCCCGCCTATCAGCAGGGACGTTCGGCCCACTTCCTGGACTGGCTCGCCGACGGAAGTGTGCTGATCAGCACGCGCTTCGGGAACACCTGGCAGGTTCATCGGGTGAGCTCCCCGCTGGGAATGCGCACGCAGCTCAGCTTCGAGCCGCAGGGCGTGCTGACGGCGGCGGCGCAGCCGTTCTCCAGCGACACGCTCGTCTATCTGGCCGCGCGCGGGGCCGACACGCAGCTGATGCTCGAGCAGCTGCAGGCGCATTCATTGCGAGCGCTGACCGACGGCACCGACCGCGTGAGCGATCCCGTCTGGTCGCCCGATGGGCGGCAGATCGCCTTCATCAGCAACCGGCGTGGACCCGGGGACGACGATGTCTACGTGCTGGACGTGAGCACCGCGGGCGGCGCGGAGAGCGCCGGCGGGACGGGCGGTGCGGACACAGCGGACGGTGCGGACACAGCGGGCGGCGCGGGCAGCGAGGCGGTCACGCCGCGGCTGGTTGCCGCCGCGCTCGCGGGACGCAGCTGGCGCATCGAGGGCTGGTCCGCCGATGCGCACCGGCTGCTGCTGGGCAGCGAGCCCGCCAGCTCTCCGGAGGGTGCGGCCGGCGGGGAGGCGGGCGGGGCGGACAGTGCCGGGGATGAGTGGGCGCTGTACATCGCGGACCTGAGCCGCGGCAGCGTCTCGCCGGTTGCGGCGCCGGGCGGAGCGCGTGCCTCACGCCGCGGGCGGCGTGCACGCGGGAACGGGAACGGGGATGCGCTCACCGCCGCGGCCACCGCACTGCATGCGACGGCGGCGCGCTTTGCGACCGACGGCACGAACATCCTGTTCCTGAGTTTCGCCCCGGCTACCGGGGGAGGCAGTGCGGCCGCCACGACTGGCCGATTCCTGCATCTGTCCCTGCTCGACCCGGCGACCGCGAGTGCCCGTCAGCTCTCCAGCCCAGCCGAGCAGGACGTCGAGCTGTTCGATGAGAGCGCCGACGGGCATTACCTTGCCTACACGCTCGATGATGGCGGACAGAGCCGGCTGATGCTGGTCGATCAACGTCTGCAGCTCTCGCGCACCGTCACCACCGTGCCCCCCGGCGTCATCAGCAGCCTGCGCTTTGATGCCAGCGGAACGCATCTGGCGCTGACGCTCGAATCCGCGCGCTCACCGCCCGACGTCTATGTACTGGAGCTCGCCACGGGGGTGCTGACGCGCTGGACACTCAGCGAAATCGGCTCCCTCGCGCCGCAGGCCTTCATCGAGCCGCAACTGCTGACCTTCCCGACGTGGGACCGGGTCGAAGATCAGCCGCGGCAGTTGCAGACGCTGGTTTACGACGCAGGGACGCGGACCACCGGGGCCGCACAGAGCGCGCAGGCCCCGCCAAGCACGCAGGCCGATGCGCCGCGTCCTGTGGTGATCTGGTTGTGCAGCGGGGCGCGCACCCAGTGCCGCCCGGGCTACGCACCCTTCATTCAGTACCTGGTCCGGCAGCTCGGCTGCGTGGTCATTGCGCCGAACGTGCGCGGCTCCTCGGGACTGGGCGCGAATCTGCTGGCTGCCGGCAGCGGCGCGCTGCGCGACGACGCCCCGCGCGACGTGGGGGCGCTGCTGGCCTGGATCTCCGTGCAGCCGGGGCTCGATCGCAGCCGCATCGCCTTGTTCGGAGAGGGTTACGGCGGGTATCTGGCGCTGCAGTCGCTCGCGCAGTACCCCGATCGGCTGCTCGGGGCGGTCGTTGCCTTCCCACCGCCGCTGGCGGGGCTGCCGAACGTGGCCGAGATCCGCGCTCCGGTGCTGCTGGTGCAGGCCGGTGACGCCGACGGGGATGCACCCGGATACGAGGTGGCGCAATTGCGGGAGGGATTGCGTTCCCAGGGAGTCACTGTGCAGTACCTGGCGGCACAGGCGCCGGATGCATTCACCGCGCGTCCGGCCCGCTACGCCTACCACGCCGCCGCCGCGAGTTTCCTCGCGCGGCTGCTGCATTGAGCTGCCTGCCGCGCTGCCCGCCGCGTGCCGGCTCGCCCCTGATGGAACCTAGCGGAACAGGCGGCGGTTGAGCGTCGTAAGTCCCGGCTTCATTCCGGCGTAGTACTGCGCGACCTCGGCGATGTCCTGCGCCGTGAGGTTCACGACGAAGGTGGACATGATGGCGTTCTTGCGCTCGCCGTTCTTGTACTCCTCGAGCGCCTGCTCGAGGTAATTCTCGTGCTGGCCGGCGAGGTTCGGATAGGCGCCGGTCACGCCGACGCCGTCCTTGCCGTGACAGGAGACGCACAGCTGCGTGACCTTGGGTGGCGGCGGAGGGGCGGACGTCAGGTCCGGCTTCACTGCGGTCTGTGAAGAAAAGTACGCCGCGATGTCCTGCATGTCCTGGTCCGACAGCGTCGCGGCCTGCACCTGCATGGTCGCGTGCGCGCGCGCGCCGCTGCGGTACTCCTGCAGAGCGGAGACGATGTAGTCGACATGCTGGCCCCCGAGGCGCGGCACGTCGTAGTCGGGGTAGGGGTTGCGGTAATCTTCGATGCCGTGGCAGCCCAGGCAGGTGTATGAGAGCACTTCGCCGCGGGCTGCATCCCCCGGAGTCCCTGCAGCGAGGGCCGAGCCACCGGCCGCGACGGCCAGGGTGAGGGTCAGTGCGGTGACAAAACGACACGACAGCGGCATAGCCTCTCCAGCGACACAGCCCGGGGGCAGCGTCCCGAGAGACGCAATCCCGAGGGACGCAAAATGAGCGGAAAGTGTACGGTCTACACGGCGCCTTTGCCACTGGACGGCGCGCTTTTGCCGCCGCATGCCGACACTGCCGCGGGCCGGCGGTGATCGGCAGTGATCGCATTGATACAGCGTGTACTGACGGCCAGCGTGCGCGTGGACGGGCGCCTGATCGGCGCGATCGAGGCAGGCACTGTGGCGCTCATCGGCGTCGTCGCGGCCGACGATGCCGCGAGCGCCGAGCGGCTGCTGCAACGGGTGCTCGACTATCGCATCTTCCCCGACGAGGCCGGTCGCATGAACCGTTCGCTGCGTGACACCGGCGGCGCTCTGCTGCTGGTGCCGCAGTTCACGCTCGCGGCCGACACGCGTCGCGGCAATCGCCCCGGCTTCTCCACGGCCGCACCGCCCGAGCAGGCTGCCAGGCTGTTCGAGCAGCTGCTCACCCGCGCGCGCGCGGCTCACCAGCCGGTCGCTGCCGGGCAGTTCGGCGCCCACATGCAGCTCAGCCTGGTCAATGACGGTCCCGTGACATTCTGGCTGGAGAGCGGCGGGAGCAGTGGGAGCGGCGGGAGCGACAGCCGTGGCGACCGGGGAACGACGGGCGCCTCGGGGTGATCTTAATACTGTGACGTGCCACCGCATTTAGTTGTGCACTGCCAAATCGCCTATGATCGTATATTGGCTTTGAGGGCCACCGTGTTTACCGGAGCGTGCCATGGATCTTTTCGCCCCTAGACATTTACTGATCATCCTGTTGATCGTGTTGCTGGTGTTCGGCGGCAAGAAGCTCAAGAGCCTCGGATCGGATCTGGGCTCGGCGTTTCGCGGCTTCAAGAAGGCGATGAATGACGGAGAGTCGGAGGAGCAGGCCAAGCAGATCCAGGGCCCCGCGTCGACAGCCAAAGACGCCGAGTTCCCCGAGGTTGCTGCGGCCAAGCCCCAGCCGGTGCACGAGCAGAAGGCCGCCCCCCACGCCTGACGGCGCGCGAGCGCCGCCGCAGATCTGTCACCCGAGGACCGCCGGTCGGTCATGTTCGGCATCGATTTCTCCGAGGTACTGATCATCTTCGGCATCGCGCTGGTCGTGCTGGGGCCCGAGAAACTCCCCAAGCTCGCCAACACGATCGGCCGCTGGATAGGGCGCGCGCGCGCCATGGCGCGCCAGTTCCGCGAGCAGCTCGAAGAGGAGACCAGCGGCATCCGCCAGGGGATGGATCTCGGCCCGGAATTCAAGCGCGGCGCAACCTTTGCGAGCGCCGACCGGGGTCATGCGGCGGGCGCGGCCGCGACGCCACCGCCGTCGGCCATGGGCGCGGCGCCGAAGGGCGAGGCCTCGGCGGCCCGCGCGCACGCGGCGGCGATGAGCCCGGGTGCACCCGGCTCCGGTGCATCCGCGATGAGCCCTGAGGTAGCTCACGGGATCGGGATCCCCGACGGAGAGGACACCTTCGGGCTCGCCGACACGCATCCCGCCGGCCTGCAGATCTACGCGTCGGCCGCGCCGGTGGCCCCCGCATCGCCGGTAGCGCACCCCGCCGGCGGCGTCCCGGAGGCGGCGGCTGCACCCTCCGTCCGCGAGACGTCGGAGCCGGAGCCGCATCAGGGAACCTTGTGGCCGCCTGACGGCCCGCCATGAGCGACGAGCCCGAGAACCTCGCGGAAGGCACGCTGATCTCGCACCTGCTGGAGCTGCGCTCGCGGCTGCTGCGCGCCTTCATCGCGGTGATGATCGTGTTCGTCCCCTGCGCGTTCTATTCCAACCGCCTGTTCGACTACATCGCCGCGCCTCTGCAGGCCAAGCTCCCGCCGGGGCAGCATCTGATCGCCACCACCGTCACCGGGACCTTCACCGCGCCGCTGAAGCTCGCGTTCATCGTCGCGCTGCTGATCGCGATGCCGTACGTGCTCTACCAGGCGTGGGCGTTCGTCTCCCCCGGGCTCTACCGGCGCGAGAAGCGCTTTACGGTCCCGCTGCTGGTGTCGTCGATCGCGCTGTTCTACGCGGGTTGCGCGTTCGCCTACTGGGTGATCTTTCCGCTGGTCTTTCGCTTCTTCATCATCACCACGCCGCGCAACGTGCAGCTCATGGCGGATATCAACAACTACCTGAGCTTCGTGCTGCACCTGTTCGTCGGGTTCGGCGTCGCCTTCGAGACCCCGGTCGCCGTGGTACTGCTGGTGCTGACGAACCTGCTGTCGCTGCAGAAGCTGCGCAGGGCGCGGCGCTACGTGCTGATCATCGTGTTCGTGGTCGCCGCGGCGATTACGCCGCCGGACGCGATGTCACAGACGGCGATGGCGATACCGATGTACCTGCTCTACGAGGGCGGCATCCTGTTCGCCTCCATCATGAGCAAGAGCAAGGCCGCCGCCGCCGCCGCCGCCGAGGCGGGCACGACCGGAACCCCGGGGACTACCTGAGCGGCTCGCCGCTGCCCGCTGCGGCGCGCGCGGCCACCCGTCCGCGCACAGCCATGGCCACCAGCGGCACGAGCGACACCGCGATCACCGCGAGCGTCACCAGACCGAAGTTGCCCCGTACCCACGGCAGATTGCCGAAGCTGTAGCCGCCCAGCAGGAACAGCGCCACCCAGGCGGCGCCGCCCGCGGCGTTGTAGGCCTGGAAGCGCAGGTACGGCATGCGGCCGATGCCGGCCACGAAGGGCGCAAAGGTGCGCACGATGGGCACGAAGCGCGACAGCAGCACCGTCGCCGCGCCGAAGCGGCGGAAGTATTCCTGGGTGCGCAGCAGGTAGTCGAGTCTGATGAAGCGGTAGCGCCCGCTGAAGGCGCGCTGCCCGAGCGCGCGACCGACGGCAAAATTGGCGCTGTTGCCGGCGATCGCCGCGGTCGCCAGCAGCAGGTACAGCCAGCCGATGCGCAGCGTACCGCTGCGGTCGAGCGTCGCCAGCGCGCCGAGCCCGAAGAGCAGCGAATCGCCCGGCAGAAATGGGGTGACCACGAGCCCCGTCTCCGCGAAGATCACCACGAAGACGATCCCGTACAGACCCGCGTGGTACTGCGCGAGCAGAAAGGACAGGTGCCGGTCCAGGTGCAGCACCCAGTCGGCCACCAGATGCAGCAGGTTCATACCGATGCGCGCCCCTGATGCGCGCCCGCGCGCGTCGATGCCGCGCCGCTTGGGCGCCGATGCACGCCGCTCGGGCGCTGAGGTTGCAGGTGCTGTGGCTGAAAGACTCGAGGGGCAGTCTAGCGAACGGCGGCGAGCGTCGCACTACGCAGCACCGTCAGCGCCGCAGTGACCTGCGGGTCGTCCTGCACCACGTCCATGTCGGCCGGGGGCTTCTCTGATCCGGTGAGCAACACGTCCGGCTGTATCCCCACCCCGTTGATGCTGATGCCCGCCGGCGTGTAGTAACGCGAGGTCGTGAGCTTGAGCGCCGTGCCGTACGCCATGGGCATGATGGTCTGCACGGTGCCCTTACCGTAGGTGCGCCGGCCGATCAGCTCCGCGCGATGATTGTCGTGCAGCGCCGCGGCCACGATCTCCGCAGCCGACGCCGAGCCGCCGTTGACGACCACGACCAGCCGCGCCCCATGCGAGATGTCGCCGGGCGTGGCGGAGACGCGGAAGTTGGCTTCCTCCTCGCGACCCCGCGCGCTCACAATGGTGCCACGATCGAGAAAGTCGTCGGCGACGCGCACGGCCGAGTCGAGCACGCCGCCGGGATTGTTGCGCAGGTCGAGCACGAAGCCGGCGAGGCGCCGCGGGGCGGCCTGCTCGAGGCGTTGCACGACGGCTTCCAGCTCGTCGGCGGTGCTGTCGGTGAAGCTGGTGATGCGCAGGTAGCCATACTGCGGCGTGAGCAGCTCGCCCTCCACGCTGACCAGTCTGACCTCCGCGCGCCGTACCGCGAACTGCAGCGGCGCGGTTGCGCCCGTGCGCTGGACCGCCAGTCGGATGAGACTGCCCTGCGGACCGCGCATGCGCTGGATGGCCGCGTCCACATTCCCGGGATCCACCGCCGCGCCGTCGATCCTCACGATCACGTCTCCGGCGCGAATGCCGGCGTGCTCGGCCGGCGAGTCGGGCATGCGCCGCACGACCACCACACCTTTGTGGCCCGGCATCACTTCCACACCAATACCGGCATAGGCACCGCTGGTGGTGACCTGCATGTCCTGGTATTCATCGCCGCTCATGAAGGTCGAATGCGCATCGAGCGACTCGACCATGCCGCGGATCGCCGCCTGCATGAGCGCGTGATCGTCCACCGGGGACACGTAGTTCTCGCGCACCTGCTGCAGCACCTCGGCGAACAGCCGCACGTCGCGCGCCGGCAGCCTGCCACCGCCCTGCGCGGCGATGGCGTGCTGCAACTGTGCCGCTACAGCGGCCGTCGCAACCGCCGCGGCAGCCGCGCCGTCAGCATCGCCGCCGGCGCCGCCACCGTTCGCGGCGCCGCCACCGTCTGCCCAGGCATGCGGGACGGCGAGACAGGTGAGACAGGCGGTCAGCAGGAGCAGGGGTAGGAAGCGTGTCGGACGATTGGTTATTTGCATGTGGACTGATACTACAGGCCATCGCCGGCGCATGACATGAACTTTTTGCGCCGCGTGGCGGCGCATACGGTGGCGCTTGCGCTCAGCGCCGCGTCGCAGCGCAAATGCTCAAGCCGGAGTTTCGAGTGTGATGTTCTCCACGGGCGGCCACACACCGCCCGGCGCAGCCGCCGCCACGTGCAGCGGCAGCTCGGCGAGCACCTCGCCGAGCGGCTCGGGCTTGCCGATCGCGAAGCCCTGCCCGTAATCGACCCCCAGCGCGGTGACACGCGAGCGGATCTCTTCGGTCTCCACGTATTCAGCCACGGTCGTGAGCGACATCGCGTGCGCCAGCTGCGCGATGGTCTGCACCATCGACTCGGCGCGCGGATCCTTCAGCACGTCGCGCACGAAACTACCATCGATCTTGAGCATTCCGATCGGCAGGGTGCGCAGGTACGCGAGCGAGGACAGTCCGGTGCCGAAGTCATCCAGCGCGACGTTGCAGCCGAGCTTGCGCAGGCGGCGCATGAGCACCTCGGCGTGCGCCAGGTTGCCGATCGCCGCACTCTCCGTGAGCTCGAAGCACAGTGCCGCGGGGTTGATGCCGCTGTCCTCGATGAGCTTGGCGACGTGCCCGGTGAAATCCGCATCCTGCAGCGACTGGCCGGAGAAGTTGATCGTGAACACGATCGATCCGGCCTCCAGCAGCCTGGCGTGCGGTCTGAGCATCTCGATCGCGCGGCCGATGACCCAGCGGTCGATCGTGGGCATCAGCTGATAGCGCTGTGCCGCGGACATGAAGTGGTCGGGCCCGATGACCGCTCCCTTGGTGTCGAGCATGCGCAGCAGAATCTCGAAGTGCGCGGCACCGCGGCCGCCCAGCGGCACGATGGCCTGTGCATTCAGCTGCAGCCGCTCTTCGGCAACTGCGGTGCGCAGATCGCTGATGAGGTTGATGTCGCTGAAGCGGCGCACGATGCTCTCGTCGGCCTCGCGATAGACCTCGACGCGGTTGCGACCGCGATCGTTGGCGGCCTTGCAGGCGGTCTCGGCCGCGGCGAACGCGTGGTTGAACTCCTTGAAGTGGGCCTCGATCGCGGCGATGCCGATGCTGATCGAGACATGCAGCTTGCCGTCGCCGAGCGCGCGGCCGCAATCCTCCGCCCCCAGGCGCAGCGCCTCGGCGAACTGCGTGGCCCCCGGCAGCGCCGCGGGCAGCAGGATCGCGAAGCGATCCCCGGAGATGCGTCCCGCGAGCGCTCCAGGCGGGAGCCTGCCGCGGATGAGGTCCCCGAGCTGCGCGATGACGCGGTCGCCGATGTGCATGCCGCAGTTGTCGTTGATCAGGTGCAGACGGTTGATGTCGAGATACAGCGCGCTCCAGTGCGCCGGCGGCGCGGCCGCGGAGCTCTCACCGAGTGTACGGCGCACGCGCTGCTCGAAGGCCGGGCGCGTCAGCAATCCCGTCAGACCGTCGTAGCTGTGCGCCACGATCGAGGCGACGCGGCGCGCGAGCAGCTCCGTGAGCCGGGCGTGATGCGGAGTGAATTCGAGGGCGGACTCGGCGCGAAACAGCGCCAGCACCCCGACCGCGTGGCCGTCGGCGCGCAGAATCGGCGCGGCCAGCATCCGGTAGATGCTCTCGGACTGCAGCTGCATGCGATTGACGATCACCGCCTGGCGGCGCGCCTTGGCCATCGAGACCAGGTGCCGGTGCGCCTTGGCCACCAGCGAGGTCTCCAGCGGATCCTGGTCCGAGGCCTGCACGAGTGCGATGCCGTATTCCGGAATGATCATCGCCGCGAGCCCCGCCCGCAGGTGCTCGGTGGCGCTGGCGACGATGGCGCGCAGATCACCCACGGCCTCGGGCTTGCTCTCGGACACCGACAGCAGCATCTCGAGGTCGCTGTCCTGCTCCAGCAGTGACGTATGCAGCGTCAGGATCTCTTCGCGTGCCATCAGCTCGCGCCGCAGGCATTCGATCGCCGGCTTGACCAGCGCATGCACGAAGGAGAAGGAGCGGCGGTCACCCTCGGCACCCCCGGGCCGGCAGCCGATCGCCACCACCGCGAAGGGCGCCGCATTCGGCACGCCGTCGTCGCGCCGCAGCCAGAACAGGTACGCCTGCTCGTGACCGGCGGTGCGCTGCTCGCCCGGGGCGTTGGGCACGCTCTCGGCCGCGCGCAGCGTCTCGGGAATCAGGCTCATGAGCTCCGGGTCGATGGCCATCTCGCTCGACCAGTGCAGCTCGCCGCTGGCATTGAAGACACTGAGATGACTGATTCGCGGCAGCAACGCTCGTAGCACCTGCACGTAGGGCTCGAGTGAGGTCCAGCCGCTGCCGCCGACCGGTGGCGCAGCCGTGCGCGTCTCCAGCGGGCTCTTGCCGTTGCCGGCGACCGAGCCCCCTGTCAGGGCGGTCGCCCCGGGTCCGGATTCGGCGCCCTTGGCCGGTTCGGCCACGGCAGGGCCGGCTTTGGACCCCTGACTGCTGCCCACAGCTCGCTGCTCACTGGAACTGCGGGTCTCGACTGTTTTGCGGCCTTTGAGCGGGGCACGGCTCTGTGCGGGAGTCGTCATCGAGGATCCTGGTCCGTACCGTGCGTCCTGGCGTCTGGCGTAGCGTGCAGAATCGCGCCGCACGGGTCGCAGGTCCTTGACCAAAGTCGCTTTTCGGCCATCGAATCCGAGAACGGCCGCCCACAACGCCCGCTGCTGGCCGGCCGCTGGGGCGGGGGCGGCGCTGCGGCGGGGGCGGCCCACGCTGGGCGGCCTCAAGGCATCGGTGCGCGCGTGCGAAACCAGGGCGTGGGATCGATCGGTCGGCCGTCGTGGCGGATCTCGAAGTACAGCTGTGGCTCGGCGCGGCCGCCGGTGTCGCCCGCGGCCGCGATGACGTCGCCGGCGGCCACGGTGGCGCCGACCGCCTTGAAGAGCCGGTCGTTGTGCGCGTACAGGCTCAGATACCCGCCGCCATGATCGATGATGACCAGCAGCCCCAATCCCGGCAGCCAGTCGGCGTACACCACGCGGCCGCCCGATATCGCGTGCACCGGCGTATCGCGCGCCGTGGCAATCACCACCCCGTCCCACGACACGCCGCTCGCCCGCGGCTGACCGAACTGCGCGCTGAGCCGCCCGGATACCGGCCAGACAAGCTGGCCATGCAGGCGCCCGAACGCTGAGGACAGATCGGGCGCTGCGGGCGCTGGGAGCCCGGCCGACGTCCGAGGGGCGCGTGGCGTGCGCGAGAGCCGCTGCAGCAGACGCTCCAGTCCAGCCTGCTGGCTCTGCAGCTCGGCGAGCTGCTGCGAGCGCGTGCGGGCGCGCGCCGTGAGGCTCACGAGCACCTGCGCTCGCTGGGCCCGGGCGGCCGACAGTGCCTGCAGCTCGAGCGCCTGCTGCTGCTGCAGAGCCGAGAGCGCGGTCTGCTGGTGCGTGAGCTGTGTATCGAGCGCGTCGAGCCGCTGCACGTCGCCACCGATGCGCGCGATCCGATCCGCCGCCGCCCGGCCGACATATCCGTAGTACCTCATCAGCCGCTCGCTCGCGAGCGGGCTCTTCTGGTCGAGCAGTAAGCGCAGCGGGCCGTTCCGTTGCAGCAGATATGCCGCGCGCACTTCGGCGGCCAGACCGGCGCGGGCCGTCGCGAGCCCTCGCGCCGTCGCGGTGCGCCGGGCCGTCAGCGCCGTGCGCTGCGCGTCCTGCGCGGCGAGCGCCTGCGTGCTGCTCG
>JASHSK010000187.1 GCA_030038755.1 Gammaproteobacteria bacterium
CCGGTCAATATGCTGCTGAGCCGTTGATCAGCAACGAGGCTTTCTCCATCGCGGGGGCGGACGGGGTGCGTGGCTATCTGGAGGCCGAGGCGCTCGCGGATCGCGCCATCAAGGGCACCGCGCAGCTGCAGTTCCCGCCGCTGATGCGGCACGGCAAGCAGCTCGCCGACGCGTTCGTGTTCCTCGATGAGGCGCGCGGCGAGAACATCGACGTGCTGCCGGGCCAGCCGACGCAGACCAATCTGGGCAGTTGGGGCGCCGGGTTCAACCTGCTGCCAGGATGGAAGGTGAACGGATCGCTGACCTGGGCGAAGCCGTTGGATACGACCACCTACACCCGCCTGGGTGAGTCGCGCTGGCTGTTCGATATCCATGGCTCGTTCTGACCACACTCACTGCATATCCCCGGCGCTGGCGGCACGCGTGGCGCTGTCGCCACGGACCGGTCACATTAGGATTCTAGAGTAGCGATCATGGGAAGGTCTCGCCGGCAGCCGCGCGTGCGCGCACACCAGTCCAGCGCAGTGGTCATCGCGCTGTCAGGCGCCACGCTCTGGGGTGCTGCACGGGGCGCGCAACTGCCGCAGCCGTGCAGCAGCGGCTGTGCCGCCACCGGCGCATTCAACGCCGCCAGCGGTTTCGTCACCTATGGCAAGGCGTCGGCCGCCGTTTCCGGTAACACGCTGACGGTCAACCAGAGCAGCACCGCGGCGACGCTGAACTGGTCGTCGTTCAACATCGGTGCCGGCGGTGCGGTGGTGTTCCAGCAGCCGTCCGCGGCTTCCGTGGCCCTCAACCGTATCTATCAGGGCAGCCCCAGCAGCATTCTCGGCAACCTGTCCGCGAACGGCCAGGTGTACCTGCTCAACCAGAACGGGTTCCTGTTCGGCTCGACCGCGACCGTGAACGTCGCGGGTCTGCTCGCCTCCTCGCTGCAGATGAGCGACAGCGTATTCGAGAACGGGATTCTGTCGGCCTTCGCGGACAGTCAACCGGCACTGTCTTCCACCGGAGAGACCGGCACCCCCGGTGACATCACGGTCTCGCAGGGCGCGCAGCTGGTGGCAGCCTCGGGTGGGCGGCTGCTGCTCGCCGCCCCGAATGTCTACAACTATGGCAGCCTCAATGCACCGCAGGGCCAGATCGTACTGGCGGCGGGGACTTCCCTGTATCTGGAGGCCAGTACGGACCCCTCGCTGCGCGGCCTGATCGTGGAGGTCGACGGTAACGGCACCGCCTACAACGAGGCCACCGGCTCGCTCTCCTCGGCCGAGGGGAACATCTCCCTGATCGGCATGGCCGTCAACAACGACGGCCGCATCTCCGCGACCACCACGGTGAATGAGAACGGCTCGGTGCGGCTGGAGGCCGCCTCCGGGGCCACGGTGACCGACAGCTCGAGCCAGGATAACGCGCTCGAGGTCTATGCCACTCAGGGCGGCACGGTCACGCTCGGGTCGACCAGCGACATCGAGCTGCTGCCCGACCTCAGCGACAGCACCACGGCGGTCGCCGCACAGACCCAGCTGCAGTCGACCGTCAGCATCGTCGGGGAGCAGGTGTTGATGCACGGCGGCCAGATCGATGCACCGGACGGCCAGCTATCCGTGGTCGCCGCGGCCGACCCTTACGCGTCCAGCCAGTATGCGCTGGACCCGACCGTCAACACCGATGGCAACAGCGATGCCCGCATCCGCATCGACAGCGGCACCGACATCGACCTGGCGGGCAGCGACGCCGTGCTGCCGATGTCGGCCAATCTGCTGACCATTGAGCTGACGGACAACGTACTGGCCGATGATCCGGATCAGAAGAACGGGCCGCTGCATGATGCGACCGTCACCGTCGATATGCGCGACGGGGATCCGGCCCTGATCAACCAGAGCGCCTGGGACTCCGCGCTCGCCAATGTCGCCGAAACGGTGGCGCAGCGCACCTCGCAGGGGGGCACCGCGAGCTTCCAATCCGAGGGCGACATCGTTTTCAACAGTGGCGCCACCGTCAACGTCTCGGGCGGAGAATGGACCTATCAGTCGGGCGTCGTGCAGACCACCGAGCTGATCGGCGCCGACGGCCAGCTCTACAACATCGCCACCGCCAATCCGCTGACCCCTTACACCGGTGTGCTCAATCCCACCTATAAGCAGAACTACAATGAGTGGGGCATTTCGACGATCGAGCCGACGCCGGGCCTGAGCCACTACGAGACGGGCTACGTGCAGGGTCAATCGGCCGGCGAGCTGCAGTTCGCCGCCTCGACGATGGTGCTCGGGGGCACGCTGCTCGGGAATGTGGTCAATGGACCCTACCAGCGCACCGCCTCGACGATGGCCCTGGGCGGCACCCTGCAGATTGGCCTGCTATCGTGCGACAGCAGCTGTGCCCAGGCGAACGACGAGCAATCGCCCCTGGTGGGCAACGACGATTACCTGGCGCCGGCGGTCACCTTCACCACCTCGGCTCCCTCGATCGACATCGATGATGACACGGCGCTTCCCGCGCAGTCGCTGCAACTGCCGGTGACCTATATCACCAAGGGCGGGTTCACGCAGACGGATATCAACAGCGACTCGACCGTGACGCTGCCGGCGGGCCTGCCGCTGAACCTCGGTGCCGGCTCCAGCCTGATCGTCAACGCCCCGGGCATCGACATCGATTCGAGCGTGACGGCCCTGGGCGGCACGATTGCTCTGACCAGTACGGGCTACGGGGGTACGAGCGGTGCGCCGCCGAGCTACGGAATCAGCGTCGGCGACGGAGTGACTCTGGATGTCTCGGGCCAGTGGACCAATGATTACTCCCCGGTCGGGGCGGCGACGCTCGTGGGCACGACGCTCGAGGACGCAGGCACGATCGACCTGGCGCTGACGGTCGACGGCAGTTCGTTGACCCTCGGCAATGATGTCTCCCTGCGCGCGAACGGGGGTGCCTGGGTCGACGCCAACGGCGCTGTCACCAATGGGACCGGCGGGGATATCACGCTCGATGCCAGTCCGTCCGGCTCGACTCTGCAGGTAGGCAGCAACCTGCAGCTGGCCGGCTTCGGTGTGGACACGGTGGCCGGGGGCAGCTTCTCGCTGGATGCGGCCAACCTGACGATAGTGCCGGGCGACGCGATCGCCAATTCCGGCAGCTCCCTCGACATCGGCGCTGCACTGTTCTCGAGCGACGGCTTCTCCTCCGTGAGCCTCGGCGCAACGGCGCCGGTCGCGTCCGGATCGAGCAGCACGGCCGCGCTGACGGTATCCGCGGGCACTGATATCGACGGAGTGGTCGAGTCGCTGCAGCTCGATTCGGACTTTCTGATGCAGTCGAGTGGCGGGACGGTTGCGGGCCTGAGTCACATCGTCACATTGCCCGAGGCCGATCGCAGCTCCATGCAGATCAGCCTGAGCGCGGTGCCGGACACGACGGGCATCACGGGTCTGATACAGGGCGGCGACATCGATATCGGGGCAGGCTCCACGATCTATGCGGATCCCGGCAGCTCTGCAACCGGCGGCTCGATCGACCTCACCGGATGGGGCGGCATTTTCATCGACGGGACGCTGCGCGCGCCGGGCGGCACGGTCAGTGCGGCGATCGACGCTCCGGGCAACAGCGACGTGCTCATGGCCCAATATGGTCCTGATCAGAGCCTGGAGCTCGGATCGACCGGGATCATCGACGTCAGCGGCACCACGGTCATGACGCCGAACAGCCTCGGGCTGCCGCTGGGCACCGTGCTCGCCGGCGGCACGGTCGATCTCACCTCCTACGCGGGCGGCGTGGTCACGGCACCGGGCTCGCTGATCGATATCGCTGGCAGCAGCGCCGCCCTGGAAGTGGAGAACACCTCGGGAACCGGGACGCCCGGCTACGCACACGAAACAGTGGCGAGCGCCGGCGGCACGCTGTCGGTGGTGTCGTCGGAATCCGTGTCGTTGCTCGGCCAGCTGTCGGCTGCGGCGGGCGTCGGCACGACCGGAGTCATGCAGGCGGGGTCGCTCGATCTGTATCTGACGAACACCGATCTGCCCGGCGCGAACCCAGGCAACGGGTCGCCGACGATCGAGTTGGTTCCCAGCACCGCCGGGGACGCGCCGGCGGCCGCGACCGATGATCTCGCGGTGCTCGGGATCGCCCAGCTGGAGCAGTCGGGCATCGATTCACTCACGCTGCTCGCGGACAGCGCCATCGACCTCGACACCGATGCGGCACTGTCCATGGGACGGCAGATCACGCTCGATGCTCCCTCGATCGTGGTCGGTCCCGGGATCAGCACCTCGGTCAGCGCCCCGTACGTCCAGATCGGCAACAGTTCCGGCGCGACCGCGAGCACGACCACGGCCGGCAGTGGCGTCCTGGACGTGTCAGCGCAGCAGATCGGGCTCTACGGCGACACCACACTGCAGGGGGTGCAGAGCGTCACGCTCGCCAGCTCGGGCGACGTGCAGCTGGCACCCATCGAGGGTGCGTACTCGACCGCCAACACCGCCAGTGAAATCCTCACCGGCGCGCTGAATCTGGCGGGCGACCTGACCATCGACGCCGCGCGCCTCTATCCGGCCACCGATGTGAGTTATACGGTCAACGCGGGCGGTACGGTTGCTATCGATCAGTCCTCCGCCTCGCCGGGCGCGCCGTTGTCGGTCGGCGGCTCACTGACCATCAACGCGGGCACGATCAACGATGGCGGTACCCTGCTGGCGCCGTTTGGCTCCATCACGCTGAATGCCAGCTCCGCGCTGACGCTCGAGCCAGGCAGCCTCATCTCGGTCAGCCCGGACGGGCTGACGCTGCCCTATGGCCAGACGCAGCTCAACGGGCAGCAGTGGATCTATAACGTCAACGGCATCACCACCAGTGATGAGGTCAACGCGTTGCCTGCCCGCAGCGTCACCCTGAACGCACCGACGCTGAACCTCGAGTCCGGGTCTACCGTCAATGTGCAGGGCGGCGGTGATCTGCAGGCCTACGAGTGGGTACCGGGCACCGGCGGCAGCGTCGACCAGCTGGTCGCGGGCAGCGGCTACTATGCGATTCTGCCCTCGACGCTCGACCAGTACGCCGCCTACGACGCCGAGGAGACCA